>NZ_JBEYCF010000119.1:0-1029 GCF_040632605.1 Streptomyces sp. NPDC019224 | reverse complement strand
GTGCTGCGGGGTTGGTTGCGCAAGCAGACCGCGTCGCAGGCGCTGGTGCTGCGGTCGAGGATCGTGCTGGCGTGCGCTGAAGGGCGGTCGAACGCGAGGGTCGCGGACGATCTGGGTATCTCGCGGGAGACGGTGCGCAAGTGGCGGTCCCGGTTTGCCGCGGACCGGCTGGAGGGTCTGGTGGACCGGCCTCGCTCGGGGGCACCGCGAAGGATCACGGACGAGCAGGTCGAAGCCCTGGTCGCCAGGACGCTCGGCCAGACGCCGCCGACAGGTGATTCGCACTGGTCGACGCGTTCGATGGCCGAGGCGGAAGGGATGTCGCAGTCGGCCGTCTCGCGAATTTGGCGGGCCTTCGGCCTCAAGCCGCACATCGTGGAAACGTGGAAGCTGTCGACTGATCCGCAGTTCGTGACCAAGGTCCGTGACGTGGTGGGCATCTACCTGTCCCCGCCGGAGAACGCCCTGGTCCTGGCGGTGGACGAGAAATCGCAGATACAAGCCCTGGACCGGACCCAGCCGGTGTTGCCGATGGCACTGACCACGCCGGCGAAGATGACCCACGACTACGTCCGGCACGGCACGACCAGCCTGTTCGCCGCCTTGGACATCGCCTCCGGCTCGGTCATAGCCCAGCACTACCGCCGCCACCGCCACCAGGAGTTCCTCCGCTTCCTGAAGGTCATCGACGCCGCCGTCCCCAAGCACCTCGAACTCCACCTGGTCCTGGACAACTACGCCACCCACAAGACCGAGCCGGTCAAGAAGTGGCTGCTTCGACACCCTCGCTTCCACCTGCACTTCACCCCCACCTCGGCATCCTGGCTCAACCTCGTCGAGCGCTGGTTCGCCGAGCTGACCTCCCGCAAACTCCGCCGCTCGGCCCACCGCAGCGTCGTCGAACTCGAACGCGACATCCGCGGCTGGATCAACGAGTGGAACAAGAACCCCAAGCCGTTCATCTGGACCAAGACCGCCGACGACATCCTCGACACCCTCGCCGCATACTGCACACGAATTAACGACTCA
>NZ_JBEYCF010000118.1:0-1113 GCF_040632605.1 Streptomyces sp. NPDC019224 | reverse complement strand
ACCGACACGCTATGAACAAGGCCCCGTTTCCTGTGCCCGCACCAGGCCCCGTCACCTGATCCAGGACGCCGTACGGGCCGTCATCGAACGCCCCACGGTTGAGAAACAGCTAGTCACATCAGGTGTGTCTGCCGTCGGTGCCGGTCACCCGGCGGGCGCCGGGCGCGGCCGGCAGGACGGCACGGGCTTTCAGTAGGCCGGAAATCCGCGCGGGTTGTGGGGCAAGGCACCGATCAGGCCACCGCGGGCGCGCGCGATGGCGCATTCCCGCCGCCCCGGAACCCTTGCATGCGGCCGCCTGGGCCCGTGCATCCGACTCGTGAGGCTCGAAGCACCTGGGCCCGAAGCAGGCCTGCGTCTGGCTTCACCGTGAGCGGATCACGGCCGGTAGAACGCCGTGGTGATCAAGAATCTTGTGCGCGGGCTCAGCGCACTCTCCCCCGCCCTCGCCCCCTTCTCTCCGCTCAGGCCGCCCCGACGGCCGAGGCGACCATTCTGGCCGACGCGGTCGGCCTGGTGCAGACGGCGCAGGAGAACCGCACCGGGTGCACCCCCAGCGCCTTCAGGCACTGGAACTCGGGCGAGGACACGTCCGACGGGTGCAACACCCGTAAAAGGTCCTCATCTCCGAGGCGGTCATCGCACCGACGGTGGAGACCGGCTGCAAGCTGACCGGCGGCACGTGGATCTCCTACTACGACGGCCAGGAAATCACCAGCGCCGGGGCCCTGGACATCGACCACATGGCGCCGCTCGCCGAGGCCTGGGCCTCCGGCGCCTCCACCTGGACCGAGGCACGGCGCGAGGCCTACGCCAACGACCAGGAGGCGCACACCTCCCTCGTCGAGGTGACCGCACACACCAACCGGCACAAGGCGGACCAGGACCCGACGGACTGGATGCCGCCGTCCCCCCAGGCGCAATGCCGGTACGCGGGGGAGCGGGTGGCCCCAAGCTCCGCTGGCAGCTCACTGCAGACGACCGCGAGCTGGAGACGCTGAAGGCGTACGCCGACGGGTGTGCGTTCTCGTTCATGGTGAAGCTGTGTTATCGGCCTGGCCTGTGTAGATGTAGGTAGCTGAGAGACGCTGAGTCGGACGTTCAATAGCGCTT
>NZ_JBEYCF010000117.1:0-1323 GCF_040632605.1 Streptomyces sp. NPDC019224 | reverse complement strand
TGAGGTTCCCCCGTTGCTCGGGAGGTGCTGATCAGCTGGTCAGGGCGGGTTGGCGGGGTTTCAGGTTCGCTCGTTCGGCCGTTGCCTGCTCGGCGTAGTGCTTCTCCTCGAACTCGATCGGGCTGAGGTAGCCGAGCCGCTTCTGGATGCGCCGGCTGTTGTAGAAACCATCGAAGTACTCGAAGAGCGCGAGGTTCGCCTCGGCCCTGGTGGCGAAGACGCGACCGCGGACGCACTCGGTCTTCGTCAGCATCCACAGATTCTCCGCGAGGGCGTTATCGTAACTGTCGCCGACCGAGCCCATCGACGCCTCAATTCCCGCCCTCACCAGGCGAGTTGTCAGCTTGATGGACGTATATTGGCAGCCGTGGTCGGCGTGGTGGATGAGCTTGCCGGGCTCGACCTCGCGGGAGGCGAGCGCGTACTCCAGGCTGGACAGGACCAGGTCGGCGTCCGCGCGGGCGGAGGTCTCCCAGGCCACGACCCGGCGGGAGAACGCGTCGCGGATCGCGGACAGCCACAGCGGTCCCTCAGCGGTCGGGATCATCGTCAGATCGGTGACCCACAGACGGTTCGGCCCCTGAGCGGTGAAGTCCCGGTTGACGAGGTCCGGGGCGAGCGCGGCCTTGGGATCCCGGCGCGTGAAACCGCTCCGGCGCGGGCTGAGACCCGCCAGATCGGCCTCGCGCATCAACCGCTCGACGCGTTTGCGGCCCACGTGGACGCCCTCGCGTTTCAGTATGGCGTGCACCCGTGGCGACCCGTAGATGCCACCGGACCCGGTATGGATCGCCTTGATCTTCTCGGTGAGCTCGACGTCGCGGCGCCGCCGCTCGCAGGGCTCCTTCTCGGCGCGGCGCCAGCGGTAGTAGGTGGAGGAGGCGATGGAAAGCTCCCGGAGTACGCACTCGACTCCCAGGTGTGGATGCTCGTCGAGGAGCGCGGTCACCTGGGCCGGGTCGGGTCGAGTTGCGCCGCGAAAAACGCCGAGGCCGTCCGCAGTACGTCGTTCGCCCGCTTGAGCTGGGCGTTCTCCTTCCGCAGTGCCACCAGCTCGGCGTGTTCGTCGGTAGTCAGCCGGTCATCACGCTCGCCGGCGTCGGCCTCGGCCTGCCGGATCCAGCCCCGCAGGGCCTCGGGGTGGACGCCGAGGTCGACGGCCAGCTTCTTGATCTGCGGCTTCGGATCCGACGCGCGATACATCCGCACCGCACGCTCACGCAACTCCAGTGAGTACTTTCTGGGGGCAGCCATGGTCGATGTTCCTCTCATGAGAACCATCTGACCCTCTGTCATCGACTTCCGCATCTCGGGGGAACCTCA
>NZ_JBEYCF010000116.1:0-1323 GCF_040632605.1 Streptomyces sp. NPDC019224 | reverse complement strand
TGAAGTTCCCCCCGCGGACTGGACAGCGGGTGTTTACGCTGCCGGGGCGAGGTTCTGCCTGAGCAGGGATCTCGTTTCGAGCGGGGTGACGTAGCCGTAGTCGGGGTGCCGGCGGAGCCGGCTGCGGTTGTACTCGACCTCGATGAAGTGGAAGACGTCGGCGCGGGCGGCCTCGCGGGTCTCCCAGACGGTCGTTCCGATCTCCGCTTTCAGGAGGGCGAACCAGCTTTCCGCGGCAGCGTTATCGTAACAAGAGCCGACACGTCCCATCGACTGCCTCATGCTCAACTTGCCTATCTCGGTGCGGAATTCGTCACTCGTGTACTCGCTGCCGCGATCCGTATGCATGATGCAACCGCTCTCCAGGCCGCCGCGTCCTGCGGCCATCCGCAGGGCTGCGACGGGCAGCTCGGCGCGGTGGTGGTCGGCCATCGCCCAGCCGGCGATCTCGCGGGTCGCGAGATCGATGCAGGTCGCCAGATACAGCTTCCCCTCCAGTGTGACGAGTTCGGTCATGTCACCGACCAGGCGCATGCCGGGCCGGGGCGCGGTGAAGTCCCGACCGATCAGATCGGCGGCGAACACCGCCCGCTTCGCCTGCCGGGTCAGTCCCCGGCGCCGCCGGCGGGTGATCCCGGTGATCCGGTGCTCGCGCATCAGCCGCTCGACCCTCTTGGAGTTCACCACCCGCCCGGCCCGCCGCAGGGCGGCGTGGATCCTCGGGGCCCCGTAGGCGCCGCGAGACCCGGCATGGAGCACCCGGATCTCGCCGACCAGTACTTCCTCGGCCCGCTCGCGCGCCGCCCGGGCCAGCTCCGAGGCCCTGTGCGCGTAGTAGGTGGAACGCGGCACCCCCAGCACACGGCACAGAAACGCAACGCTGTGACCTGCAGAATTACCCTTTGACGCCTTCTCCGCATCAATGAAGCGACACCGTGCGCCGGTGTCTACCTCATCTTGTCCCGAGCGAAGAAGGCGGTCGCTTTTCCCAGCACCTCGATCGTGGCCTCCTGCTCGCGGACCTTGCGCCTCAGCCGGACCAGCTCCTCACGCTCCGCAGTGGTCAACGCCCCCGCAGGCCCCTCACCGCGGTCGACCTTCGCCTGCTTCACCCACCCGCGCAGCCCTTCCGGACTCACACCCAGATCCCGCGCAACCTCGGTGACCGTCTTCTCCGAGGACAACGCCAAAGCGACCGCATCCCGCTTGAACTCGGCCGTGTACCGCTTACTCGTATTGCTTTTCTTGCTCACTACCTGTGACTGCTTCCTCCGGGACCATCCGTCCCAGTATCAAGCTGTCCAGCCGAGAGGGGGAACTTCA
>NZ_JBEYCF010000115.1:0-1696 GCF_040632605.1 Streptomyces sp. NPDC019224 | reverse complement strand
GCTCACCATCCGGCTGCGCCTCTTCGTCGCCTCCGTCGACACGGCGAAGAAGGCCGGTACGCCGCCCGCCGTCACGTCCGCCACAAGTGGCTCAGCGGGGGATCAGCGCGAGCACCTGCGCCGGGTGCGGCACTTCGCCGAGGCGCGGACCCGGTAGCCGCCGGCGCCCAGGAAGCCGAGGCCGATGCCGAACATCCAGGAGTCCTTGGCCAGCGGGACGCCGTCCTGGCTCGGCCGCAGGCTGCCGGGCTCGCGCATCCCGGGAACGCGCAGATACAGGCCGAGGAGACTGCCGGAGAACCCGGTGAGGACGAGCCCGGCGAGCCTGGTCGGCACGAACGGGGCCAGCAGGGTCCCGCCGACCGCGATCTCCGACCACGCGAGCAACCGGGTGAAGCGGGCGGGTTCGAGCTTGCCGAGGAACGGATAGGCGGTGCACGCCATACCGTGCAGTCCCTGGGCGGTCGCCTCGTCGGCCTTGAGCTTGCCGAGGCCGGAGTTGAGGATGAACGCACCGGTGGCGAGGCGCGGCGGGATATCGCGCGGTTCGGGCAACGGCATCATGGCGTGAGCCTCCACGGATCAGGTTGTCGGCCCCCGACCGAGCATAGCCAGCGGGTGTCGCGGGCGCGCGCAGAGCGCGACCGGGGCTGCCGGAGGGGTGGGTGATACTGACTCGCGGCGGGAACACGAGAGGGGGCTCAGTGGTCCGACAACGAACGGAATACGACGTCGTGGTGGTGGGCGGCAGCGGGGTGGACACGATCGTCCGCGTCGACGCCCTGCCGGTCCCGCTCGCCGACGCGGTCATGGTCGGCCCGATCCAGGAGTGGCCCGGTCAGACCGGAGGCAATGTGGCGCTCGGTGTCCGCGCGCTCGGTCTTGAGGTGGCCTTCCTCGACTGCATCGGTGACGACTGGATCGGTGCGCAGGTGCGCGAGCGGATGGCCGAAGGCGGTGTGGAGTTCCACGCCGTCATCTCCCCGGCCGGAACCCGGCGCGCGGTGAACCTGGTGGACGCGACGGGCCGGCGGATGTCGTTCTACGACGCCCGTGACCCGGAGGACCTGCGGATGCCGCGGGACTTCTACCTGCCCCGGCTGCGCCGGGCCCGCCACGTCCATCTGTCGATCATGAACTTCGCCCGGTTCCTGTACGACGACATCGAGGCGCTGGGGGTGCCGGTCTCCACCGATCTGCACGACTGGGACGGACTGGGCGAGCACCAGCGGGAGTTCGCGCTCCGGGCCGACCTGGTCTTCTTCAGCGCGGCGGCGACGGGCGGACGGGCCCCCGCGCTGATGCGGGAGATCCTGCGCGAGGGCCGGGCCACGACGGTGGTCGCCACGGCGGGCGCGGAGGGCGCGTACCTCCTCACGCGCGACGGCGGCGACGAACCACTGCACATCCCGGCGGTCGTGCCGCCGGCGCCGGTGGTCGACAGCAACGGGGCGGGCGACGCGTTCGTCACCGGCTTCCTGTACGGCAGGCTCGACGGGCGTGAGCCGTCGGAGTGCGCCCGGCTCGGGGCGGTCGCGGGCGGCTACGCCTGTACGGCCCCGGGTTCGACGGCCATGATCGGCCGGGCGGAACTCCTGGGCGCGTGACACCGGCCGCGCGGGGCGTGCGGGTGCCCCCCCAGGAGGACGGCGCGGCACCGCGCGATCCGGCGCCCGCCCCCGAGCCGGAGCGCCGG
>NZ_JBEYCF010000114.1:0-1751 GCF_040632605.1 Streptomyces sp. NPDC019224 | reverse complement strand
CGCCGGATGATCAACGCGTACGGCCCGACCGAGACGACCGTCTGCGCGACCATGAGCGACCCGCTGTCCCCGGGCACGGGCGTGCCGCCGATCGGACGCCCGGTCGCGGGTTTCCGGGTGTATGTACTGGACGAGCGACTGCGCCTGGTACCGCCGGGCGTCACAGGGGAGTTGTACGTCGCCGGCCCAGGACTCGCACGCGGCTACCTGAACCGGCCGGGCCTGACAGCAGGACGGTTTACGGCCTGCCCCTTCGGGCCGCCGGGCACACGGATGTACCGCACCGGTGACCTGGTGCGCCGCCGGGCCGACGGCGAGCTGGAGTACGTGGGCCGTGCCGACCAGCAGGTGAAGGTCCGGGGCTTCCGGGTCGAGCCCGGTGAGGTCGAGGCCGCGCTGGCCGAGCACCCCGCCGTCGCCCAGGCCGCCGTCGTGGCCGGGGCCGACCGGCTCGTCGGCTACGCGACTGCCCGTCCCGGCCGGTCCGTCCGCCCCGAGGAGCTGGCGGCGCACCTGCGCGAGCGGCTGCCGGACTACCTGGTGCCGGCCATCCTCACCGTGCTGGACACCTTGCCGCTGACGCCGAACGGGAAGCTGGACCGGGCGGCGCTGCCCGCCCCCGAAGCCGCTCCCGCGGGCAGCGGACGGGAGCCGCGCACACCGCAGGAGCAGATCCTCGCCGAGCTGTTCGCCGAAGTGCTCGACGTGCCGCGAGTCTCGGTCGACGACGACTTCTTCGACCTGGGCGGGCACTCCCTCCTCGCCACCAGGCTGGTCGCCAGGGTGCGCTCCGTGCTCGGTGCGGAGCTGGGGCTGCGCGCCCTCTTCCGGGCGCCCACCGTGGCGGGCCTGGCCGAGGCACTGACCGAGGCGGGCCGGGTCCGCCCGGCGCTCACCGCCCACCAGCGGCCCGAGACGGTGCCGCTGTCGTTCGCCCAGCGCCGCCTGTGGTTCCTGCACCGCATGGACGCCGCAGCCGCGACGTACCACATCCCCCTGGCGCTGGAGCTGACCGGAACACTAGACCGGACCGCGCTGGACCAGGCGCTGGCCGACGTGGTGGCCCGGCACGAAAGTCTGCGGACGGTGTTCCCGGAGGTCGACGGCGTACCGTGCCAGCGCGTCCTGGAACCGGCCGCGGTTCACCTGCGGGCCCGGCCGGCCGAGGTCTCCCGGGCCGAACTGCCGCAGCGGCTCTCCGAATCCGCCCGGCAGCCCTTCGACCTGGCGACGGAGCCACCGCTGCGCGCCGAACTGTTCGCGGTCGCCCCTGAGGAGCATGTGCTGCTGCTCGTCATGCACCACATCGCCGCCGACGGCTGGTCCACCGGGCCACTGGCCCGCGACCTGGCCGAGGCGTACGCGGCCCGTTGCGCGGGCCGGACGGCGGGCCGGCCGGCCCTGCCGGTGCAGTACGCCGACTACACGCTGTGGCAGCGCGAGCTGCTCGGTGAGGCGGCCGACCCGCAGAGCCGGTTCGCCGAGCAGCTCGACTACTGGAAGCGGCAGCTGGCCGGCCTTCCGGAACTGCTCCAGCTGCCGGCCGACCGGCCCCGGCCGGCCGTCGCCGGCCGGCAGGGCGACCACATCGGCCTGGAACTCGACCCCGGACTGCACGCCGCCCTGGCGCAGTTGGCCCGGAGCACCGGGACGAGTCTCTTCATGGTGTTGCAGGCTGCGTTGTCCGCGTTGTACACGCGGTTGGGTGCGGGTACGGACATCGCGATCGGGAGTCCGGTGGCGGGGCGTAC
>NZ_JBEYCF010000113.1:0-1849 GCF_040632605.1 Streptomyces sp. NPDC019224 | reverse complement strand
CGCGTCCCCGGGGCCGCCCCGGCCCCCCCCCCCCGGGGCGCCCGGGGGGGCCGTCGCGCCGTTGGCCATCCCTATCCGAACCGGTCCCACGTCACCGCGGTGACGCCGCGCTCCCGCAACACGGACTTGCGGACCTTCCCGGTCTCGGTGAGCGGCAGTTCCGCGACCACGTCCACGTACCGCGGCACGGCGAACGCCGGCAGCTCCGCCGCACAGTGCCGCGCGACCGCCGCCGCGTCGAGCACGCAATGGGCGCGCGGTACCACCGCCACCATCACCTCGTCCTCGGCGAGCTCGGAGGCGACCGGGAAGGCCGCGGCCTCCGCGATGTCGGGGTGAGTGCGCAGGGCCGTCTCGACCTCGTACGAGGAGATGTTCTCGCCGCGTCGCCGGATGCAGTCCTTGACGCGGTCGACGAAGCGGAACCAGCCGTCGGGTTCGCGCACCACACGGTCGCCCGTGCGCCGCCAGGAGCCGGGGTCCAGCGTCCGCTCGCCCACATAGCCGCTGGAGAAGGCGTGTTCCTGGTCGGTGCGGACCACGAGTTCCCCGGGAGTTCCGTCCGGCACGTCGGAGAGATCCGTGGCGACGACCCGTGCCTCGAAGCCGTCCCGTACCGTGCCCATGTGGCCGGGGCGGCAGTCCTCCGGCACGGAGCCGATGATCGCGTTGGTCTCCGTGGAGCCGAACCCGTCAACGAGCGCCACACCGAACCGCTCGCGGAACACCTTCCACAGGGGGCCGGGGGTTCCCGGGCCGAGCCCGCGCCAGGCCCGGTGCGCACGGTCACCCGGGCGCGGCGGCTGGGCGAGCAGCATCGGCACCATGGCGCCGAGTACGTACACGCACGTGGCTCCGGTCTCGGCGGCCCGCTGCCAGTGCCGCGAGGCGGAGAACCTGCGGTCCACCACCATGGAGGCCCCCACCGTCATCGCCTGCGCCAGCGTGTTGAGCGCGTTGGTGTGGAAGAGGGGCAGGCACGTGTAGAGGGTGTCGTCGGCGGTCAGCCGCAGCGAGTCGGCCACGTTCCGACCCCACCAGGCGAACTGGGCGTGCGGGCAGCGCACACCGCGGGAGGGACCGGTGGTGCCGGAGGTGAACAGGATGGCGGCCGTGTCACCGGGTCGGGACGGGTACGGGTCGAGCGCCTTCTCGATGCCGGGGGCCGGTGCCTGCGGCGAGCCGGTCGCCCACACCTGCCCCTCGTATCCCACCTCTGCCACCCGCGCGACCAGCTTCTCTTCCGCGTACAGGAACCGGGGTTCCGACACGTCCAGCGCGTGCCGGAGGAGCCGTCCGTGCAGTGCCGTGTTGAGCGGGACCACGACCGCGCCGAGCCAGGCACAGCCCAGCACCAGATCGATCAGTTCGACGCGGTTGGAAAGGAGCGCGGCGACCCGGTCCCCCGGGCCGCAGCCGCGTGCCGCCAGCGCGCTGGCCATCGTGGCGGCGTCCGTACGCGTCTGCGCATAGGTGCGCCGGGTTCCGTCGACGGTGAGGAAAGCCCGTTCGCCGTGATGTGCGGCCGCCGCGTCCACCAGGCCGGGAATCGTCATGCGGTTCATGAACGGATGCTGTCCGCCCGCCCCTGAGCGAACAAGGTGAATGGTTCGCTGACCGGTCCCCGCCGTCCACGGTCCGCTCAGCGGAACAGGTTCATAGGCAGGCGTCGCACCGCGCCGGATGCTCGTGCCGCACACCCACCGAAGCAGGAGGCCACGACGAGATGACGACGAGCGAACGCGCCCCCCCCCCCGGCCCGCGGGCGCGCGGCGCGGGGGGGGGCGCCCGGGGGCCGCGCCCGGGGGACGGCCCCGGGGGGGTCGCAGACGAACACAAAGAACACCAA
>NZ_JBEYCF010000112.1:0-1868 GCF_040632605.1 Streptomyces sp. NPDC019224 | reverse complement strand
ACACAGTGGACGCGAGCAACTGAGGACAAGCCCTCGGCCTATTAGTACCAGTCAGCTCCACCCGTTGCCGGGCTTCCACATCTGGCCTATCAACCCAGTCGTCTACTGGGAGCCTTAACCAATCAAGTTGGTGGGAATACTCATCTCGAAGCAGGCTTCCCGCTTAGATGCTTTCAGCGGTTATCCTTTCCGAACGTAGCCAACCAGCCATGCCCTTGGCAGGACAACTGGCACACCAGAGGTTCGTCCGTCCCGGTCCTCTCGTACTAGGGACAGCCCTTCTCAATATTCCTACGCGCACAGCGGATAGGGACCGAACTGTCTCACGACGTTCTAAACCCAGCTCGCGTACCGCTTTAATGGGCGAACAGCCCAACCCTTGGGACCGACTCCAGCCCCAGGATGCGACGAGCCGACATCGAGGTGCCAAACCATCCCGTCGATATGGACTCTTGGGGAAGATCAGCCTGTTATCCCCGGGGTACCTTTTATCCGTTGAGCGACAGCGCTTCCACAAGCCACTGCCGGATCACTAGTCCCGACTTTCGTCCCTGCTCGACCCGTCGGTCTCACAGTCAAGCTCCCTTGTGCACTTACACTCAACACCTGATTGCCAACCAGGCTGAGGGAACCTTTGGGCGCCTCCGTTACTCTTTAGGAGGCAACCGCCCCAGTTAAACTACCCATCAGACACTGTCCCTGATCCGGATCACGGACCCAGGTTAGACATCCAGCACGACCAGAGTGGTATTTCAACGGCGACTCCACAACCACTGGCGTGGCCGCTTCACAGTCTCCCACCTATCCTACACAAGCCGAACCGAACACCAATATCAAACTATAGTAAAGGTCCCGGGGTCTTTCCGTCCTGCTGCGCGAAACGAGCATCTTTACTCGTAGTGCAATTTCACCGGGCCTATGGTTGAGACAGTCGAGAAGTCGTTACGCCATTCGTGCAGGTCGGAACTTACCCGACAAGGAATTTCGCTACCTTAGGATGGTTATAGTTACCACCGCCGTTTACTGGCGCTTAAGTTCTCAGCTTCGCCGACCCGAAAGTCGGCTAACCGGTCCCCTTAACGTTCCAGCACCGGGCAGGCGTCAGTCCGTATACATCGCCTTACGGCTTCGCACGGACCTGTGTTTTTAGTAAACAGTCGCTTCTCGCTGGTCTCTGCGGCCACCCCCAGCTCACGGAGTAAATCCGGTCACCGGTGATGGCCCCCCTTCTCCCGAAGTTACGGGGGCATTTTGCCGAGTTCCTTAACCATAGTTCACCCGAACGCCTCGGTATTCTCTACCTGACCACCTGAGTCGGTTTAGGGTACGGGCCGCCATGAAACTCGCTAGAGGCTTTTCTCGACAGCATAGGATCATCCACTTCACCACAATCGGCTCGGCATCAGGTCTCAGCCTTAACGTGTGACGGATTTGCCTACCACACGGCCTACACCCTTACCCCGGGACAACCACCGCCCGGGCTGGACTACCTTCCTGCGTCACCCCATCGCTTACCTACTACAAGTCTGGTTCGTCGGCTCCACCACTACCCTCAACTCCGAAGAGATCGGGCCGGCTTCACGGACTAAGCATCGCCTGATTCGGTATTGGGCGTTTCAAAGCGGGTACCGGAATATCAACCGGTTGTCCATCGACTACGCCTGTCGGCCTCGCCTTAGGTCCCGACTTACCCTGGGCAGATCAGCTTGACCCAGGAACCCTTAGTCAATCGGCGCACACGTTTCTCACGTGTGTATCGCTACTCATGCCTGCATTCTCACTCGTGAACCGTCCACAACTCGCTTCCGCGGCTGCTTCACCCGGCACACGACGCTCCCCTACCCATCCCAGCAGGCGTTGGCCCTATA
>NZ_JBEYCF010000111.1:0-2229 GCF_040632605.1 Streptomyces sp. NPDC019224 | reverse complement strand
ACCGGACTGGCCGCCGACCTGCGTGGCCTCGGGCGGTACGACGAGGCGCTGGAGATCTCCGGCCGGGTACTGGCCGGCTACCAGGAACTGCTGGGTGATCAGGACTCCCGTACGCTCAGCGCACAGAACAACCTGGCTGTGACGCTGCGGCTGCTGGGTCGGTACGAGGAGTGCCTCGAACTCGATAGGAGGACCCTCGACGCCCGTCGCCAACTCCTGCGCCAACGCCACGCATGGACCCTCTACTCCGAGATCAACTACGCCACCGACCTGCGGCTCCTCGGCCGTTACAACGAAGCCTTCTCCCTCCAGAACAAGAGTGTTCAGGAGCACCGGCGCGTGCTGGGGCCGGACAATCCGCAGACCCTGCGCGCCGAGCACAACCTCGCGCTGTGCCACTATCGCAACGGTGACCGCTCCAGGGCCGCCGACCTGTTCACCCGCGTCCTGGAGCGATGTGAGCGTGCCCTGGGTGACAGTGACCCGCTCACCATGATGTTCGCCGCCAGTCAGAGCTTCTTCGCCCGCGAGCACGGCGACATCGACCAGGCCAGGGCCATAAGCGAGAAGGTCGTCCAGGGCTATGTGGACATGCTGGGGGAGGAGCATCCGTACGTGGCGGGCACCCGCACCAATCACGCCCTGATCCTCCGCAGCGTGGGGGAGCGCCAGCAGGCGTACCACCTGCTGGAAGAGGCGCTGGACCACATGGGCCGCTTCGTGGGTGAGAACCACCCCTGGACCCTGGGCTGCGCCATCAATGCCTCGGCCGTCCGCAACCTGATCGGCGACGTGGAGGCGGCCGTGGCCCTGACGGACTCCGTGGTCACGCGTGCCGTCGAGGTCCTGGGCCGCACCCACCCCCTGACGCTCTCCGCCCGCATCGCCCACGCTGCGGACCTGCGCGGAGTCCGCGACAGGCAGCGGGCGGAGAAGGTCGAGACGGAGGCTCTGGACGACCTGGTGGCCACGCTCGGCGTGCAGCACGTGCACACCGTGTCGGCTCGTTCCCGGAACCGGCCGTACTGGGACTTCGAACCGCAGATGATCTGAGCGGAGCCGCACGGCACACGCCGAGGGGCCCGCCCCGCGATCAACTCGCGGGGCGGGCCCCTCGGCGCAATGCGTGCCGGTCAGGCGTCGAAGACCTCGTCGACCAGCTGGGTCTGCTCCGCCTGGTGGCGCTTGGCCGAGCCGACCGCCGGGGAGGAGCTGTGCGGACGCGAGATGCGGCGCAGGCGCTCGCCGTGCGGGACGTCCGCGCCGACGGCCAGGTCCAGGTGGTCGATCAGGTTCAGGGCGATGAACGGCCAGGCGCCCTGGTTGGCCGGTTCCTCCTGGGCCCACAGGTACTTCGCCGCGTTCGGGTACTTGGCGATCTCGGCCTGGATCTCGGCACCCGGCAGCGGGTACAGGCGCTCCAGGCGGATGATCGCGGTGTCCGTGACGCCACGCTTCTGGCGCTCGGCCTCGAGGTCGTAGTAGACCTTGCCGGCGCAGAAGACGACCTTGCGGACGGCGCTCGGGTCGGCCGAGTCGTCGCCGATCACCGGGCGGAAGCCGCCGGTGGTGAACTCCTCCACCTTCGACGCGGCCGCCTTGAGGCGGAGCATCGACTTCGGGGTGAAGACGATCAGCGGCTTGTGGTGCGGGTTGTGCACCTGCCACCGCAGGAGGTGGAAGTAGTTCGACGGCAGGGTCGGCATCGCGACCGTCATGTTGTCCTGCGCGCACATCTGGAGGAAGCGCTCGGGGCGGGCGGACGAGTGGTCCGGGCCCTGGCCCTCGTAACCGTGCGGCAGGAGCAGCGTGACGCCGGAGGTCTGGCCCCACTTCTGCTCGGCCGAGGAGATGAACTCGTCGACGACGGTCTGCGCGCCGTTGACGAAGTCGCCGAACTGGGCCTCCCAGATGACCAGCGACTCCGGGCGGGCCAGCGAGTAGCCGTACTCGAAGCCCATCGCCGCGTACTCGCTGAGGAGCGAGTCGTAGACGTTGTAACGGGCCTGGTCGTCGGTGAGGTAGAGGAGCGGGGTGTAGTCCTCGCCGGTGACCTGGTCGACGAGCACCGCGTGGCGCTGGCCGAAGGTGCCGCGGCGGCTGTCCTGGCCGGAGAGCCGGACCGGGGTGCCCTCCATCAGCAGCGAACCGATGGCCAGGGTCTCGCCCATGCCCCAGTCGATCGTGCCGTTCTCCACCGAGGCGGCGCGGCGCTGCATCTGCGGGAGC
>NZ_JBEYCF010000110.1:0-2754 GCF_040632605.1 Streptomyces sp. NPDC019224 | reverse complement strand
CCTGCGCGGCATGAGCCGCCATCAGCTCCTGCCGGGACAGCTGAAGTTCTTCCCCAGCCGAGTTCTCGTCGCCGCTGCGCCTCGGCCTTCGGCGGGTGCACGCGCCCCGGCAGCGCGTCATGCGTCGCACGGTCCGCCCACCACGATCAGCCCGCCCCCGCCCTGGTCCACGGGCAGGCCGTCGATCCCCGTCACCACGCGCCCGGCGGCCTCCCGGAGCGCGATGCCCGCCGGCTAACTCCCGCCGTCCCCCGCCCCGGCGGCCGTACGCAGGAACCGCACGAGATCGTCGATGCCGTACCCGAGCCTCGGTCCGCGTTCCGCGGCCATCAGGAGCAGCTGGCCCACGATCTCCGCACCCCACCCGTCGGTGCCGTCCGCCGACCACTCCCACAGCTTCTCGATCCCGAGATCGGTCATCAGCAGTCCGTGCCCGGTCCGGATCTCGGCGCATACCTCGGCCACCGCGTCGAGCAGGGTCGCGCCCGACCGCTCGCAGACGAGCCCGAAGTACTCACCGAACTCCTCGACCCGGCACCCCTGCGGCGGGGCGGCCCTGATTCCCCCGTACTCCGGGCCGTCCAGGCGCGGGGCCCGCCCCACCGGGCAGTGGATCAACGTGAACCGATGCCGGCCGGCGCTCATCGCGGCAGCTTCCCCTCACGGTTCAGCTCCGTCACCCGTGCCCGCAGCACGACCCCCGGCGGCGCCGGCCGTACGGAATCGGGCGGACAGTCCCACGCCGGACCGCCGCCCGGCGGCCGAAGCCGCACGCTCGGCCCGACGCGCCCGATCACCCGGCCCACCCGTCCGTCCCGCACATCCACGGCGAACGACCCCGGCTCCGGCACGGCCGCCTCCAGGCCGCCCGCCTCTCCCGTCATGACCCCGCCGCCTTCTCGTCCAGCACCCGGCTGAGCCGCATCGCCGCGTCGAGATTGCAGCGCCCCAGGTCCACCAGGACCGCCGGGTCGTCACCCGCGCACGAGGCCGCGTCGATCCGCAGCGACGGCAGCTTCACCCCCACCCGCGCGAACCCGTCCTTCAGCAGCGCCACCACTTCCTCGGCCTCCCGGATTCTCGCCACTGCCGCCCTGCGCCGTTCCGTAGTCGTCATGATCCATTCCTTCCACGCTGAGTAACGACAATGCATACCCAGAGTGGTGATTCTCTCGTTAATCTGGAAGAGGTGCAGACCCAACAACCACATGTGTGTCACAGGGAGTTGTCATGCCAGGTCCCAGGAAGCTCGACCCTTCCTCCTCCCCCCGAGCCCTCCTGGGCGCGGAACTCCGCCACCGAAGAGAGCGCGCGGGCCTCTCCCAGACCGAACTGGGCGCCCCGCTCTTCGTCAGCGGCTCCTTCATCGGCCAGCTGGAGTCCGGCGTGCGGCGCATGCAGATGGACCAGGCGGTCAAGTTCGACGAGGTCCTGAGCGCCGACGGCTTCTTCGAACGGAATTGCGCGGCGCTGAAGAAGTCGAAGTACCCGGATCACTTCGCGGAGGCGGCGGAGGCCGAGGCCCGGGCGACCGAGATCAAGGAGTACGCACCGCAGCTCATCCCGGGCCTGTTACAGACGGAGGCGTATGCGCGGGCCGTGTTCCAGGAGTACCAGCCCACGGCCCCCGAAAGCGTGATCGGCGAACTAGTGACAGCTCGATTGGAGCGCGCACAGATCCTGGCTGATCCAACAGTCCCCTTGTTGTGGGTCGTACTGGACGAGGCGGTGCTACGTCGACAGGTGGGCGGACCGGATGCGATGACAGCGGCGCTCCGCCACATCGTCGCCATGGCCCAGCAACGCCGGATCATCGTGCAGGTACTGCCGTTCACCGCAGGCGGCCACGCAGCCATGGGCGGCGGCCTCAAGCTCATGGCATTCGATGACGCCCCACCCCTCGCCTACCTGGACGGCCTCGGAGCAGGCCAACTCCTCGACGACCCAGGGACCGTAAGGCGCTACGAACTGACCTACGATCTGGTCGTGGCCAGCGCGCTCTCACCGGCAGCGTCCCTGGCCTTGATCGAGTCGGTGGCGGAGGATTACGAGCATGAAGCGCAGGACTACTGACTACGACCTGTCCAAGGCCATCTGGCACAAGTCCAGCTACAGCGACGGAAGCGGCGGCAACTGCGTGGAGGTCGCCACCTGGCGAAAGTCCACGTACAGCGGCGCAAGCGGCGGCGACTGCCTCGAAGTCCTCGACGGCATCCCCGCGGTCGTCCCCGTACGCGACTCGAAGGTGACCGACGGCCCGACTGTCGTGTTCGCGGCGACCGCCTGGCAGTCGTTCGTCACCGACCTCAAGCACGGCTGACGCAGCGGGCCCGGGGCTCAAGTCACGAGATCCGAGCGCTCTTTCAATGGAATGGTTGGGAGGGCTTGAACCCACCCACCCACCCCTGTGACCCGCAAGGGTTCACTTTTCGCGATCGAGTTGCGACGGAAGGTAGCCACGCTCTAGCTTCAGCGAGGACACAGACAAAGACGGCCCCCGCCGGTGCGCAAACACCGCCAGGGGCCTGACCACCTCGATCGAGAGTTAGCGAGCGATCTGATGGCTGACAGCCAGTTTAGTGGCGCACCCGTGCCCTACCACCCGATGGCGAACCCCGGTTACGGCAAGCGTTCCGCCCCGGACCAACGCCCGCACACCGGGCAGGACTTCGCGCACCTGCACCCCCGTGACGCGGCGATCGCCGCGTACATCGACGGGCTGTGCGACGGCGCCGACATCTCCGTGAAGACCCT
>NZ_JBEYCF010000109.1:0-3263 GCF_040632605.1 Streptomyces sp. NPDC019224 | reverse complement strand
GTATTGCTTTTCTTGCTCACTACCTGTGACTGCTTCCTCCGGGACCATCCGTCCCAGTATCAAGCTGTCCAGCCGAGAGGGGGAACTTCAGCCTGACGCTTGGGTCGAGTTCAACGACTACGCCGAAGAGCCGGACGAGAACCTCACAGCAACGGTACGTTCCTTCGCGGACGGCAAGATCAGCCGTCTGACCCTGATGCTCAGGGCCAAGGACGAGACGGACCCGCGAGCCTGGAAGCGTTTCGACGACAACGCGGACCTCCAGGTCGTCTACGTTCACCGTCCGGGCGTGCCGACCAGCGTGGGCGTGATCCCGGGTAACGGCAATACGGCTTACTGCAGGCCGTCGGCCACCGACCCGCTGATGGTCACGCGCGTCGACCCGATGGTGCAGGCCCGAGTACAGACGAAGGTCGAAGCCCACCTCGGAGACGAGGAGGGCCTGCTGCAGGCCGAGTACATTGTCGAGCGTGGTGACGATGCGGCCTGGCATCAGGTCTGGTCGGGCTACCGCCCTTCCAGCGGCTGGGTCCCCGATGAGACGCTGCAGAGCTTGCGTACCTCCAATCGCGCGGACGGGGGCTTGTACCGCCTCAAGGCGCGCACTCAGTCCCACTGGGGATACGACGGCGCCATCGGTGAGCTTTTCTCTCCGTACTCGGCGTGGTGCTACTTCCGGATAGATTCGACGGCACCCAAGGCCCCCACCATTACAACGAACGGCCCCTACACAGAGTGCGCCACCGCAAATGACTGCGAGGGCCACGGAGGACCTGGGATTCCGGGCAGTTTCACGTTCACGCACGCTGCTACGGACCTGGACGTCAAGGCTTACCGGTGGCGGCTGCTGACGACGTCGGCCAAAGACACCAAGCAAGTCAGCGGATCTGTCGTCAAGGTCGATGACGTCATTCCGTCACTGACAGGCACCCAAGTGCTGTCCGTTGAGGCCAGTGACCTCAAGCCCGACTCCACGGGCCGGACTCGATGGGGAACTCCTGCAGAATTCACCTTCAAGGTGTCACCAGCTGCCGGGCCTGTCGGCCAGTGGCACCTGGATGACGGAGCACCGGGCTCGGGCGTGATGACGGCCAAGGACACGGCTGCCGAAGGGGGCACTCGTCATCCAGCAACGCTGGTCGGCGTGGACGGAACGGGCTGGTCGGGTCGTGGCCGCCGCGGGGACGACGATTACTCGCTTCGCCTCAACGACTCCATCACCGATCCCGCGAAGCAGGTCGGTTACGCGGCGACCGGATCGGCGGTGGTGAACACCAAGGATTCGTTCACCGTCTCCGCGTGGGTCCAGCTGTCAGACCGATCGGCCAACCGAGTGGTGTTGACCGAGCCAGGAACCAACAGCAGCGCATTCACCCTGTACTACTCAGCTACGTACCGCCAGTGGATCTTCAATCGTGTTGACAAGGACACCGCCACCGCTCCTGTGTACATCCGCTCGGTAGCGGACCAGACGGATCCGCCGCTCAATGTATGGACGCATCTGGCCGGTGTCTTCGATGCCAAGAACGACGCAGACAAGACCAACGACACAATCCAGCTCTTCGTGAACGGACGTCCACAGGGAAAGCCCGTCCGGTTGTCCGCGAGCGCATCAACGTACGAGCCATGGACGGCTACCGAAGGTCTGCAGATGGGCCGCTCGAAGATCGCCGGAAAGTACGGCGAGTACTTCTTCGGCCTCGTCGACGAGGTGTCCGCATGGCAGCAGCCACTCAGTGCTGACGAGATCGCCCAGGAGGCCAGGGCAGAGGTAGACGGAGTGCCGACCAATGAACTGGTTGCACAGTGGGATGCCGCGCAGGCCACTGCCGCAGAGATCCCCGAAACCAGCTACTACCCGGTCGCGCCCATGAAACTGGCCGGGGGAGCCGCTGCGAACGAGGACCACAGCGCCATCACGTTCAACGGCACCTCCGGCTACGCCTCCATGAACGGACCGGTGATCGACGAGAGCGGATCGTTCACGGTCTCGGCCTCGGTCAAGCTCGACAAGGATGCGCTCGCATCGAAACCGATCGGATATACGGGGCAGGTCACCGGCCAGAGCACTGGCAAGGAATCCTCCTGGGCACTCCAGGTCACCAAAATGGCCGACGACGTCTACCAATGGAACTTCACCCGGACCGCCGTCGGCCCCGACGGAAAGGTGACGCAGACCGCAGAGGTTCCGGACTACGAACTCGCCGAGCTCGATACTGCAGTCCAGGTAACCGGCGTGTTCGACGCTCAAGAGGTCTGGGACGACACGTCCGACCCGGATGCGGTCGTGTCCCGGTACGGCAAGCTGCACCTCTACGTCGGACCGTTCGACAAGTCTTCCGGAGACAAAACCGGCTTCACAGCCGCTCAACAGGGCAACGGAGACCTGGCGGCGGGACGCGGCACGAAGGGCGGAGTGACTGCCAGCTACCTGGCGGGGGCCCTGGAGGATTTGCGGGTGTGGACGGGCGCGATGACCGCCGACCAGATCAGCTCCCAGGTACTGCCGCCATCAGAAGCTAGCTGACGACGAGGGCTGGGCAGCAGCGAACACAGCCACCCAGCCCTCACCACAGAGCGACACAAGCATTTCTCACTCTTCACGTTATCCACCATTCGTTCCCGTCGGCGCCGGCCGAGGGGCTAGCACGCAAGCCACCGGACGTGGCCACTGCGGGGGGCGGACACTCTCATGAACGGGTTCGGATCAGCGATGCGCACGCGCAGAGGTAGATCAGTAGCGCGTGCCTGCATGAAGCGCATAGCAACGGTTGCCGGCTTCGCGCTCATCCCGGGCTTGCTTACGCCGGTGGCGTTTGCCGCTCATACCGATCCGCTGGGCCGGCCAGAGGTCAATCTGCACCCTGACAAGGTGTCGCCGTTCACCGCCAAAGCGAACCAGAAAACGGCAGCCACAGTCAGCAAGTCGACAGCCGAGCACCGCGACTCCGTGGCACGAGCTGAGAAGGACCGCACACAGGGAGTCTCCTGGCCGGCTGCCGGCCACGCCATCCTGACCCTGCCAACATTTGGACAAGCGAAGGCCGCACCTGGGGCCCTCCCCCTCACCCTCGACCAGCCACGCCAGGCAAAGGGCAGCAAGCATGCCAAGCCCGTTGGCTCCGTCAAGGTCGAGGTCCTGGACCAAACGCGGACAGCAGCGCTCGGTGAAGTTCCCCCTCTCGGCTGGACAGCTTGATACTGGGACGGATGGTCCCGGAGGAAGCAGTCACAGGTAGTGAGCAAGAAAAGCAATACGAGTA
>NZ_JBEYCF010000108.1:0-3932 GCF_040632605.1 Streptomyces sp. NPDC019224 | reverse complement strand
GCGCATCAATGAGGACTCCCGCCGTCGGCTCGGCAAGCACTTCGCTGTGTACGTTCGGCTGTACCCGCCTGTGCACGTTGACCTGTACGCCGACAAGAACGCTCAGATCGAGGTCGAGGTAGCGGAGGAGGAGGCTGTCAACGAGCTCCCCACCGACGCCGGCGCCCATGTCGTGGCCTGGTAGCTCCATCTGATGCGGCCCCGGGGTTTCTGTGACCCCGGGGCTTCTCCTCGGCCGTATGCCCTGATCGCATAGTCCCGCCCAAACTCTCTTGCGAGGCAAACCAGTGCGCCTTCCTCCGGTGCTCCGGGACAGAAGGTTCTCACTTCTCGTCTCCGGGCAGTTCGTCAGTGCCCTTGGTGACGGAATGTTCCCAATCGCCGTGGCGGTCGCTCTTCTGAACAAACATGGGGCTGGAGCTATCGCATCGATTCTTGGCGCCCGGGCAATCGGTGCCCTGGTGGGCATTCTGCTGGGAGGCGCACTCGTCGACCGTTTCTCGCGCACCCGGGTGATGTGGGTGGCCGATGTAGTGCGGTTGGTCGCTGTCGGTTCAATGATCTGGGCCGTCACACTCGACACTCTGCTGCCCGCAAATGTCTGTATGACTGTAGTGGGTCTGGCTACTTCGTTCTTCAACCCAGCCTTCCGGGCGCTCATCCCGAGAACGGTGCCTGCAGGTGCCGTCAAGCAGGCCAACTCCATCAACTCGACGATCCTGCAGACGGCAACCGTCTGCGGCCCAGCCCTTGCTGGCGCGCTGCTGGCTGTTAGCACGCCCGAGACTATCCTGTGGATAAACACAGCTTCCTTCGCATTGAGCGTGCTTACCCTGCTATGCATCCGTGAGCAGGCCGCAGGGCCTGTGGATCGCCGTGACTCCGCACTGGTGACGGCGCTCGGCGGACTCAGAGCAGTCGCTGAACTGCGCTGGCTTGCCGCCCTGGTGGTTACCGGCGTCCTACAGATGGCGCTGGCGGTCGCCCCCTGGTTCACCTTCCTGCCTGTCGTCTCAATAGAGGACTACGGCAGCAGTGGGCCGTATTCCATGAGCATGACGGCCTACGCGGTAGGCGGAATCGCCGGGGCGTTGCTCGCAGGCAAAGTTACGCCGAGGCTGCCTGGTATTGCCGTCATCGTTGGCCCCTGTCTCTTTTCAACGATCCTCTTTTGTCTTGCTTCAGGGGTGCCAGCTGCCGTTTTGGTGCTGGTACACCTCATCGCTGGTGCCGGACTACAGTTCTCGGGTGTTTTTCAGATGACGGCAATTCATGAACAGGTCCCCGACCATCTGCTGGGCCGGGTGATGTCGCTAATGATGCTCGGCGGAGCTTTGCTGACACCGATTTCGTACGGCCTGATGGGTGGGCTGGCCGATGCCTTCGGGAGCCGCACGGTCTTGGCCGTCGGTGGCGCCCTGGCTACGGTTATTCTCCTACTGCCCCTCCTCCTGCCAGACTTTCGGCGTCTGAGCAACGCTCGGCAGAAGGTCGGTTGATCCGGTGTCACGGCTTCTCGTGGCGTGTGGCGGCAGTGGTGATCTGGTGACCGCCATCTCGTTCGCAGCGACAACCTCTCCAGGGTCGGTCGAAGCCGCAGCCGTCCGAACCGGTCAGCCCCGCGTCTTGACCACGCTCCGACCGAACGGTCCACAAGAGGGGAAGAACACCTCCGCAGGCGATGTCGCCGTACTAGCAACACCAGTCTGGGAGCGTTTCGCCCTCGACCCGCGGCCCGGTCCGCGCGGGCCTGGCGATCTGATCGGACTGACCGATTCGCCGGCCGGACTGCAGATCACGTCGGACACTCACTTGCCGGGCGGCTTCAGCCCACTGCCAGCACTGTCCGCAGCGAGCCAGCTTCCGGTGTTCTACCTCAGCCTCGCCGAAGGAGTCGTCGGCCTACATCGCCAACTGACAAGTATCGTGCGGTGGTTTGAGATCGATACTGTGGACCTGGTCGACACAGGTGGAGACGCGCTGGCCCGAGGCGACGAACCAGGACTGGTCAGCCCGGCCTTGGATGCCCTGCTCATCGCAGCGGTGACCACGCTGGACTGCCGGACCCGGCTGATATGCGCTGGCCTCGGCACGGATGGTGAACTCAGCGACCGCGAGATCCACTCGCTCATGGTAGAGATCCCAGCAGAGTCACAATCACGACTGGATGCACGACAGGCCAGATCTTATTATGAGCAGTTCTCCTGGGTACCCAGCGAGGCGAGTCTGATAACCCTGCTCTCCGCAATCGGCCTGCGTGGAACAGTAGACGTGAACGACGACTGCCCGCCCGTACGGATGGACGAACGTACTGCCGTGGCATACACCTTCCCGCTGAGACCAATTGCCGCACGCAGCCGGTACGCCTCGGCGGTGGCGGCGAGCACCTCGTTCGCCCAGGCCGACGAGCGGCTTCGGGCGATAGGTGCCCGATCGGAGTATCGGGCAGAGCTCGACAGAGCAGTGTCCCCGGCGCCCCCACCGCCGACTGAACCCCTGGACATCAGAACAGCCATCGACCGGGCCTTGCCGTGCGGGGACTACCTATCCGTACGCCGACTTGCCCGTGCCGCCGGACTCAATTCCCGGGAAGGCCTCCTGTATCTGGAGCGCCTCCTTTCCCAGACGCTCGGGTCGGCCTACCGGCGCCCGCTAATCGGGGTCCGAGCGACCCCAGCATCCATCGACCTAGAACAGAAGTGGCAGTGACAGTGACAGTTCTCGTCAACGACGTAGGCGATTCGATCGCAGAGATCGCTGGGTACACGGCCACGCGGTCGGAGCCGCGGGTGATTCTCGGCATACCAAACAATGGTCGACTGTACGAGGAGGGATTGTTGCTTACTGGCCGGGGGCCAGCCCAGAGTGAGGACGACCGTAGTCTAATCCAGGATCACGGTGATTTCCTGGTGCTCCATGCCCGCTCCAACGACCTCCCCTACCTCTTGTCCCACGGGATAACCGATCTGATCCTCACTGGGCGCGACTACGTCGTTGAAGCCGGCATTTCCGCCGAGGAGCTGTGGGACTTCGGGTTCCAGCGATGCCAAATCTGCCTGCTGGGCTTGCCCGGCGCTGAAGACTGGCGAGAACGACACCCCTTGCGGGTGGCCACCCAATACCCCGGGCTTTCCGCTGCCTTCCTTGCACAGCACCGGCCCGATGCCAGCTTGTTCACGGTCACTGGCGCGGCCGAGCTCTATGCCCGGCTTGGCGCAGTGGACGTGATTATCGACGCGCACATGACTGGTCGCACTGCCAAGGCAAATGGCCTCGTCCCTCTGGAGACTATTCTGGAGACCTCCGGGCGCCTGTTCGCACGCCCAGGCTGGAGCAAGGAGACCAAGGACATCTCCCAAGTGCTCACCCATCTGGTCGAAGGAAGGCGATGAGGACCGGCGGCGATCCGGAGCGGATCGTCTACCTTGACAACGCCAGCACATCGGCAGTGAAGCCTGCTGTGGTGTGGTCGGCCATGCAGGACTATCTGGAAACCATTGGTGCCAGCCCCGGACGAGGCGGACATCGGCTTGCCCGGCGCGCTGAGAAGGTTACGGCTGACACCAGAGCCGCGGTCGCCGAACTGTTCAACATCTCACACCCAGCTGACATCGCCTTCACCGCCAACGCCACCCACGCCCTCAATATCGCCATCAAGGGCGTCTTGCGCACCGGCGATCGCGTCGTGACAACCGCTCTTGAACACAATTCTGTGCTGCGGCCGTTGGAGAGCCTGCACAGGGCTGGCCGGATAACCCGGCAGATCGTCGAGGTCGATCCGACCTGTGGTTTCGATCTCGACCGGTTCGAGCAGGCACTGCGCCCCGGTGCTCGGCTCCTAGTGTCCTGAGTCGGTAGTCCGCTTGCGGTTATAGGGTGGGGTTATGCCTGGTCCGAAGCCGCTGCCGTTGGAGTTGTCCGATCACGAACGC
>NZ_JBEYCF010000107.1:0-3938 GCF_040632605.1 Streptomyces sp. NPDC019224 | reverse complement strand
TGGTTGACCGCCGAGCCCCGTACGACCGCGAGCACCTGGTGGCCGTTGCGGCGGGCGTCCGACAGCCGCTCCACCAGGAGCAGGCCCACCCCCTCGGACCAGCCGGTTCCGTCGGCCGACGCGGAGAACGACTTGCACCGCCCGTCGGGGGAGAGCCCGCGCTGGCGGCTGAACTCGACGAACGTGTCGGGACGCGCCATCACGGTGACCCCGCCGGCCAGGGCGAGATCGCACTCGCCCTGCCGGAGGGCCTGGGCGGCCAGGTGCAGGGCCACCAGGGATGAGGAGCAGGCCGTGTCGACGGTCACCGCCGGGCCTTCCAGACCGAAGGTGTACGCGACCCGCCCCGAGATCACGCTCGACGTGTTGCCGGTGAGCAGATAGCCCTCCAGATCGCGGGGCGCCTTCGCGAGCCGTGATCCGTAGTCGTTGTACATGACCCCGGCGAAGACACCCGTCCGGCTCCCGCGCACACTGCCCGGGTCGATGCCGGCGCGCTCGAACGTCTCCCAGGCCGTCTCCAGGAGGAGCCGCTGCTGCGGGTCGGCCGCAAGGGCCTCGCGGGGGCTCATCCCGAAGAACTCGGCGTCGAACTCACCTGCCCCGTAAAGGAATCCGCCGTCGCGGGCGTACGAGGTGCCGAGGTGGTCCGGGTCCGGATCGTAGAGGCCCGCCAGGTCCCAGCCCCGGTCGGTGGGGAAGCCGCCGATGGCGTCCCGGCCCGACGCGACGAGGTCCCACAGGTCGTCGGGCGACGCCACGCCGCCCGGGTAGCGGCAGGCCATGCCGACGATGACGACCGGGTCGTCCTGGCCGACGGGCCGCGCGCCGGTGACGGTGAGGGGGGAGGGGGAGTGGGCGGTGCCGCCCGGCAGGAGGGTCAGCAGGTGGGCCGCCAACGACCGGGGTGTGGGGTGGTCGAAGACGGCCGTCGTGGAGATCCGCAGGCCGGTGACAGTGGCCAGCCGGTTGCGCAGGTCGACACCGGCGAGGGAGTCGAAGCCCAGGTCACGGAAGGCGCGCGAGTCGTCGAGCGCCGCCGGGCCGGTGTGGCCGAGGACGGTGGCCACCGTCGCCCGCACCAGGTCCGTGACGGCGGACCACCGTTCCTCCTCCGGGAGAGCGGAGGTGTGCTGGGCCCATGTTCCGGTCCCGGAGTCCCCGGCTGTCGCGGCCGAGGCACGGGGACGCGGAGCGCGTACCAGCCCGCGCAGCACGGAGGGCAGCGCGCCTTGCTCCGCCCGCGCCCGCAGCGCGGGTGTGTCGAAGCGTACGAGGACCGGCGCCGGGTCCTCGCCCGTGAGGGCCGCGTCGAGCAGGGCGAGCCCGTCGGCGACGGACAGCGGGCCGAGCCCGGAACGCGCCCAGCGGGCCAACTCGGTCGCGCCGAGGGTGCCGCTCATCCCCTCCGGCCGGTCCCAGAGCCCCCAGGCGAGCGAGACGGCGGGCAGGCCGTGGGCGCGGCGGTGGTGGGCGAGGGCGTCGAGGTAGGTGTTGGCGGCGGCGTAGTTGGCCTGCCCGGCGTTGCCGGTGACCCCGACGACCGACGAGAACAGCACGAAGTCGCTCAGCTCGCTGCCGGCCGTCAGCTCGTGCAGATGGGCGGCGGACTCGGCCTTCGTCCGGAGCACGGCTTCCAGCCGGTCCCGCGTCAGACCCTCGACCGTTACGTCGTCGAGTGCACCGGCCAGGTGGAAGACGGCACCCAGGGGACGGTCGGCCGGGATCGCGTCCAGCGCCCCGGCCAGCTCCTCGCACGAGGACGCGTCCACGGCCGCGAACCGCACCTCGGCCCCGGATCGGGCCAGCTCGCGAGCCAACTCGGCTGCACCGGAAGCCTGTTCACCGCTCCGGCTCACCAGCAGCAGATGCCGGGCCCCGTGTTGTTCCACGAGATGCCGGGCGACCAGTCGGCCGAGCCCACCGGTCCCACCGGTGATCAGGACGGTGCGGTGGCCGTAGTCGCGCGGCTCCGGGACGCCGGCGACGCCGCCACGGGTGACCCTGGGGGCGGACAGAACACCACCGCGCAGGGCGAGTTGAGGCTCGTCGTGGGACGCGCCGGCCAGCACGTCCAGGTCCGGTGTGCCCGCGCCGACATCCGCCACGGCGAACCGCCCCGGGTGCTCCGACTGCGCCGACCGTACGAGTCCCCAGGCGGCGGCCGACCAGGGATCGGGTACGGAGTCGCCGGCCGCCACGGCCTGTGCGCCACGCGTCAGGAGCAGCAGCCGGGCGTTGCCGAAGCGGTCCTCGTCCAGCCACTCCCGTACCAGCGCCAGCGTGTGCGCGGCGGCCTCGCGGCCCTGCGGCACGGACACGACGACGACGTCCGGGACGGGTGCGTCGGGTGCGAGGTCCGTGAACGCGTCGACGTGCACGGCGTGTGCACGGGGGGAGAGGGGGTGCGGGACGCGCGTCCAGTCGATGCGGTGGGGTGCGGGCGCCCGGCCGTCCGGTGCGCCCAGTGCGGCGGCGTCGACCGGAAGCAGGGTGAGGGAATCGGCGGCCAGCACGGCGTTGCCGGCCGGATCGGTGACCGTGAGCCGCCCGGACGACCAGTGGGCACGCAGCGCGGTGGCGCCGGTCGCGAAGAGCTCGACGCCCGACCAGGCGAAGGGCACGGGCAGCCGTCCGTCCTCCCGCGCTTCCTCCCCGCCGACCAGGGGATGCAGGGCCGCGTCGAGCAGGGCGGGGTGGAGCGGGAACTGAACTGCTTGTTCAGCGAGTTCAGCGGGGAGCGCGATGTCCGCGAAGAAATCGTCGCCGTCGCTCCACGCGGCTTGTACGGCACGGAAAGCGGGCCCGTAGGCGTACCCCAGCCGGTCGAGCCGTGCGTACAGCGCCTCGACTTCGAGCGCGTCGGCGTGCTCCGGTGGCCAGGTGTCCGGGAGGGCGGAGGGTGCGGCGGTCGGCGGGGCCAGCGTGCCCGTCGCGTGGCGGGTCCAGTCGGTCGCCGGGGCCGGCCGGGTGTGGATGCTGAGGGTGCGGTGGCCGTCGGTGCCGGCCGGGCCGACGGCGAGCTGGAGCGAGAGCGAGCCCTCGGCGGGCAGCACGAGCGGCGCTTCGAGCGTCAGCTCGGCCACCCTCGGCGCCTCCACGGCCTCACCGGCGGCGAGCGCCAGATCCACGAAGGCCGTGCCCGGCAGCAGGGCGTGGCCCAGGATCTCGTGGTCCGCGAGCCAGGGGTGGGCGGAGCGCGACAGCCGGCCGGTGAACACCGAGCCGCCCTGCTGGGCCAGTTCGCCCGAAGCCCCGAGGAAGGGATGCGCGACGGCCACGAGCCCCAGGGACTCGGGACCGGCTGTGGCACGGCTCGGCACCCGCCAGTAGCGGGTCGGCAGGAACGGATAGGTGGGGAGGTCGGTGCGGCCGTGTCCCGGCAGGTCGAGAGGGGTGCCGTGGGCGTGGGTGGTGGCGAGGGCGGTGCGGTAGGTGTGGTCCTCGTCGTGGTTCCTGCGGAGGAGCGGGATGGCGTGGGGTGTGTGGGCGGTGAGAGAGGCGTCGGGCCCCAGCTCCAGATAGGTCGTGACGTTCTTGCCGGTGAGGGTGGTGATGTGGTCGTGGTGGCGGACGGTGTCGCGTATCTGGTCGGTCCAGTGGTCGGGGCTGGTGGGGTCGCCATCGGTGATCAGCGGTGTGCGGGGCTGGTGGTACGTGACCGTCCGCGCCACTTCCCTGAACGCGTCGAGGATCGGGTCCATGTGGGGGGAGTGGAAGGCGTGGCTGACGGTCAGCGGGTGGACGCGGTGACCCTGGTCCTTCAATGTCTGCGCGGTGTGCCGTACGGCGTCCGCGTCGCCCGAGATCACCAGTGAGGTGGGGCTGTTCACGGCAGCCAGGGTCACGTGCGCGTTGAGGTACGGCTGTATCTGTTCCTCGGTCGCTTCGATGGCGGTCATGGCTCCGCCGGCCGGTGCGGATTGCATGAGCCGGGC
>NZ_JBEYCF010000106.1:0-4343 GCF_040632605.1 Streptomyces sp. NPDC019224 | reverse complement strand
CGTCACCGGCACACTCCGCCGCGACGAAGGCACCCTCACCCGCTTCCACCACTCCCTCGCCCACCTCCACACCCACGGCATCCCCGTCGACTGGACACCGGCCGTGCCGGATGCCGCTGACGCGCCGCACGATCTGCCCACGTACCCTTTCCAGCACCGGAGTTACTGGCTGGAGGACGCGGCGACCGACGGCGATCCGGAGAGCCTCGGGCTGCACACCACCCAGCACCCCCTGCTCACCGCCGCCACCACACTCGCCCAGGGCGACGCCCTCCTGCTCACGGGGCGGATCTCGCTGCGCACCCACCCCTGGCTCGCCGACCACGCTCTGGAGGGGACGCCGGTCCTGCCGCCCGCCGCCTCTGTTGAACTGGCGCTGGAGGCAGGCAGGTTGCTGGGGGATCTGGTGGTGGAGGAGCTGACGGTCGACACACCGGTGGTGTTCCCCGCTCACGGTGGTGTGGACGTGCAGCTCACCGTGGGCGCGCCGCGCGGTGACGGCCGACGCGAGCTGACCCTGCACACCCGCGCCTACGACGACGGGGACGACGACGGCTCACTGCACCGGGCCTGGACCAGCCACGTCACCGGACTGCTGGCCCCCGGACCGGGGTCCGTGCCCGAGCCGCTGACCTCCTGGCCGCCGGCCGGGGCGACCCCCGTGGCCACCGACGAGGTGTACGCCCGGCTGGAGGCGCTGGGGTACGGGCTCGGCCCCGCGTTCCAGGGCCCGGCCCGGCTGTGGCGCCGGGGCGACGAGGTGTACGCCGAGATCTCCGCGCCCGATGTCTTCGCGGCCGATGCCGGGCGGTACGGGCTGCATCCGGCCCTCCTCACGGCGGCCGTGCAGGCGACGGATCTCGCACAGGGCGACGAGCTGCTGGAACCCGCCGTGTGGAGCGGGGTGAGCCTGTACGCGGTGGGCGCGGGCGGTCTGCGGGTGCGGGTCTCCCGGCGCGGCGAGGGGTTCGCCGTCCTGCTGGCCGATCCGACCGGCGCGCCGGTGGCCTCCGTGGACTCGGTGGTCCTGCGGCCGCCGGCGGCCGGGGCCCTGGGCCGGGCGGACCGGGCGCGCCACGACTGGCTGCTGCGCACCGAGTGGACGGTGGTGCCCGGCACCGGGGCTGCCGTTCCGTGCACCGAGTGGACGTCGTCCGCCGAACCCGCCGCCGAACTGAGCGACGCCTTCGGTGCCACCGCGCACGTGCGCTTCGAACCGACGCCGGAGGAGGGGGCGGCGCCCGGCCTGGTCCTGCTGCACGCCTCGTCCGCGAGCGAGCTGCTGCCCGCGCTCCGGACCTGGACCGGCGACGAGGCGAACAGCCACACCCATCTCGTGGTGCTGACCCACCACGCCGTCACCACGAGCCCCGACGACGTACAGGATCTGACCCCTTCGCCGGTCTGGGGACTGGTCCGCGCCGCCCAGGCGGAGAACCCCGGCCGGATCACCCTGGCCGACCTGGACGCCGAACCGGCGTCGCTGACCGCTCTGCCGGCCGCCCTTGCCGCCGGTGAACCCCAACTGGCCCTGCGCAACGGTGAGATACGCGTACCGAGGCTGTACCCGTCCGATCCGCGGGAGGCGGGTGCGCCGCCGGTGCTGCCCGAGGGCTCGACGGTCGTCGTGTCCGGGGGCGGGGACCTCGCCCCGGTCGCGGCCGTCCATGCCGTCACTGTCCTGGGCGCCCGCCGCGTGCTGCTCCTGTCCCCCGCCCGGGGACTGGCGGAGCGGTTGGAGGCGCTGGGCGCGGAGGTGGTGGTGGCCGAGGGCGACGCGGCGGACCGGGAGTTCCTGGCCGGCGCGCTGGCGGCGCATCCGGTCGGCGCGGTCTTCCACGCACCGGCCGCACCCGACCGTGCGGTGCTGCTCTCCGCGTCGCCCGAGGAGTTCGCGGAGGGGCTGCGCGCGGCCGGGGCGGCGGCTTGGAACCTGCACGAACTGACCCTCGGGCTCGACCTGGCCGCGTTCGTGCTGCTGTCGCCGGATGCCTCCTCGGCGCTCGGTGGAACAGGGCGCGCGAACGCCGCCGCTGTCGGCACGTATCTCGACGCGCTCGCTCAGCACCGGGTGGCGCTCGGACTGCCGGGGAGGTCCGTCTCCTGGGGGCCCAGGGACACCGCTTTCCACGGACTGGGCCGGTTCGACGAGGACCAGGTGCCCGCCGCTCTGGGACTGGCGCTGCGCTCGGCCGAGCGGCCGGTGCTGCTCGCCGCGCGCCTGGACCGGGCCGCGCTCACCGCGCAGGCCGGGACGGGGCTGCTGCCTCCCGTGCTGCGCTCGCTGGTGCGTACGGTGCGGGCCGCCGCCGGTGCGGACGTCGTCGCCGCCGGCTCACTCGTCTCGTCCCTGGCCGGTCAGCCGGAGCCCGAACAGCTGCGGTTTCTCGTCGAGTTGGTGGGCGAGCAGGTGGCCGGGGTGCTGCGGCACTCGGCCGGGGACACCGTGGACGCCTCGCGTGCCTTCAAGGATCTCGGGTTCGACTCCCTCACCGCCGTCGAGCTGCGCAACCGGCTCAACACGGTGACAGGGCTGCGGCTGCCCGCGACCCTCGTCTTCGACCATCCCTCCCCGGCCGCACTCGCCGCCCACCTGCGGGACCAGTTGCTGGGCGAAGGGGCCGCGGACGCGGCGGTGCCGGCCGGCGGACGGGCCGCGATCCAGGACGGCGAGCCCATCGCGATCGTGTCGATGGCCTGCCGCTACCCGGGCGGGGTGCGCACCCCGGAGGACCTGTGGCGGGTGGTGGCCTCGGAGCGGGACGTCATCTCGCCGTTCCCGGACAACCGGGGCTGGGACCTCGACCGCCTCTTCGACCCGGACCCGGCGCACCCGGGGACCTCGTACGCGCGCGAAGGGGGCTTCCTGCACGACGCGGACCGGTTCGATCCCGGGTTCTTCGGGATCAGCCCACGTGAGGCGACGAGCATGGACCCGCAGCAGCGGTTGCTCCTGGAGAGCGCCTGGGAGGCGTTCGAGCGGGCGGGCATCGACCCGACGTCGTTGCAGGGCTCGCGGACCGGGGTGTTCGCGGGCGTGGTGTACACGGACTACGGCTCCCGGGTGAAGCTGCCCGCCGACATGGAGGGGTATCTTGGCATCGGCAGTGCGGGCAGCATCGCCTCGGGCAGGATCGCCTACACGCTCGGGCTCGAAGGGCCCGCGGTGACGGTGGACACGGCGTGCTCGTCGTCGCTGGTGGCGCTGCATCTCGCGGTGCAGTCGCTGCGCAGGGGCGAGTGCGATCTCGCGCTGGCGGGCGGGGCGACCGTGCTTGCCAACCCGGACATCTTCATCGGCTTCAGCAGGCAGCGCGGGCTCGCCCCGGACGGGCGGTGCAAGGTGTTCGCGGCCGGTGCGGACGGTACGGCCTTCGGCGAGGGCGTGGGGCTGCTCCTGGTGGAGCGGCTGTCCGACGCCCGCCGCAACGGCCACGAGGTGCTCGCCGTCGTACGGGGCACGGCCACCAACCAGGACGGTGCGAGCAACGGTCTCACCGCGCCCAACGGCCCCTCCCAGCAGCGGGTGATCCGTCAGGCCCTCGCCGACGCCGGACTGACGACCGCCGATGTGGACGCCATGGAGGCGCACGGCACCGGGACGACGCTGGGAGACCCGATCGAGGCGCAGGCGCTCATCGCCACGTACGGGCAGGACCGGCCGACCGAACAACCGCTGTGGCTCGGTTCGTTGAAGTCGAACATCGGGCACACCCAGGCGGCGGCCGGTGTCGGCGGGGTCATCAAGATGGTGCAGGCCCTGCGCAACGGGCTGCTGCCGAAGACGCTGCACGTGGACGAGCCGTCCCCGCACATCGACTGGGAGGCCGGAGCCGTACGTCTGCTCACCGAGGCCCGGGAGTGGGCGCCGGGCGACCGGCCGCGCCGGGCCGGGGTCTCCGGGTTCGGCATGAGCGGCACCAACGCGCATGTGGTGCTGGAGGAGGCACCGGAGCCGGTGCCCGCCGTCGAACCGGCCCCGGACAGCGATGCTCCGCTGCCGTGGCTGCTGTACGGGCACACCGCCGAGGCCCTGGCCGAGCAGGCCGGGCAACTGCGCCGCCATCTCCTGGAGCACCCGGAGGCGGCCCCCGCCCCGATCGCGAAGGCGCTGGCCACCGGCAGGGCCGAGCTCGCCCATCGCGCGGTCGTCGTGTCGCGGGACCGGGACCGGCTGCTGGAGAACCTGGCCGGTCTGGAGCGGGACGCGGTCGGTGCGGACGCGGTGCGCGGGACGGTCACGGAGGCCGGCAGGACGGTGTTCGTGTTCCCGGGTCAGGGTTCGCAGTGGGAGGGCATGGCACGCGAACTCCTCACCACCTCGACGGTGTTCGCGAACCACC
>NZ_JBEYCF010000105.1:0-4556 GCF_040632605.1 Streptomyces sp. NPDC019224 | reverse complement strand
GTACGCCCCGCCACCGGACTCCCGATCGCGATGTCCGTACCCGCACCCAACCGCGTGTACAACGCGGACAACGCAGCCTGCAACACCATGAAGAGGGTCGCGCCGGAACGCCGCGCCAACTCCGCCAATGCGGCGTGCAGTTCCGCGTCGATCCGGAGTTCCAGCACGTCGCCGCCGTACGACATGACGGCGGGACGCGGCCGGTCGGCGGGAAGGTGCAGCTGCTCGGGCAAACCGGCCAGCTGCCGCTTCCAGTAGGCGACCTGACGGGCGAACAGGCTGTCGGCGTCGTCCTCGTCGCCCAGGATCTCGTGCTGCCACAGGGTGTAGTCGCCGTAGGTCACCGGCAGCGGCGGCCATTCCGGTGCCTCCCCGCCCAGCCGGTGGGTGTAGGCGGCGGCCAGGTCACGGGCCAGCGGTCCCATGGACCAGCCGTCCCCGACGATGTGGTGCATCACCAGCAGCAGCACGTGCTCGTCCGGCGCGACCGCGAACAGCTCGGCTCGAAGGGGCACTTCCGTGGTCAGGTCGAAGGCGCGCACCGCCGCCTCGCGCAGCAGCGCGTGCACCTCGGTCCCGTCGGCCGTGCGCACGCGCAGCGGGACGCCGGCCTCGGTGGTGTCCAGCACGCGCTGGTGCGGGATTCCGCCCGTCTGCGGGAAGACCGTGCGCAGGGTCTCGTGCCGTGTCACCACGTCCACGAGTGCGGCGCTCAGCGCCTCCCGGTCGAGGTCCCCGGACAGCCGCAGGGCCAGCGGCATGTGATAGGTGGCGCTCGGGGCCCCGAACTGCTGGAGGAACCAGAGCCGGCGCTGGGCGAACGACAACGGCATCATCTCGCGGCGGGGCCGGGGCACCAGGGCCCGCCGCGCGGTGCCGGCGTCGTGCAGCCCGGCCGCCAGGCCGGCGGGGGTCGGGCTCCGGAAGAGGGCGCGAAGCTCCAGTTCGACCCCCAGGGTCGCCCGTACCCGCGAGACCAGCCGGGTGGCGAGCAGGGAGTGGCCGCCCAGCTCGAAGAAGTCGTCGTCGACCCCGACCCGCCCGGTGCCCAGCACCTCGGCGAACAGCTCGCACAGGATCTGCTCCTGCGGAGTACGCGGCGCACGGCCGCCACCGGGCGCATCCGGCTCCGGGGCGGGCAGCGCCGCCCGGTCCAGCTTCCCGTTCGGCGTCAGCGGCAAGGCGTCGAGCAGCACGAACGCGGACGGCACCAGGTACTCCGGCACCCGGTCGCGCAGATACGCGGCCAGCGCGGCCCCGGTCGTCGCGGACCCGTCCGCGGGGACGGCATAGGCGACGAGCCGGTCCTCCCGGGCGAGTACCGCGACCTGGGCCACGCCCGGGTGTGCGATCAGCTCGGCCTCGATCTCGCCCGGCTCGACCCGGAACCCGCGCACCTTGACCTGGTGGTCGGCGCGGCCGGCGTATTCCAGCTCACCGTCGGCGCGCCAGCGCACCAGGTCGCCGGTGCGGTACATCCGCGCTCCGGCCGGCCCGTACGGGTCGGCGACGAAACGTGTGGCGCTCAGGCCGGGCCGGTTCAGGTAGCCGCGGGCGAGCCCCGCTCCGGCCAGGTACAGCTCACCCAGCACTCCGGGTGCCACCGGCCGCAGTGCCGCGTCCAGGACGTAGGCACGGCAGTTGGCGATCGGGCGGCCGATCGGCACGGGCAGCGGGCAGTCGGCGGGGTCGGCCGGAAGGGCGTAGGCGGTGATCACATGGGTCTCGGCGGGCCCGTAGTGGTTGTGCAGCACCCGGCCCGGACGGCGGGTCTGGAAGCGGCGGACGGCAGCGCTCAGCCGCATCGCCTCTCCGGCCTGCGCGACCAGCCGCAGGTGCGGCAGGTCGAGGCCGGCTTCCTCGGCGGCCTCGGCCAGTGCCTCGACCACCAGGTTCGGCGCGAACAGCTCCTCGACCCGGTTCCGGTCCAGCCAGCGGGCGAGCAGTTCGGCACTGCGGCGCTGCTCCTCGGTGGGCACCACCAGGGTCTTGCCGTACAACAGGGCGGACAGCATCTCCTGCACCGAGACGTCGAAGCTGATCGCGGTGAACTGCGCGGTGCGCGTGCCGGGTTCGCCGCCGACGGCCCGGTGGTGCCACGTCAGCAGGTTCAGCAGTCCGGCCGCGGGCATCGTCACGGCCTTGGGCCGGCCGGTGGAACCGGAGGTGTAGATGACATAGGCCGGGTGCCGGCCGTCCACGGGGACGGCCGGATCGTGCTCCGGCTCCCGGCCGGACGGTGTGACGTCGGCGAGGTCGTCGAGCACCACGGCCGGGCGGGCGTCCTCCAGCATGTACGCGATGCGGGCGGCCGGGTAGTCCGGGTCGACCGGGAGGTACGCCGCGCCCGTCTTGAGCACCGCGAGAACGGCGACCACCAGCTCGGCCGAGCGCGGCAGCCGCAGGGCGACGACCTGCTCCGGGCCGACGCCCCGCGCGATCAGCGCATGGGCCAGCCGGTTGGCCCGGCGGTTCAGCTCGCCGTAGGTCAGCACGGTGTCCTCGAACACCACGGCCGGGGCCTCCGGCGTCGACCGGACCTGCGCCTCGAACAGGGCGGGCAGGGTGGCGTCCGGGACCGGGGAAGCGGTGTCGTTGCGGGTGACCAGCAGCTCGCGCCGCTCCTCGGTGGTGAGGACGTCGATCCGGCTCAGCGGCCGCTCCGCGTCGGTGACGACCTCCGCCAGCAGCCGCAGCCACCGGGCGACCAGCGCCTCCACCGTGGCGTGGTCGAACAGGTCGGTGCTGTACTCGACCCGCCCGACGATGCCCTCGGCGCGGCCCCCGGGGCCGCCGAGCTCCAGCAGGTGGAAGCCGAGGTCGAACATCGTCGTCGGCGTCCGTACGAGGACGACCTCGGTGGCCAGACCGCTCAGCGCGAACTCGGTGCGGGGCACGTTCTGCAGCGCGAGCAGCACCTGGAACAGCGGCTGGCGGGTGAGCGACCGGGACGGGTTGAGGGCCTCCACGACGTGCTCGAAGGGGAGGTCCTGGTGCGCGTACGCGCCGAGCGCGCTCTCCCGGACGCGGGCCAGCAGCTCCGCGAAGGAGGGGTCGCCGCTGGTATCCGTGCGGAGCACCAGGGTGTTGACGAAGAACCCGATGAGGTCGTCCAGTGCCTGATCGGTCCGGCCGGCGATCAGACTGCCGACCGGGATGTCCGTGCCCGCGCCGTGCTTGTCCAGCAGGGACGCCAGGGCGGCCTGCAGCACCATGTACACGCTGGCGCCGTGTTCCCGGCCGAGCCGGATCAGCCCGGCGTGGAGTTCCGCGTCCAGTTCGATCGCCAGTTGGCCGCCGGAGCAGGAAGGGGTCGCCGGGCGGTGGCGGTCGGCGGGGAGCCGGATCTGCTCCGGCAGGTCCGCGAGGGTCCGCGTCCAGTAGGCCGTCTGGCGGGCGAACAGGCTGTCCTGGTCGGCCGGGTCGCCGAGCAGCCGCTGCTGCCACAGGGCGTAGTCGGCGTACTGCACGGGCAGCGGCGCCCACTGCGGCTCCTCGCCCCGGCTGCGTGCCGCGTAGGCGGTGGCCAGGTCGGCGGCCAGCGGGCCCAGCGACCAGCCGTCACCGGCGATGTGGTGCATCACCAGGAGCAGGACGTGCTCGTCCGCCGCGAGCGCGAACACCTCGGCTCGCAGCGGGGGTTCGGCAGCGAGGTCGAACCCGCGGGCGGCGGCGCCGGCGAGCAGTTCCGGCAGGGCCGACTCGTCTGCCGGGGTCACCGGCAGGGTGGGGTGCCCCTCCCCGGCGGCCGGTACCCGCTGGTGGGGGACGCCGTCCGAGGCCGGGAAGACCGTGCGCAGCGTTTCGTGCCGGTCGACGAGGTCACCCAGCGCCGACTCCAGGGCCGCCAGGTCCAGCGGTCCGGAGAGCCGCCATGCGAGCGGCATGTTGTAGACCGAGTCGGAGCCCTCCAGCTGGCGCAGGAACCAGAGCCTCCGCTGAGCGGACGACAGCGGCACCTGCTCGGGCCGCTCGGTGCGCTCCAGGGCGGGCCGGGCCCGGTCCGCCCCGCCGAGAGCCGCGGCCAGCCCGGCCACGGTCGGGGTGCGGAACAGGGTGGGGAGGGCCAGTTCCACGCCCAGCGTCGCGCGGACGCGGGCCACCAGCCGGGTGCCGAGCAGGGAGTGCCCGCCGAGGTCGAAGAAGTCGTCGTCGGCACCGACCTGCGGGAGGCCCAGCACCTCGGCGAACAGCCCGGCCAGGACCTGCTCCTCCGGAGTGTGCGGTGCCCGGCCGGCCGACGTCGCGGTGGACTCGGGCTCGGGCAGGGCGCGCCGGTCGAGCTTGCCGTTCGGGGTCAGCGGCAGAGCGTCGAGGCTGACGAAGGCGGCCGGCACCATGTAGTCCGGCAGCCGCTCGCGCAGGTGCGCCCGGAGCTCTTCCGCCGGCGGCTCCGTCGCGGTGGCGGGCTCCAGGTAGGCGACCAGCCGGGGGTCCTGCGCACGGTCCTGCCGGACGATCACGGCGGCGCGTGCGATGTGCGGGTGTTCGGTGAGGGCGGCCTCGATCTCGCCGAGTTCGACGCGGAAACCGCGTACCTTCACCTGGTCGTCGGT
>NZ_JBEYCF010000104.1:0-5172 GCF_040632605.1 Streptomyces sp. NPDC019224 | reverse complement strand
ACCGACGACCAGGTGAAGGTACGCGGTTTCCGCGTCGAACTCGGCGAGATCGAGGCCGCCCTCACCGAACACCCGCACATCGCACGCGCCGCCGTCATGGTCCGCACCGACGAGGAGGCCCGGCTGGTCGCCTACGTCGTTCCCGCCACGGGCCAGGCCGTTCCCATGGACGCACTGCGGGCGCACCTGCGCGAGCGGCTGCCGGAGTACATGGTGCCGGCCGCCTTCGTCAGCCTCGACGCTCTGCCGCTGACCCCGAACGGCAAACTCGACCGGCATGCCCTCCCCGCCCCCGAGCACCGGCCCGCCGCCCCGGGCCGCGCTCCCCGCACCGCGGTCGAGCACCTGCTGTCCGGGCTGTTCGCCGAGGTGCTGGGCCTCCCGCAGGTCGGTGCCGACGACGACTTCTTCGACCTCGGCGGGCACTCCCTGCTCGGCACCCGGCTGGTGGCCCGCGTCCGCGCGACGCTGGGCGTGGAACTGCGGCTCCGTGATCTGTTCGACGCGCCGACGGTGACGCGACTGGCGGCCAGGGTGGATGTCGCGGGCCGGGCACGCCCGGCGCCGGGGCGGCGGGAGCGGCCCGAGCCGGTGCCGCTGTCCTTCGCGCAGCGTCGGCTGTGGTTCCTGCACCGGATGGAGGGCCCGAGCGCCACCTACAACATCCCGCTGGCCCTGCGGCTGTCCGGAAGCCTGGACGAGCGCGCCCTGGAAGCCGCTCTGGCGGACGTCGTCGAGCGGCACGAGAGCCTGCGCACCGTTTTCCCGGTGGTCGCCGGCGTGCCGTGCCAGCGAGTACTGGACCTGGACGCGGCACGGCCGCGGCTGCGGATGACCGAGGTGCGCGAGAGCGAGCTGCCCGGCCGGCTCGCCGAGGCGGCACGGCAGGGCTTCGAACTCTCCGAGGAGCCGCCGCTGCGCGCCGAACTGTTCCGGCTCGGCGCCGAGGAGCACGTTCTGCTGCTGGTGATGCACCACATCGCCGGTGACGGCTGGTCGACGGGCCCGCTCTCGCGGGATCTGACGACCGCCTACGCGGCCCGCAGCGAGGGCACGAAGCCGCAGTGGGCGCCGCTGCCCGTCCAGTACGCCGACTACACCCTCTGGCAGCAGGAGCTGCTGGGCGGCGGAGCCGACCCGGACAGCCTGCTCAACGGCCAGCTCGCGTACTGGCGGGAGCGGCTGGCGGACCTGCCCGACCAGGTCGAGCTGCCCTTCGACCGGCCCCGGCCAACAGCCATGTCCTACCGGGGCGCCCAGCTGCCGGTGCGCATCGACGCCGAGCTGCACCAGGGCCTGAGCGCCCTCGCCCGCGACGGCGGAGCCAGCCTCTTCATGGTGCTCCAGGCAGGTCTGGCCGCCCTGCTGGGCAAGCTGGGCGCCGGGACCGACGTTCCGATCGGCACGCCGGTCGCGGGACGCACCGACGAGGCGCTGGACGATCTGGTCGGCTTCTTCGTCAACACACTGGTGCTGCGCACCGACCTGTCCGGAGACCCGTCGTTCACCGAACTCCTCGGCCGGGTGCGCTCCGGCGCGCTGGCCGCGTACGCACACCAGGAGGTGCCGTTCGAGCACCTCGTGGAGGCGCTGAACCCGACCCGGACGCTCGCGCACCACCCGCTGTTCCAGACCATGCTCACCCTGCAGAACGCGCCGTCCGGCGCCTTCGGCCTGCCGGGGCTGCGGGTGGCGGCCGACCTGGTCCCCACCGGAACGGCCAAGTGCGATCTGACCTTCGTCCTGGCCGAACAGCCCGGCGGGGGCGGCCTGTCGGGCGTGGTCGAGTACAGCACCGACCTGTTCGACCCGGCCACCGTCACCGGGATCGTCGAGCGGTGGCTGCGGCTGCTGCGCGCCGTCGTCGCCGCCCCCGGCCGGCGGATCGGTCAGGTGGACGTGCTGTCCGCCGACGAACTCGGGGCCCTGCTGCCGGCCGGCACCGGGCAGGCGGGGGAGCTGCCGGAAAGCGGCCTGCCCGCCCTGTTCGAGCGGCAGGTGAGGGCCGACCCGGCCGCGACCGCCCTCACGGACGGCGAAGCCTCCCTGACGTACGGGGAACTGAACGCCCGCGCCAACCGGCTGGCGCATGCCCTGATCGAGCGGGGCGTGGGACCGGAGCAGCTGGTGGCGCTGGCCCTGCCGCGCTCGGCGGAACTCGTCGTCGCGGTGCTCGCGGTACTCAAGGCCGGTGCCGCGTATGTGCCGGTGGATCCGGAGTACCCCGCCGCCCGCATCGCCTACCTCCTCCAGGACACCCGGCCGGCGCTGCTCGTGACGACGAGCCGGGCGGGCGAGCGGCTGGACGCGCACGACCTGGACCGGCTGCTGCTCGACACCTCCGACCTGGCGGGGCTGCCGGACACGGACCCGGACGTCGCCATCGACCCGGCCCACGCCGCCTATGTCATCCACACCTCCGGCTCCACCGGCGAGCCCAAGGGCGTGGTGGTCCCGCACCGCAATGTGGTGCGCCTCTTCGACACCACGCGTGAGCTGTTCGGCTTCGGCGCCGACGACGTCTGGACCCTCTTCCACTCCTACGCCTTCGACTTCTCGGTCTGGGAGCTGTGGGGCCCCCTGCTGCACGGCGGACGCCTGGTGGTCGTGGACCACGAGACCAGCCGCTCTCCCGGCCGGTTCCTGGAACTGCTCGCCCATGAGCGGGTGACGGTGCTCAACCAGACGCCGTCCGCCTTCTACCAGCTGATGCAGGCGGACGCGGAGGACCCGGAGACGGGCGGCCGGCTTTCCCTGCGCACGGTGGTCTTCGGCGGCGAGGCGCTGGAGCACGCCCGGCTGGCGAGCTGGTACGGGCGGCACCCGCAGGACGCGCCACGGCTGGTCAACATGTACGGCATCACCGAGACCACCGTGCACGTCACCCACGCGGCGCTCGACCGGACCGGCACCACCGCCGGCGAGATCGGCACCCCGCTCCCGGACCTGCGGACGTATGTGCTCGACAACGGCCTGCGGCCGGTGGCCCCGGGAGTGCCCGGCGAGCTGTACGTCGCGGGCGCCGGGCCGGCGCGCGGCTACCTGAACCGGCCGGGCCTGACCGCCGGGCGGTTCGTGGCCGACCCGTTCGGACCGCCCGGGTCACGCATGTACCGCAGCGGAGACGTGGTGCGCCGCGCGGCCGACGGCACCCTGCGCTACGTCGGCCGGGCCGACCAGCAGGTCAAGGTACGCGGCTTCCGGATCGAGCTCGGGGAGATCGAGGCGGCCCTCGCCGCATACCCGGGCATCGCCCAGGTCGCCGTCCTGGCCCGGCAGGACCGGGCCGACGACACCCGGCTGGCCGCGTACCTCGTACCGGCCGCCGGTGCCGCACCACGCCCCGCCGACCTGCGGGCGCACCTGCGCGAGCGGCTGCCGGAGTACATGGTGCCGTCGGCATTCGTCACCCTGGACGCCCTGCCGCTGACCGTCAACGGCAAGCTGGACCACCGCGCCCTGCCCGCCCCCGACCTCACCCCGACGGCCGCCTCCCGCGCACCGCGCACCCCGCGGGAGCAGATCCTCTGCGAGCTGTTCGCGGAGGTCCTGGGTGTGCCGTCGGCCGGTGTCGAGGACGGTTTCTTCGACCTGGGCGGGCACTCGCTGCTGGCCACCCGCCTGGCCGCCCGCATCCGCGCGACGCTCGGCGTGGAGATGCCGCTGCGCACGCTGTTCGAGGCCCCGACCCCGGCGGGTCTGGCCGCCGCCCTGGCGGCGGCCGGGCCCGCGCAGGCCGCCCTGGCGCGGCGCGAGCGCCCCGCGGTCGTCCCGCTGTCGTTCGCGCAACGGCGGCTCTGGTTCCTGCACCAGCTGGAAGCGGCCGGCGCGAACTACCACATCTCCCTGGCCTGGAGGCTGTCCGGCGATCTGGACCGGTCGGCCCTGGAGTCCGCCGTGGCGGACGTGATGGCCCGGCACGAGAGCCTGCGCACCGTCTTCCCGGCGGTGGACGGCGTGCCGCACCAGCTGGTGCTGGACGCGGAGGCAGCCGGACCGCGGCTGCGCGTGAGCCGGACCACCGAGGCGGAGCTGCCCGCCCTGATGGCGGCGGCCAAGGCCCGGCGTTTCGACCTGGCCGTGGACGTACCGCTGCGGGCCGGGCTGTTCGAGCTGGCACCGGACGAGCACGTCTTCCAGCTGGTGCTCCACCACATCGCCGGTGACGGCTGGTCGCTGGGCCCGCTCACACGGGGGCTGACCGAGGCCTACACGGCGCGGCGCCGCGGTGAGGAGCCGCAGTGGGCGCCGCTGCCCGTGCAGTACGCCGACTACACCCTGTGGCAGCACGAACTGCTCGGCGACTCCACCGACCGGGACAGCCTGCTCGCCGACCAGGCGGACTACTGGACCCGGCAGCTGACCGGTCTCCCGGAGCTCATCCAGCTGCCCACCGACCGGCCCCGCCCGGCGGTCGCCTCGCACCGGGGCGGCTCCGTGCGCGCCGGGCTGGACGCCGAGCTGCACCGCGGACTGCGGGAACTCGCCCGCGCGCACGGGACCAGTCTGTTCATGGTGCTCCAGGCAGGGCTCGCGGCGTTGCTCAGCAAGCTCGGCGCGGGCGACGACATTCCGGTCGGCAGCCCGGTCGCCGGCCGGACCGACCAGGCGCAGGACGAGCTCGTCGGCTACTTCGTCAACACCCTGGTGTTCCGTACCGACACCTCAGGCGACCCCACGTTCGCCGAGCTGCTGGACCGGGTCCGGGACACCGCGCTGGCCGGATACGCCCACCAGGACCTGCCGTTCGAGTACCTGGTGGAGGTCCTGAACCCCTCCCGGTCGCTGGCGCACCACCCGCTCTTCCAGGTCATGCTGGTGCTGCAGAACGCGCCCCGGGCCGACTTCGCGCCGCCCGGCCTGCGCGTCGGCGAGATGCCGCTGGCGTCGACCACCGCCAAGCTCGACCTGATCTTCACGATGTCCGAGCGGCACGCGGACGACGGCTCCCCGCAGGGCATCGACGGCTCCGTCGAGTACGCCGACGACCTCTACGACCCGGCCGCCGTCGAGACGATGATCGCGCGGTGGGAGAGGCTGCTCCGCATCGCGGTCGCCGATCCCCGGCGGCGGCTCAGCCGGGTCGATCTGCTCACCGGTGAGGAGCGGGGTGAGTTGACGGCGTGGGGTGCGGGGCCGGTGGTGGAGGTTCCTGCGGGGGGTCTGCCGGGG
>NZ_JBEYCF010000103.1:0-5390 GCF_040632605.1 Streptomyces sp. NPDC019224 | reverse complement strand
CGCCGAGCAGGCAACGGCCGAACGAGCGAACCTGAAACCCCGCCAACCCGCCCTGACCAGCTGATCAGCACCTCCCGAGCAACGGGGGAACCTCACTTCGACAGCTACGGCATGAAGTACCGGAGCCAGAACTCCGGCGACACCGCCAAAACCGGTGACGAGACGTGCACCCGCATCTGGTACGCCCGCAACCCCGACGTCGGCCTGACCAGCCTCGTCTCACGGACTCGGGTCACCGCCAGCAACTGTTACGACTCCGCCGGTGAAGCAGTCACCGACGACCAGCTGAGCCTGCCCACCAACACCGCGTCTCGCGGCGACGTCCTGTCCGACACCGCCGTCGTCTACGACACCCCCGACGCCACCGGCTGGGTCTACGCACAAAAGCCCACCCTGGGCCTGGCCACTTGGGCTGGCAGGGCTCAGGCCTATCCCGCAGCTAACGGCACTGCCGACCGCCATCCCGCAGTCGATGGCGGCTGGCAGACCACCACCAAGACCACCTTCGATACCGGTGCGGCGAACTTCGGTCGCCCCGTGAGCGTCACCGACGCCAAGGGCAACACGACCACCACCACCTACTATCCCGCCGCATCGGGGCCGCTGACCTCCAAGGTCATTGCCTCTCCGAGGCTCACGTCTAACGGGCAACAGCACAGGGTCTATACGTACTACGACCCCGCCCGCGGCACTGTCACCTACACGCTTGACCCGAACCTGAAGAAAACCGAGAACACTTACGACGCCCTCGGCCGCATCACCGCCACCTGGACACCCGAACGCAGCAAGTCCGGCAACGATACAGCCACCGTTACCTACGGCTACCAGTTCGAACGCACCGGCCAGCCCTGGACTTCGGTGTCCACTCTCAAAGCCGACGGAAAGACATACAAGACCAGCTATGCCATTACCGACTCCCTCCTACGGCCCGTCCAGACGCAGACCCCCTCAGTCACCGGCGGCCGGATTCTCACCGACATTCGGTACGACTCACGCGGCTTGGCCGTTGATTCGCACGCCGACATCTACGACAGCACCACCGATCCCAATGGAACTTACACACAGGGCGACTTCGCGCACACCCCGGCGCTGACCCAGACCGTGTACGACGGTGCGGGTCGCCCCACTGCCAGCACCCTCAATGTCCTCGGCGTGAAGAAGTGGAGCACCACCACCAGTTACACCGGTGACTCCACCGCCACTACCGCACCCAACGGCGGAAACGCCTCGCGCACCATTACCGATGCCCTCGGTCGCACCGTCGAGACTCGAACCTACGCCAGTACCAGCCCCGCCGACCCTGCCTACGGCGCAGCTAGCGGGCCCGGCTTCACGAGCGTCAAAACGCAGTACACCCCCGACGACAAGCAGAAACTGATCACCGGACCCGACAACGCACAGTGGTCCTACACTTACGACCTCTTCGGCCGTCAAACGAGTACAACTGACCCCGACCAGGGAACCAGCACCACTAAGTTCACGGCCCTTGACCAGATCGACACAACAACCGACGCAAACGGCAACACGCTCCTATACAGTTATGACGAACTCGGCCGCAAGATTGAGCAGTGGCAGAACTCCCGCACCGATGGGAACAAGCTGGCCCACTGGAGCTTCGACTCGATCCTCAAGGGCTTGCCCGCAGCCTCGACCCGATATGTAGGCGGCAGCGGAACCACCGGCACGGCCTACACCAAGCAGATAACTGCCTACGACACCCGAGGCAGGGTTACTGAAACCCGTCTCGTCCTGCCCGACGATGATCCGTTGGTGACGTCGGGAGCGGTCACCTCCACTCTGGACTTCGAGTCCGACTACCGTCTCGATGGAACGCTCAGCACCACCACAGCTCCTGCAGTCGCAGGCCTGCCCCGGGAGACGGTTCAGACTCACTACAACACCTTCGGTCTTCCGGAACAACTTTCTGGCACCAGCGACTACGTACAGAACATCGCCTACTCGCAGCTTGGGCAGCTCTGGCAGTTGCGACTAGGCGTTGTCAACACCAACACCGTCAGCATTTCAAACAGTTACGAAGCTGGCACCGGTCGTCTCACCAACACCAGCGTCAGTGATGAAACACACACCGGCAGACTGCAGGACCTCGATTTCACTCAGGATCAAGCCGGAAATATCACCAGCATCTTTGACAAGGCGACAATCGACGGCACCCACGAGCCTGACTACCAATGCTTCGCCTATGACACCTACCTCCGCCTAAGCGAAGCCTGGACCCCCAAAACCGCCGACTGCGCCCCAGCTGGCCGAACCACTGCCGATCTAGCTGGTCCAGCCCCTTACTGGACCAGCTACACCTACAACACTGTCGGCCAGCGCGAGACCGAAGTTGCCCACACGAGCACGGGCAACACCACCACCAACTACAGCTACGGCACCGCCACTGGTCAGCCACACCCCCTGATCAGTACTAGCGGTGGGCGCCCGGGCAGCTATGCATACGACAAGTCCGGCAACACGAGGATGCGTCCGGGAACTCAGGCTAACCAGACGCTTACCTGGGACTCCGAAGGCAAGCTCGCCTCCACTAGCGAACCCTCTGTTGGCAGCAAGCCGGCGCTCAACACCGGCTACCTCTACGACGCCGACGGCGAACTGCTCATCCGTCGCGCAACCGGCGACGGCGACACTGTTCTCTACCTCGGCAGCACCGAAGTCCGGCTCACCACCAAGGGCGCTGCCAAGACCATCACAGGTACCCGCTACTACAGCGTCGCGGATGAGACTATCGCCATCCGCAAAAGCACCGCTGGTATCGCAGGTACCAACCTCAGCTTCCTTGCGGGCGATCACCACAACACCAGCAGCCTCGCTATAGATGCGACCACTCAAGCCGTCACTAAGCGCTACACCACTGCTTTCGGTGCACCCCGGGGTACCAGCCCGACCACTTGGCCTGACGACAAGGTATTTCTAGGTAAACCCGTAGATAAGGTCACCAGTCTTACTCACGTCGGCGCCCGCGAATACGACCCGAGTATCGGTCAGTTCATAAGCGCTGACCCTGTATTGGACACTGACCAGCACCAATCCCTAAACGGCTACGCTTACGGGAACAACTCCCCCGTTACCTCAGCGGATCCCTCTGGCCTGTGGATCGATGATGGTACCGGTCATAGCGAAGTCCGACACGATAGCTCCTCGGAACCAGATTCGGAACCGGGAGAAAGTGGTGGTTCGTCAAGCGGGGGAGACGATCCAAAACCTAAGGGTCGGTCCGGTCCCGATATTGCAGCAGACAAGATCCGGCACGATGCGGCAGTGGCGGCCATGGCGGCTTTTCTGCAGTCTCAGGCCATATTGAACCCTGAGGTTCAAGTGCATACTGAGTACTGGATCCCAGGGGCTCAGCGCAAAAATGGAAAGGGGGGGTGGGCGGACATAGTCGTCATCTGGGGCGATGACATGTTCATTTGGGAAATGAAATCGGCAAAAACTGCTGAAGCAGAGGGCCCGAAAACGCTCGACCGGTACATCAGGGCACAGCAGAAGATTGAGGATAAGAAGGTATTCGGTCGAACTGTTCACCGTGGTTGGGAACTCCCGCAGATAGCGACGATTGATCCGCTAAACCCCAAACAGCAGCTAGTTGCGCAGTCAACTCGAACCCGAGCAAAATCGCCGCGTACTGGCCCTCAGTATCAAGGGGTTGTCGGCTGGTGGACCCGAAATCAGAGGTCCAAGCCGCCGAAAGGAATGGAGCCGATACCTGTGCCAATGCCACTTACGATTCAGGCGTGGCAACCAACCCCTGAGCAAAGCAAGAAGATCGCTTGGGGTGCTGTTGGGGCAGGATTCCTCTACGTAATGGGGAAAGTGGTGACGGACCCATTCGGCGTCGGGTAGGGGATCTGCGCGGGCCGGCTTGCGCCAGGTAGCATGTTGGGTGGGGAGGTTGCGTAGCTCCCCACCCAACCTCGCAGTTTTGAAGGTGAAGTATGGATGCGTTTTCTGCAGTAAACTCTGGCCTCAGCCATGATCTTGTAGTGGAGCTTACGGTTTACAGTGAGAGTCCGGATGAGCTGTCAAGCGTCGCGTTTCGGTGGCTCACTGAGGGGCTTTCTCAAATTGCCATCTCGGGGGAACTTCAGGCGCTTCAAAAATCCCTCCGCGTGTCGAAGAATGGTTTTTTGCGTCTACGCGATAGCATCCCTGCACGGAAACATGGTGCGCTCTGGGGAACTGTCTTTGTGTCGTCTCGAGATTCATTCGAGACCTTCTACAATCCCTACGTCGAGGAAGCGTTTGACTGGCTCAAAGTTAATCTCGATGAAAGGTCAGAGGTTTCCGGGGTTGAGATCGGAGGGTATTCTGAGGCCGGTGAAGTCGGAGGTGCTGAAATTCGCCTGCATGTCTCATTTGACGATGAGCTGCCCAATTATGTGAAGCTGTCCTATCATTTTGATGAAGCAATTTTGATCGAGACCTCCTCTAAGCGGGCGTCTCATTCTCGATTGCTGCATTTGGTGAAATGGGCGTGTGGCCAATTCAATGTAGTTTTTGGTCATCTCTCATATGTGCATGCCGGTGGGCGTACTGAGCTTGAAAGTTGCCTCCGTGGGCCTGGCCGTATTCCAACGCTGAATACGCCGAAATGGCGCGATACGCTCAGGGGCTACTCGTGGCTCACGGTGGTTTCCCAAGGCGTCGTGCAGCATTTGGGGGGGGTAGAGGTCCTGGGTGAGTCGAATGCTTTTCATTCGATCTCGATTCTTCCGAACGGCTCGGTGATGCTTCAGGCCACTTCCTGGTTTGATGAATACCGGGAAAGTCGAGTAAAGGCGGTTTATCGGGCTTTGCGTGAAGTGCTAGTCCAGGGAGAATTTAGGAAAATTGCTCCGGCGCCAGGGCGGCCTTCTAGCTACATGGTCGTCCTTGAGGGTTAGAGGTTTTCGATGAACGTTTCCCTGGTGGCTACCGATTGTGTGGCGGTCGCAAAGGGCGCAACGCACAAAGCGCCCGTGCCGTTGAGAGATGTTCGAAGTCTCAATTCATGAGCCCATCCCCATCCAGCCGCACTCCACCTGGTGCATGCGCTGGTCGAGTGCGGCACCATACTTATTGATCTGAAACGCTTTGGGTTTAGAAGCCGTATCTCAACCGATCATGGAACGTGTGGGTCGAACGCGTTTCCCGGGCGGGTGATCTTCGGTTGGCCGGTGCATGAAGGCGGGGTCCCTTGGTAGCTCGGAGGTGCGAACCTCACCGAGCGGTCCAAGGAGACCCCGTTGTCCTATGTGTACGCGGTCACGCCTGTCGACTTCAACTCATCCGCCGTGTCGTGCGATTGCCTCGCGCACGTGTACGGCAACGCGGCCGACCAGCCAGATCGGGCGCCGCGCTACCCGTCGGACATGTCGGACGCGGAATGG
>NZ_JBEYCF010000102.1:0-5394 GCF_040632605.1 Streptomyces sp. NPDC019224 | reverse complement strand
CCCCAACCCCACATCCCCAATGTGGTGACGTGCTTACCCCGGGGCCTCCTCCACCAACCGGCCCCCCCCCCGCCCCCCCCCGGGGGGGCGGCCGGGCGGGTGGAATCACGTCAGCCGCGTGCGGCCTTGTGCTGGTGGTCCTTGCAGTCCTTGCCCTTGCACGGCTCACCGCGGTCGTTGGCCAGTTCCACGGTGACGCCCTCCTCGCTGTTCTCCTCCGTCACCTCGAAGGGTCCGGAGACGGGGTTCGCCGGCAGGACGTACCCCTCGGGGACGGCGGTCTCGCGCAGGTAGTACTCACCGAGCGGCAGGTCGTCGAAGGTGCACTGTCCCTCCTCGTCGGTGGAGCAGCCCGCGTCGGCGAGGGTGTCGGGGTTCGCCCCGCTCGTCTGGAGGCCGTCGACGCCATTGGTCTCGCGCCACAGCTGGAAGACGGCTCCGGCCAGCGGCTCATCGTTCTTCGCGTCCGTCTTGTCCAGGGTGAGCGAGCCGGTCACGGGCGGCACGGGTTCCTGGCTGTTGGCGGCCTCGATCCGGACGCCGTCCTCGGCGTTGTCCTCGGTGAGGGTGAGGGGCCCGAAGACGTCGGGGTCGGGCAGCTCGTAGCCGTCGGGGGCCTCGGTCTCGCGCCAGTAGTAGGTGCCCGGGGTCGTGGTCTCGGAGCAGACGCCGTTCGCCGGGGTGGTGCAGTCGGTGACGAGGGTGTCGGGGTCGGCGCCGTCGGTCTGGAGGCCGTCGACGCCGTTGGTCTCGCGCCACAGCTCGAATTCGGCCCCGGCGAGCGGGTCACCGGTCTCCTCGTCGGTCTTCAGCACGCTCACCGCCCCCGTCACCGGCTGCGGATCGTCGCAGCCCGGGAGGTCGCCGTCGAACGGGTAGGCGTGGAACTCCACCCCGGCGTTGTCGCTGGTGTGGGTGAGCGAGCCGGTGGTGAAGAACCTGCCGTTCATACCGGGCAGGCTCACGGTGGTCATGGACTCCTGCTCGCCCACCAGGACGCTGCCCTGGAACTGCCCGGATCCGGTGAAGGCCGCCGTGGTGGCGTCGGGCAGGTTCCACAGCAGCCGCTCGCGGTACTGGCCCAGCGTGTCGCTCCCGCTGGTGGTGTTGATGACACGGTTCTCCCCGACCACATTGACCAGGATCGTCGCGCTGTCGGGGATGCCCTCGAACGCGATGGACTGGCTTCCGTTGGGGGAGCTCGGGTTGACCATGTCGAAGTCGACGTTGAACACCTGGAGCTGCGACGTCCCGTCGCCGGTGAACAGCGTCTGGAAGCCCTGGTTCACCGCGGTCCCGGTGGATGTCCGGAGGGTGCCGTCCGGCCGCGCGTAGCACTGGCTGGCCGCCGTGAGCTGGTCGCGCAGGTCCTCGTACGGGGCTGTCGCGTCGTCGTCCTGGACCGTCGTCCCGGTGACGGTCCCCGTCTGGGTGCCCGCGTAGCGCACGGTGCCCACCTCACCGGCGACACCGCCCGTCGTGTCCAGGGTCTGCCCGGCGGCGATGGTCACGTCCCCGCCGGCGGTCAGGAAGTCCGAGCCGACGGGCGGCGGGACGCGCGACCCCACCCCGACGATCCCGAGGTTGTACACCCCGCCCGCTTCCGTGTCCTTGTTCTGGTCGAAGTCGTCGAGCACGACGACCCGGCCCTCGGCCTCGGCGGCCCGGCCCCGCACGAGGAAGTCGTCGCCGACGAAGATGCTGATCGCGTCGTCGCGGCCGGCGAAGTCGCCGTTGTTGATCGGCGGGAACGGGTCGGGGCAGTCGCCCGGCACGCACGGCCCGAGCCCGCCGGGCAGGGGCTCGGCGGCGGCCGGCGCGGCGCCGAAGCCGAGGGTGAAGACGGGGACGACGGTCGCCAGGACGGCGCAGGCCGCTCCCGTGGTGCGGGCGCGTGAGCGCAGCGCGGCTAGGCGCATGGGCATGGGTCTCATGGCGGCATCCTGGGTATGCCCGGCCCCCGCTCCGCGCGCGCGACACGAGGTGTTGCGCCTTCCAGCGGGACGGGGCCACCCGGACGGGGGCGTGCCCGAGCGGGCCGCCGCCCTCGGGCCCGGTACCTCAGCCGCGCCGGGCGCGGCTGAGGTTCTCGTCGCGCCGGGCCCGGGGCGACACCCCGAACGCGTCCTTGAAGACCCTGCTGAAGTAGGTCGCGTTCAACATGATCTAGCAAGGAATCCCGGCCCTTCAGGGCTCGGGAGGAATTGCTTGCTCGGCCCGGAGCAGTTCGATGCTGGGCGTGCCGACGGCTTCGGCGTGGACACTCCGGGGTGTCCCGGTCGCTGACGGCCAGTTGGGAGAAGTGCGCGTAGGCCAGACCCGCGAGGGGGTGGGGACCGGTACGCCAGGGCGCAGCCCGGCCTGTGGACGGGGTGCCACGGGCCGAGCTGCGCGTCTGGTGGGATCAGGCGGCCCAGGGGGGCGTGACCTTGGTCCCGTCAGGGGTGGTGGCCTGTCCACCGGCCACCATGGCGACGAGGGCCTGCGTGTCCTCGAGCGCCTTGAGCTGACGGGTGGCTCCGCCCGGCACGATGACCGCCTGACCGGCCTTCACCGTCTCGACCTCGTCGCCGATGGTCACCTCGAAGGCGCCGGAGAGCGGCATCCAGATCTGCTCGCGGTCGATCTCGTGCACGGGGGTCGCGTTGTCGGCGGACATCTCGACCCGCCAGGTGCAGAGCTCCGTGCTGCCCTGGCTGGGTGCGGCCAAGCCGAACATGGTCGCTGCGGCGGTGCGGGTGGTGCGCGCATCAGCTTCGGATACTACGTACATTCCACTCCCTATAGAAAGTCGCTTTACTCGAATGAGAGTAAAGCGACTGTACACATCTGTGTCAACATGGGCAGATGAAGACCGACGACCCTCTTGAGCGGACCGAGCTGAGCTTTCTCCTTGGCATGGCGTTCCAGCTGGTGCTCTCCGAGTTCGTGCGCAGGCTGGACGCCGCGGGGTACGACGACCTGCGCCCCATGCACGGGCTGGCCTTCCAGGCGCTCTACGGTCCCGGGCTGACGAGCACCGAACTGGCGGAGCGGCTCGGAGTCACCAAGCAGGCGGCCGGCCAACTGGTCGACGAGCTGGAGAAGGGGGGCTATGTGCAGCGGCGCCCCCACCCCGCGGGTGGACGCCGCAAGCTGGTGGTCCTTACCGAGCAGGCCCTGGAGCACCTGGTCGTGGCCGGGAACATCCTGCGGGAGGTCGAGGTGGAGCTGCAGCTGCGGCTCCGGGGGAGCGGACTCTCGGTGCCGCGGGCCGAGTTGGCGGCACTCGTCCGCGCGCTGGCCGGTGACGAGATCCCGCCCCTGCGTCCCGTCTGGTGACCCGCCCGGCCTTCGGATCGGCTGTCGGGGCCGCCTGAAGAACCATTCGTGACATGCCTGAGTAAAGCAGTTTGACTCAATGCCGGACGGGACGACGCGCGTCGGTATGCCGACGTCCGCGTCGCCCCTGTCAAGGGTGCGGTCTCGGCCGGCGGAGACCCATGAGGCGGTCGTCCTGATCACCGGCGAGCCGGCCGTGAACGCGGTGCGGCACGGGCACGTGGCCGGGCGGGACTTCCACGTGCTGCTGCGGCTCGTGGAACGGCCCGGCCCGGCCGTGCGGATCGAGGTGACCGACACCCGGGGCGAGCGGGTGCCGCCCCCGCCCGGGAAACTCCTTGCGCCCGGGCTCGCGGACGACGGGCGGGGGTTGCTGCTCGTGGAGGGGATCGCGTCCCGCTGGGGCTGGTACCCCAGGGCGCAGGGACCGGGCAAGACGGTGTGGGCCGAGTACGAGATCCCCGACCGGGTCAGCAGCTGACGCTGCCCCGGCGCAGCGCGTGGCCGCCGTCGTTGGCGTCGTCGGACCAGTAGACGGGCTTGGACCCGGCCACGCACTCGTCCGCGCCGGCCAGGGCGAAGCCCTCGTTGTTGTAATTCGGCATGCCGCTCGGACGGTTGTACACGGCGACCGTGCCGAACGTGCCCGTCGCGTCGACCTTCAGGGTGCGGTGCCGGCCGTCGCAGGTGTCGTCGCAGACCGCCCAGAGGCGCGACGCCTGGGGCTCCCACTGGAGCTCCATCACACCGGACATGCCGCTGCTGAAGGACGTGACGCGGGTGGACGAGCCGGAGTCGGCCAGCACGTAGCCGTGGACCATGCCGGTGCCCTCGACGCCGACGAAGAACACCCCGCCGCTGTGGGCGCCATAGCGGGCCGGGTCGTACGCAGCCCCGGTCGAGGCGTCCTTGAAGCCGGCGCCGGTCAGCGCCGCGTCCGGGACCCAGGTGATCGCTTCGAGGCCGAGGTTGGAGCCGGTCGAGGGGAGGCCGGAGGTGAGGTTCCACTCCTTCGCGGCGGTGAGCGAGGAACCCGAACCGCTGACGTCGTACTTCAGCACCGACAGGCGGCTCGTGCCGGAGGCGTCACCGTTGCGCTCGCTCGCGACGAAGATCCCGCCGCCGGCCGCGGTGACCCCCTCGCTGTCCGGGCTGCCGGAGCCGCCGGGGAAGCGCAGGGCCTTGCCGGATGACCAGCCGTTCGCGGTGTCCGGCTTCCAGCCGCCGGACCCGTCCCGCACCAGGCGCCACAGCTTGCCGCTGTTCTGCGCCGCCCACAGCACGCTGCCGTCCTGGTGGAGGCCGCTCAGGTCCTCGCCGAACACGTCGGAGCCGTCCGCGTTGGCGACCGCGCTGCCACCGGGCCACGCCGCGGGGCTCGTGGAGCCTCCGTCGTCCCCGTCGTCCCCGCCGCCCGTGCCGCAGTCGTTCGGGCCGCCCAGGGTCACGGTGTCCGCCTGCTCGAAGGCGCCGGTGCCGTCGGCGCAGCGCGACCAGGACGGACCGGAGTGCTCGCTCCAGGAGAAGCCGTCGACCTGGGTCCTGCCGTCGGCGAGGTAGAGCCGGGCCTCGTCGGCCGAACCCAGACCGTACGCGCCGCTGACGTCGAACGCCCGGAACCCGCCGGGTGCCAGCGTGGTGCCGGAGGGGATCTTGTAGCTGTGGTCCTTGTCGTCGTCCTTCAGGACCCAGCCCGATACGTTGATCGCGGTGGTGCCCTTGTTGTACAGCTCGACGGAGTCGTTGACGCCGCCGGTGGTCACCACTTCGTTGATGCGCACGTCGTCCGCCGCCGCCGCGTGTGCGGCGGGCCCGCCGGTGAGCACACCGGCGGCAAGCAGGGGCGTGGCGAGGAGGAAGCGGGCAAGAGCGCGAGGCCGTGGACGAGCAGTCGATGCGGTCACGTGGTTCCGTCCTGAGGTCGTCGTGGGGGTGGGCGGCCCGACGATCTCGACTCGGACCGAACGGGGCGCCCTGTCCCAGGGGACGGCACACGAACGACACACGAACTCTGGCTGGTGCCGGGCCGTTCGTACGCGCGGGAGCCCTGCCGGTCCGGACCGGCAGGGCTCC
>NZ_JBEYCF010000101.1:0-5396 GCF_040632605.1 Streptomyces sp. NPDC019224 | reverse complement strand
GTTCCACTGGGTGCGGACGGCCGGGGAAGTGGTCTCGCTTCGGGGCGCGAGGCTCGGTCGTGGGCCCTCAGAAGGCGCGTTTCGGCCACGCCCTCGTGGTTCAGCGGCTGACGGCCTTCAGGAGCTGCTCCTTGGTCATCGTGGAGCGGCCCTCGATGTTCTTCTTCTTCGCCTCTTCGTACAGCTGGTCCTTCGTGCGGCCCTGCGCGCCCTTGTGCGAGCGCTCACCGCCGCGCTCGGAGGCGGACTTGGGGTCGTGCGTGGACGTCCTGCTCGTCGACTTCGCCTCACCGGAACGGGCACGCTCCTTGTTCACGGTGCGGGCGGCGATCTCCTCGGCACGCTTCTCGGACGTGCCGCGCTTCTCGGCGCTCTCCTTCACATGCTCGTACTGACGCTCACGCTTGGGGCTCGATCCTGCCGGCATGACGCTCTCCTCCTCGTTCTCGTCCCCGCCCTCGGGCCGGGGTCTCCACCCGGGTTGCCGGGGGGCCACGTCCGAAACATGGCACCGCCGCAGTGGGTACGCCCACCGGGTCGCGCGCTCGGGTGATGTCCCGGGCGGTCCGTACGCCCGGCCGACCGGTTCCGCAGGGCCGATCGGGGGGCGGTCGCCGGGATGCCTGCAAGTGAACCCGCCGACTTCGGGTAACGGGGTTCGTACGTGGCCGGCCCACCCGGGTGCGACGGCCGGACGGCGAGGAGGAACGGATGGCCGGGGGAGGGGACGCCCCGGCGGACGGGCAGCACGGCACAGATGCGGACCCGGCGCCCTGCGCCGGTACCGAAGCACCACGCACCACCGGAGAGGAGAGGAACACATGGCGGCCAAGGTCTCCGACTACGTCCCGCAGCGCCTGTGCGAGGGGGAGGTCGACCACGTCTTCGCCTACGCGGACGCCTCCCTCATCGACCGGATGGAGACCGCCGTCGACGTCGCCCCCCCCGGGCCCCGGAGGCCCGCCTCCTGGACCTGCCCCCTCACCCGGCTGTTCGGCGCGAGCACCCGGGAGGTCCCCGTCCACGGCAGTGGCGGCTTCACCCCCGTACGACGCCGCACAGCAGCACCGGAAGCTGCGCGGCTGGGCGCGGACCCGGGGCACCCCACGCGTCAAGGTCAAGGCCGGCGAGTCCTGGTGCCCCGAAACCCCCGTCCGTCTCGCCGCACCGGCCTCGTCCCAAGGAGAACAGCTGTGAGCCAGAGCGCCGTCATCACAGGAGCGAGCGCCGGAATCGGCCGGCCGCATCCCGTCCCTCCGGTCCACCGGCCGGAGGTGGCCGTGGCCGCCGACGCGGTGCTGTACGCCGCCGACCACGGCGCACACGGCACCTTCGACCACGAGTCCCACCGGCGCGACCCACAGTTGTGGGCCTCCCGGCACCCGGCCCGCACCGCCGCCTTGGTGGCGGGGGCCCTCTCCGGCGCCACGGCCCCGGGTCTGCGCGCGGCCAGGGCCGGTGAGCGCACATGACAGCACGGAAGACCCCGGAGATCAGCCGCCCGGAGAAGGTCCTCTTCCCGGACGCCGGCATCACCAAGGCCGAACTCGCCGACTACTACCGCACGGTGGCCCGGCGGATGCTGCCCCACCTGCGGGACCGGCCCCTCATGCTCGAACGCTTCCCCGACGGAATCGGCGGCCACGGCTTCATGCAGAAGGACGTGCCGGACTACTTCCCCGACTGGGTCCACCGCGCCGAACTCCCCAAGGAGGACGGCACCGTCACCTACCCGCTCGCCGACGACACCGCGACGCTGGTGTACCTCGCCGGACAGGCGTGCGTCACCCCGCACCGCTTCCTCTCCCGCGCCGACCGGCCCCACCACCCGGACCGGATGGTGTTCGACCTCGACCCGCCCGGCGACGACTTCGCCCCGGTCCGCGAAGCGGCTCTCGGCCTGCACGGACTCCTCGAAGAGCTGGAACTGCCGTCCCTCGTCATGACCACGGGATCGCGCGGCCTGCACGTGGTGGTGGCGCTCGACCGCCGGGACGACTTCGACGACGTACGGGCGCTCGCCCGCGCGGTCGCCGACGCGCTCGTCGCCCGCGAACCCGGCCGCTTCACCACCGAGGCCAGGAAGAAGGCCCGCGAGGGCCGCCTCTACCTCGACATCCAGCGCAACGCGTACGCCCAGACCGCCGTCACGCCCTACGCGGTCCGGGCGCGGCCCGGGGCACCCGTCGCCGCGCCGCTGGCCTGGGAGGACATCGAGGACCCGGCGCTCGACGCCCGGCGCTGGACCCTGCGCGACGCCGAGGCCCTCCTCGACCGGGACCCCTGGCACCGGCCCCCACGCCCCCGCTCCCTCGGCAGGGCCCGCACCCTGCTCGACGCGCTGACCGCGTAGAACCGACCCCCGACGGAGACCACCATGTCCGGAGCGACGACCGTGCACGACCTGCTGGACGAGCACGGGCAGACGTACGCCGAGGAAGCCGGCATCCGGCTGCGCGATACGCCCATGCCGCTCTACCAGCTGCTGACGCTGTGCGTGCTGCTCTCGGTCCGCATCAAGGCCGACATCGCGGTGGCCGCCGCCCGGGAACTCTTCGGCGCCGGGATGCGCACACCCCGCGCGATGGCGGACGCCTCCTGGCAGGACCGGGTCGACGCGCTGGGCCGCGCCCACTACCGCCGTTACGACGAGAGCACCGCCACCGCGCTCGGCGAGGGCGCGCAGCTCGCACTCGACCGGTACCACGGCGACCTGCGCCGGCTGCGCGAGGAGGCCGGCGGGGACCCGGAGAAGCTGCGCGGACTGCTGCGGGAGTTTCCCCGGATCGGCCCTGTGGGAGCCGACATCTTCAGCCGCGAGGCACAGGGCGTGTGGCCCGAACTGCGGCCGGCGTTCGACAAGCGGGCTCAGGACGCCGCAGCGGGACGCGGACTGCCGCGCTCCCCGGAGAAGCTGGCCGCCCTCGTCGGCGACGAGGACCTGCCCCGGCTGGCGGCCGCGCTGGTCCGGGCCGGGCTGGAATGACCGGACCTGCCGTCACCACCCGGTCCAGAGCAGGTGGTTGACCGCCAGGGCCACCACCGCCTGAGCGGCCAGCCAGCCCCTTCGGCCCCGGCCGGGCAGGAGTGCCGCCGCAGGCAGCAGCCAGAGCATGAACGGCTGCCAGATGCGCTCGGTCTCCGCCTTGCTCATCCCCGACAGATCGGCCGCGAGCAGCACCAGCAGCGCCACCAGCACCAGCGGGACCAACCGGTCCGGCGCGCTCGCGTCCCCGGCGCGCAGTGCCCGTACGGCACCCGGCGCGCCCGCGAAAGTGCGGCGCAGCCCGGCGACCGTCGCCGGGCCCACGGCGATCACGGTGCAGGCGAGGTTCCCCCACACCCAGTAGGAGTACGGCCGGAACCCGCCCGCCCCCTGGCGGTAGCGCTCGACGAGCAGGTGGTACGCCTCCCACCAGTTGAAGCCCGCCGCTGTGAAGACGGCCGGGACCACCAGGGCGCCCAGCACCGCGAGGGGCAGCGGCCGTACGGTGCGGGCCAGGACGAGGACGGTCAGCAGCAGGGGCAGGATCAGCGTCAGGCCGTAACTCAGGTAGCAGACCAGACCGTAGAGGAGCCCCGCGCCCAGTGCGGCGGACGCCGGAGCGCGCACCGTACGCGTCGCCGCCAGGGCCAGCAGGGCGACGGACCACGCGGCCACCGCCGTGAAGTAGCCGTCCGCCGAGGTGCCGGCCCAGACGGCGACCGGTGCCAGGACGAGGAACGGCGCGGCGCGGCGGGCGATGTCTTCGCCGGCCAGGGCGCGGACCGTGACCAGGGCGGCCACCAGGGCGGACGCGCCGGTCAGGATGCACCAGACTCCGGCCCACGCGCCGCCGCCGAGCCCGGCCCGGTCCAGGAGCACGAAGGTGAGGGTGGCGCCCGGTGGGTGACCGGCGACATGGGCCGGCCAGTTGCCGGGCGGGCCGATCAGGATGTGCTCGTCGAACGTGCGCAGCGCGGCGCCGATGTCGTCGAAGCGGCCGATGACCCGCAGGTACTCGTGTTTCGTGGTCAGGCGCTCGGCGACGCCGCGGCCCCAGCCGTCGATCAGCGCGAGCGAGAAGACCCAGGCGAGCGAGGCGGCGTAGCAGCTCGGAAGCAGGGCCCGCCAACGCAGCCGCCGGGCGAGGAGCGGCCCGTACGCGACCACGGCGGCCGCGACGACGGGAGCGGCCACCGTTCCCGGACCCGCATGCGGGTACCAGGACGCCAGGAGCGGCGGCCAGTGCACGTACAGCGTGCGCTCGAAGTCCTCGACGGCCCGGCCTCCCAGGGCGGCGGCGAGCACGAGCCCGACGCCCGCGGCAGCGGCGGCCAGATCCCAGCGGCGCCCGGAGCGCGGGGCGGGGATCGGCTCGGTGGTGTGCTCGGTGCGGTCCTCGGTCTTCACCTTGATTCTCCCGGGATGCCGCGTCCTTCAGGGCGGGGAGGAATGGGTCCCTGAAGCGGAGCCGCGAAGCGGCGGAGTTCGCTGCACATTGGTTCTGACCTGCACTCTCTTTCGTTGTCAGTGGGGGCTGTTAGGTTGCGGATCATGGCGACTGCAGCGGTGGCTGGGCGGGGTTCCGGGCTTGCCCGGTACACCTTCCGGCTGCGTGTGTCGTCGACGGCGCTCGCCCGGCTGGAGGGTGAGTGGGCGCGGTGTCGGTGGGTGTGGAACGAATGCGTGGCCATGTCCCGCAAGGTCCACGCCGCCAATCGCGATGCCGTCGAGAAGACGACGTGCGGTCCGGGCCGGCTCGACAGGCTGCTGACCGAGGCCCGGCAGTCGATGTCCTGGCTGCGCGCGGGTGCATCGGTGCCGCAGCAGCAGACCATCCGTGACTTCGCCACGTCCCGGGCCAAGGCGGTCAAGGACATCAAGGCAAAGCTGCCGGTGCGGCGGCGGGCCGGGATGCCCCGCATCAAGCGGAAGCGGGACGCGCGGCCCACGCTGAACTACACCCGGCGCGGCTTCCGCCTCAAGGACGGCCGCCTGCACCTCGCGGGCGGCATCGCCCTGACGGTCGTCCGGTCCCGCGACCTGCCCGCCGCCCCCTCCTCGGTGCGGGTGTACCAGGACAGTCCGGGGCACTGGTACGCCTCGTTCGTCGTCACCACCGAACCCGACCCGCTCCCCACCACCGGGCGCGTGCTCGGCGTGGACTGGGGCGCGAAGGAGACCGCCACCACCACATCCGACGCCCACGACCTGCCCCACCCCGGGCACGGGAAGAGCGCGGCGCGGAAGCTGGGCCGTTATCAGCGGATGATGGCCCGCCGTCGCCCCGCCAAGGGCAGGGCCGCGTCCAAGGGCTGCCGCACCGCCCGGCGGCAGGCCGCGAAGCTGCACAAGAAGGTGGCCCGGCAGCGGCAGGACACCGCCCGCAAGTGGGCCAAGGCGGTGGTCCGCG
>NZ_JBEYCF010000100.1:0-5544 GCF_040632605.1 Streptomyces sp. NPDC019224 | reverse complement strand
GTACAGCATTCCTGCTCCGGCCTCGGCCCAGGCCGCGCGGCGCACTGTGCGCGTTCGCGCGTACGCGGCTGTGCAGATTGACCTGTACTCCGACAGTTCTCAGCGTTCTCGGACATGTTCACCTCCTCACGAATTCCAGGGCGGGTCTGATCATTTAGCTGCCCCCTACCTCGTGTCAAGGTGCACATGCCACCTACTGGCAGTTTGGCTTGATGTCTCCCTTCCCTATAGAGGGCGTAAACGGGAATTTATGATTCCGTTTTTGCGAGAAGGGTGAACCCGGATCCACCGGCTGACATCTGTGGACAACTTCTCCGGGAACGAGGAAGAGCCTTGTGACCTGCGATGATGGGAGTTCTTGAGGCTTCCAGCACGCACGATGACAAGGCTCTTCCGAGATGCAATCTTCCCATGCCGCCGTCCATGTCTCCGCACTCTTCGACGAGCCGAATCTGATCGCGGATGCGGGGCTGCTTCCGCTGGTCGCGCTCGCCGAACAGGTCGGCCTGCCCGCTCTGGCCGCCCAGGTCCGCATCGAGGCGGCCGGCAACAGCGGTGGCGCCCATCCGGCGGCCAAGGTGATGTCGCTGCTGGGCGCGATGTGCTCGGGGGCCGACTCCATCGACGATGCCGACCGGCTGCGGCACGGCGCGATGGACCGGGCCTTCGCCGGGATACGCGCCCCGTCCACGCTGGGCACCTTCCTGCGGTCCTTCACCCACGGCCACAACCGGCAACTCCACCGGGTGCACCGGGAGTTCCTGGACCGCCTCTCGGCCCGCACCCCGCTGCTGCCCGGCGCCGGGCAGCTGATGTTCATCGACATCGACCCCACCCACCGCCGGGTCTACGGACGGGCCAAGCAAGGCGCCGAGCACGGGCGCCTGAAGGGGCAGCGCACCCTGCACCCGATCGTGGCCACCCTGTCCACCCCGCTCGCCCGGCCGGTGATCGGTGCGGTCCGCCTGCGCCGCGGCAAGGCCGCCGACGTCCGCGGCGCGAAAAGCTTCGTCGCCCAGGCCCTGGCCATTGCGAAGGACGCGGGCGGAACCGGAATCCGGATGGTGCGGGGGGACAGCAAGTTCTACACCGCCGACGTGGCCGCCGCCTGCCGGCGAGCCGGTGCCCACTTCTCCCTGACCACGGGCATGAATCCCTCCATCGCCGCCGCGATCGGCCGCATCACCGAGGACGCCTGGGTCCCGATCCGCTACCCCGACGCGTTCGTGGATCCCGACACCGGCGAGATGGTCTCCGACGCCGAGGTCGCCGAGACCGAATACACCGCGTTCACCGGACGCAAGAAGGCCGAGCAGGTCACCGCCCGTCTGATCGTGCGCCGGGTGCGACGCCTGAACCCGCAGGCAGCCACCGGACAGGGCGAGTTGTTCGACTCCTGGCGCTACCACCCCGTCTTCACCAACAGCCCCTTCGGCATGCTGCAGGCCGAACTGCATCACCGGCAACACGCGATCATCGAGCAGGCGATCGCCGACGGGAAGTCCTCCGCGCTCGCCCACCTGCCCTCGGGAAACTTCCAGGCCAACGCCGCCTGGCTGACCCTGTGGGCCATGTCGCACAACCTGCTACGGGCCGCCGGCGCCCTGGCCTCGGCCTTCCACGCCAAAGCCACCACCGCCACACTCCGCACCCACCTGATCCACGTCCCCGCCCGACTCGCCCGCACCGCGAGGATCAAGCTGACCGCCCACCTGCCCGCCAACTGGCCCTGGCAGGACGCCTACCAGGACCTGTTCGAAGCCGTCCACCACCCGCCATCGACACCCTGACGGCCTCCATCCACACCGCACCCCGACGGCCATACCGGCCACCGGCGACACCGCCACCACCCCAGCCCCGACTCGAAAGACACCTCGGACAGGCCACGACCCGAGCGCGGCGGGCACTGCACGCCCTCGAACCCGTGCCCCACATCACCATCAGCCCTCGGCGAGAAAACGCACCTCGGAAACATCAGCCGGTGGATCCGGGGTGAAAGACTGTCCAGATGTCGTGGGTGATCACTGCCGTATGTTGCTGATGTCAACGGCACCGAAGGTGCAGAATATTGAATCAGTGGGGCACTTCCATGACTGTGTCGGCTGCTTTACGTGGCAGATTTCAATCTTGGCATGTTGTAAACCTCTATGTGTAGCTTGCCCGTCCTGTGCGTATTTCTTGAGGGCCCGATGCCTCGGACGTCGGTCGGCTCGTCGGGGGCCGCACTCTGGGCTCGCACGGGACAGACCATGACATTCTCCGTTACTCAGCTCCTGTCACTCTGATCACCAGAAACACGACGTTCACGCCCAGTAGGCGAAGAATTTGGGATGCTGGCTCGAATGAGTTCCGCGATGACGTCGCGCGGGTCGCGCGCAACCGCAAATCCGGCGTCACGCTGGAACAGAGCGCCGGCCGACTTCGGCGTTCGCCCGATCACGCTGTCGAGTGTCTGCGCCGTGCCGACACCGACGAGGGCGCCAGGCGCGCGATAGCGTCGGGTGAGTTGGCCGAACCACGTGGGCGCGCAAGCTCATCCGGCTGCTGGGGGGAGAGAGAGAACGAGGTGCTGCGGAGGGCTGCAGCGCCTCTGTTGCAGGCGAACCTGCCGTCAAGTGATGTACCCGCTGGTCCATGAGTTGGTCGCCGCTGAGGGGTGGCGCCCAGCCTTTTCAACCTCATCACGCTGAATGCGAGTCGGTCAGCTCTGCGCGGCGGCGACGTTCCTGGTGGGGCAGGCTCTCGATCAAGATTACCCATGTCCGCCGGAGTGCCTGCAGGGCGGCTCGGGGTACGTCGGTGGGTGGGCCGTCTCCTGCGTCTTTGACGAGAAGCACGTTGGACAGCGCCAACCCAGCGGGCGCTGGGGATGTCATGGCTGATTCCCCGGGGCCGAGCCCCCGTTGTCACGCGGGTGCCGGCTGCGGTTCCTCCAGTACCGCGGCTACCTTCCGGGCCATCGCCGCGACGTGCGGCGGCAGGTGGTTGTCCAGGGAGTCGACATCATCGCAGAGCCGGGCCCGCAGTCCGTGCAGGCACGCTTCGGTGAACAGTCGCTGTTCATCGGGCTCGGACATCAGCCCGTCTTCCGCGTATCCCTGTCCCACCGAGAACCGCATCGTCGCTTCCTGGTCGTCGTCGGCGGGACGCGGTGTGCCGAGCATCCCGGCGACTTCGTGCCGTTCCGCATCTTTCGGGCCGACCGAGCGGCTGCGCTGCTGTCGGGTCTGGAGGTAGGAGGTGAGGGTGTCCATGGCCATGCCGGTGCGCTGGCAGTACGCGGCGATCAGCATGGACACCGTGTCCATTGTGTCGGAGGCGTCCGTGGCACGGATCAGCGTCATCCGCTTTCAGTCGCGTGCGATGTCCGGCTCGGTGTAGCGCAGCACCTCCTGGCAGTTCATGACCACTTCGGAGACGAGCTGGTGAACCGCCTGCCGCAAGGGCTCAGGCATCTGGGTGTCGTCCATGACCGCACGTTAGAGGGGCTACACCCTCCGGCCCCGGCGTCGCGGCCCCCTGGTCACCCGCGCAGCCCAGGCACGTCACGGTTGACGGCCGGTGCAGCCTCACCAGGCCGGAGCCGGACACACCACGGGCCCGGGGAAATCAGCCATGACATCCCCAGGGCCCGGTTCGGCGGATGTGGCCAGCCTGCAGGGGCTCTTGTGCGTTACGCGGGTTGGGAGGTCATACGGTCGATGAACTGTCCGAAGGTTTCATCGAACCTGCCTAGATCCTGCGAGGCCAGGGCTTCGGCCACCGCGTGCCAGCGGGCAGGGTCGTCTCCGCACATCCGCATGAGCGCGTCGGCCGCCACGGGCTGGTCGTAGTAGCTGAGCACGATGTGGGCACGTACCTGGCGCACCAGGTCCTCGGTGCGGTGACGGGACCTGATGACCGCGTACTCGACCTGGTGGTAGAAGGAGCCCCGGTGCTCCTTGACGGCATCGAGCCAGGACTGGATCACGGCCTGCGGGTTGTCGCAGGAGTCGAGTTCCTCGTCCGTCAGGATGCGGGGCACCTCCTGCTGCTGTTGGGCGGGGCTCGCCTTGTGCTCGACGGCTGCTTTCTTCAGCCACGCCGGCACGGCGGCGTCGTAGGTACGCAGCCACAGGATCTCTGTGGGATGGAGATGGTCCAGCAGGCCAGAGACCAGGTGGCGATCGAGGTGCGGGTTGCAGGCCAGGGCGGCGAGGGAGCTGACACGCTGGTCGTCGCTCAGCAGGCTCTTCGGCGTCGGGTCCCCGGGCCCGTCGTCCTGGGAGGGGCGTTCGACGGCCGTGGGCTGCGGCAACTGCGCGACGACCTCGAACACCTTCGCCAGCGCCTTCGGGTCGTTGCTGGTCAGAGCGAGGTCATGGGCGAGGGAGACGATTTCGTAGGGTTTCGCGTCCCGCAGTTTCCTGGTGTGGAGCAGCCCTCCCGCTCTGACGCAGTGGGCGGCCACTTCGTACAGGGAAGTCGCCGACATCTTCTGCAGCCGAGGGTGCCGGTCCACACGATGGGCGACCTCCTGCAGCCGCAGTCGCTGGCTTTTGCCGGGCAGCGGAAGCTCCGCCCACTCCGGCAGGGCCAGGGCCGGCACACAGGCGGCCAGCACCTCATCGGGGATCTTCTCGGTCTCCACGCACTCCAGGAGCGTGTGCTGGACAGCCCGCCCGAGCGCTTCGTCCTGGGCCAGCTCCAGCCACCGGTCCGGGCACCGCTCCAGAACCATCCCCACCATGTTCCAGGCGGGCCACGTCGGCGGCTCCCAGTAGCGGCCCCTGCCCTGCGCATGCGCCGCGACGAAGGCGTCCGAATCTGCAGCTATCAGGGCCAGGCCCCGGCGCAGCGTCGCATCGACCAGCCACTCCGGCGCCGCCGACGGCCGGCCCAGATCGCGGTCCAGAAGCTGCCTCTCACTAGCTGTTTCTCAACCATGGGGCGTTCGATGACGGCCCGTACGGCGTCCTGGATCAGGTGACGGGGCCTGGTGCGGGCACAGGAAACGGGGCCTTGTTCATAGCGTGTCGGTTGTCTAGGCCAGCCACGCGAGGAACAGGGCCCCGTCATGCCGAACGCTACCGTCGTCCTGCCCGGCCGTCCGCTTCCCGACCTGCGGTTCGCCGCGGAGTGTGACTGTCTCGCGCACCTGTACGGCAATGCCGGCGACCGGCCGATACGGGCCCGCTTCTACGCAACCGACCTGACGGACAAGGAATGGCAGGTCATCCGGCAGGTGATGCCTCTGCCGGGCTGGTTGCTCGGCCGCGGGGGCCACCCGGAGGGGTTCTGCCACCGGGAAATGCTGGATGCCGTGCGGTACCTCGTCGACAACGGAATCAAGTGGCGGGCGATGCCGGCCGATTTCCCGCCCTGGCCGGCCGTCTACGCCTTCCAGCGCCGCTGGCAGACGGACGAACTCCTGGACGTGCTCCACGACCGGCTGCGTGAGCAGGTGCGGATGGTCGAGGGCCGCGACGATCCGGAGCCGACCGCGGCGATCATCGACTCCCAGTCCCTGCGCGGGGCGTCCACGCTGGTCGGGGACCGGCGCGG
>NZ_JBEYCF010000099.1:0-6210 GCF_040632605.1 Streptomyces sp. NPDC019224 | reverse complement strand
GTGAGTACTTTCTGGGGGCAGCCATGGTCGATGTTCCTCTCATGAGAACCATCTGACCCTCTGTCATCGACTTCCGCATCTCGGGGGAACCTCAGTTGCGCAGCCGGCCGCAGATGCAGCGGCCAAGCAGACAGGTACGGCTTCTGCGCAGGAGCGTGCGGTCGAGTCCGGTGAGCGGGTCGAGGTTGTGGATGAGCGCACCGAGCGGGAGACGGTGTACGCGAATCCCGACGGGGCGACGTTCACGATGGAGAAGTCGATTGCCCCGGTGCGGGTGGCCAAGCTGGACGGCGGATGGGCGACTCCGGACGCGACACTGGTCGAGCGGACGGACGGCTCGATCGGTCCCAAGGCGGCCGCGATGGACCTGTCGTTCTCGCCGGGCGGCAAGGGCACAGATCTGGTCACGATTGGTGAGGACGGGCGTTCGGTGACGCTGGGCTGGCCCGGCACGTTGCCGGCCCCGCACCTTGAGGGCAGTCGGGCCGTTTACGACGACGTCCTGCCCGACGTGAACCTGATCATGACCGCAACGGTCGAGGGCTTTCGTCAGGTCCTGGAGGTCGAAACGGCACAGGCCGCGGCGAACCCGGCACTGAAGAGCATCGCCTACGACCTTAAGGCCGAGAACCTCACCCTTAACCAGGGGCCTGGTGGGGGAGTGGACGCCGTCGACGGTGACGGCAACACACTCTTCCGCTCCCCGGTGGCGCAGATGTGGAACTCCGCTGGCGATGCGTCAGCCCTTGCCGCTGCTGGGGCGAAGCTCTTCACCGCCCCTGCCGCCATGGGCAACGGCGTGACGGCGGCTGCCGATCCGGTGCCTGCAGGTCCCGAAGAGGAAGGGGACCCCCTGGCCGGTCCCGGAGCTGGCGACGAGTCGGCCGTCCTCGACCTCGCGATCGGGGACGCTTCGGTGACTGTCACTCCTGACGCGGACCTTGTGGCGGCCACCGCAAGTGACGAGTTCCCCCTCTATATCGATCCGTCGGTCGAGCTGAACGAGTCCGAGCGCACGGTGCTCTCCTCGGACGGCGACACCTTCTACAACTTCGACGGCGGCGACAACGGGATGAGCGTCGGCAAGTGTGGCCAGGCGGTCATCAACGGCATCTCGTACTACTGCGGTAACGGCTATGTGAACCGCATGTACTTCGAGTTCGCACCCACGAAGCTGGCCGGCAAGCATGTCCTGGACGCCACGTTCTCCGTGACCGAGACCTGGTCGTTCTCCTGCGATGCCCGCTGGGTCGACCTCGAACGCACGAACAACATCTCCAGCACCACGAAGTGGCCAGGCCCCACCAAGCTGGACCAGATGGGCGACCGCTACGTCTCTGCAGGACGCGGCAGCAACTGCGCCCCCTCCCAGCCCCGAGCTCAGATCAACTTCAACGACAACCCGGACGAGAGCGACGAGAACCTGACCGCGACGGTGAGGAGCTTCGCCGCTGGCAACATCTCCCGGCTGACCCTCATGCTGATGGCGAAGCACGAGGACGACGCCATCGCCTGGAAGCGGTTCGACGACGACGCGGTCCTGAGCGTCGACTACATCGGCACCCCCGCCAAGCCCACCAACATCGGCGTGGACAGCGCGGCCTACATGGCGGGCCCGGATGGTGTGCTCCCGCCTCCGAGCCAGACCTGCGCGACAAGCGAGTCGGCCCCGGCCATCAAGAGCAGCCCGACGGTCACGCTGACCGCCACGCCGCAGACGGCCAAGGGCGGAGAGAAAGAGGCCAGGCTCCGCGTCTACTTCGACGTCGACCAGAAGAGCGGATCCACCTGGACGGACACCCCCGACCTGGACGGCTCCGTCTATCCGTCGACCGGATACGTAGGCGACGGAGTAGAGATCCCCATGCGCTGGTCCGGCCTCAAGGACGGCACCCTCTACCGCTACCAGGCATGGACTTGGGCCTACAACGGATCCACACATCTCCTGACGAGCTCGGCAGCCCGCTACTGCTACTTCAAGGTCGACACGACCGCACCCAAACCACCGACCATCAAGATCAATACCCCATACACCGCATGCGCGACGGTATGCGAAGCCCACGGCGCGCCCGGGGTGAAGGCCTCGTTCGCCGTCGGCCCTGGCACCGGTGACACGAACGCGAAGTACCAGTACCGCCTTTCCACGGATCCGGCCGGAAAGTGGTCCGAGCCGGTGACCGGCAACACCGTCACCATCGCGGTCACGCCGACGGTGTCCGGAGAGAGCATCTTCGCGGTGCGCGCGATGGACTACAACGGATGGGGCGACGAAGCACATATGAGCTTCAAGGTCGGCCATGGCGCAGACGCCATCGGGAACTGGAACTTCCTTGAGCAAAGCGGCCCCGCACTGGACACGTCCCCGTCCCCGTTCGCGAGCGAGCACAGCGCAACCCTGCAAGCCGGGGCTGCCCGTACGGACAAGGGACGGCGCGGCGACGTGACCTGGACCAAGTCCGACGGCTCGACGGGCCGAGGCGACAAGGGCATGCAGTTGGATGGCGCCACAGGCTACGCCTCGACCTCGAAGCAGATCCTGTCGACCGACACGTCGTTCACGGTGGCCGGCTGGGTCCGGCTTGAGGGAACGGCACACAACTACGCCATGATCAGCCAGGACGGCGTCAACCGCAGCCCCTTCAGCCTCGGGTTCGACCAGCCGTCCAAGAAATGGTCCTTCCGCGCAGTGAATGCCGATGCCCCGGCCGACGGCACCTGGTCGTACGCGAAGGCCGCGTCCGTGAACCCCGCAGCTACCCATGTATGGACCCACCTGGCAGGTGTGTTCGACGCAGGGGACCCCGATGCAGGCGAAGCTTCGACGTTGAGCCTGTACGTGAACGGCGTCCTGCAGAGCACGGTGCCGTACGCGACACCATGGGCTGCAACCGGCCCGCTGCAGATCGGCCGCATGCGGTGGTCGGAGACCTATACCGACTACTTCCCCGGCGTCATCGACGAAGTGAGCGTGTGGCAGTCAGCCCGGTCCAAGAACCAGATCGCCAGCGATGCCTCACTGCGCGACGCATCGGGCAAGCCGTTCGTGGAACTCGTCGCCGACTGGAAGCCCGCCACCACCACAGGATCGAAGATCTCTGACGGGTCGGACTCTCACTACGGGCCGGAGCTGACCTTGTCGTCGGGGGTTTCACTGGCGCCGCAAGGCCAGACGCCGGAGGAACTGGTCTTGAACGGGACATCGGGCGCAGGTACGACGCCTGGTCCGTTGGTCGATGATTCCGGTTCGTTCACGGTGACCACAGAGGCAGCCGTCGATTCCGCTGGCCTTGCAGCCAAGCCTGTCGGATACCGGGCCCAGATCCTAGGCCAGCGGGCAGGAGCGGGCTCATCGTGGAGCCTGTGGTTCGAGAAGACTGGCACTGACACCCAGGTGGTCGTGGACGACGATGACCAGCCCATTCTCGACGAGAACGGCAACCCCGAGACTAAGACCATCCAAGTCGGGCGTTGGTACTTCGGCCGGCTGGCTGCCGACGGCACCTCCACGACCTCCGTCATGAGCAACGAGCTCGCTGTACTGGACACCCCAGTCCGGCTATCCGGCATCTTCGACGCGGAAACACAGTCGATCAGCCTCTATCTCGGAGCCAGCGAGATGGGGGACGGCAACACCCCGTTCACGGCGGCCGTCGGCAGCGGAAATGTGGAAGCCGGTAAGGGCGCATGGGGCAACTACTTGCCCGGGCGCATCAGCGATATCCGGATCTGGGCGGGCGCCATGAGCGACGCGAACCAGGTGGAAGAGACCGTCGGAATCTGAACCACCGTTTCCCGCACAAGGCAGGGGCACCACACGCATGGCGCCCCAGCCAGCCCCGCTCGCCGCAACATTGCCGCGCCCGCCGCGGCCGGAATCTCCTGGAGAGACGACACCACCATGCCCAGACCCTTCCTCGTCTACAGGGACAACAGCACACGGCCACGCCAAGCACGGGGCCGCGGACTGCGTATCCCACTTGTCGGAGCCCTGGCTCTGGCACTTTCGATACCTGCCGCGCTGACGCCGGTAGCTGCCGCCCAGAGTGCACTGGGCGCCCCCGCAGTCCCCAAGCCGGTGAGCAACCCAGTTACGCCGGTGACCACACCCGGTGCGAAGGCGGCACGGGAGCGGCTCGCGAAGAGCAGAGACGCCAACCACAAACGAGCTGCGCAGGCCAGCAGTGAGCGTTCCGTGAGCTGGCCCAACCCCTCCAATCACGCACGAAAGATCACAGCTACCCCCGACGGCGGCATCGTCAGCGTCACGACCCCGGACAAGCACCTGGGCAAGAAGGCTAAAAGGCCAGCGGCCGGCACCGCCACAGTCAAGGTGCTGGATCAGAAGAGCGCCCGTGCAGCCGGTGTTACCGGTGTCGCGTTCACCGCTGCCGTCCAGACCCCGGGCGTGGCAAAGATCAGTGTCGACTACACCTCGTTCGGCTCTGCCGTGGGCGGGAACTGGGCCGGTCGCCTGGGCCTGGTGACCCTGCCCGCCTGCGCCCTGACGACCCCGGACAAGGCCGAGTGCCGCAAACAGACTCCGGTCGCCTCGCGCAACGCTCTGGCCGAGCAGACCGTCACCGCACAGGTGAACTTGCCCGCAGCTGCACCAATCGAGATGGGCAACGCGAGCAAAAGCGCTGAGGCAACAATCCGCCCGGCAAGTCCTACGGTGTTCGCTCTGACTGCTGCGGCGGAGCCCCCGGCATCGGCCACGGGTGACTACAAAGCCACATCCCTGGCCGCCTCTTCCACCTGGGAAGCTGGTGCCTCTTCCGGGGCGTTCACCTGGAACTACCCAATCACGTTGCCCCCGGCAGCGGCTGGCCCCGCGCCCTCGCTGTCGCTGTCGTACAACTCGGGCAGCGTTGACGGGCGGACCGCGAACACCAACAACCAGGGCTCCATGCTTGGCGAGGGCTTCGACCTGACCTCGTCATATGTCGAGCGCCGCTACGGCTCGTGCGACGACGACGGGCAGAGCGACAAAAAAGACCTGTGCTGGAAGTTCGAGAATGCCTCGCTCGTCCTGAATGGGCAGTCGAACGAGCTCGTCAAGGATGACGACACCGGTGTTTGGCACCTCAAGAACGACGACGCCAGCCAGGTCGTCCACAAGGTCGGTGCAGACAACGGCGACGAGGGCGACGACATCAGCGCCGACGGCAAGACCGGCGACGGGAAGGGTGAGTACTGGGAGGTCATCACCAGCGACGGCACCACCTACACCTTCGGCCAGAACAAGCTGAAGGGAGCCGGAGCGCAGCGCACCAACTCGGTGTGGACCGTCCCGGTCTTCGGCGACGATGACAAGGAACCCGGCTACTCCTCCGGCACCAGCTTCGCCGACCGCGCCCAGACACAGGCCTGGCGCTGGAACCTCGACCAGACCACAGACATCCACGGCAACGCCTCCACCTACTGGTACACCGCTGAGAAGAACAACTACGCGCAGAACGGCGACAAGACCGCCCCCGCGGCGTACACTCGCGGCGGTCATCTCGACGAGATCAAGTATGGGCAGCGCGCCGACAGCTTGTTCACCGGCGTTGCGTCAGGAAAAATCACCTTCACCTACAAGGAGCGTTGCTTCACCGATTGCACGTCCTTGACGGAGGACACCGCCGATAACTGGCCCGACGTGCCGTTCGATGCCATCTGTTCCGCGTCCGAGACAGACTGCAAGGCCACCGGCCCCTCGTTCTTCACGCGCAAGCGGCTCACTAGCATCGACACCTTTGTCTGGTCGACCGCTGCCGAACCCGACGCCTTCAAGCCCGTCGACAGTTACGCGCTGACGCAGGAGTACCAGGACGGCGCCGATATCGGCAACAGCTCCGACCAGAGCCTCGTCCTCAGAAAGATCCAGCGCACCGCGAAGAACGGCGATCCCATCAAGCTGGATCCTGTTGATTTCGAGTACCAGATGCGTGCGAATCGCGTCTACAGCAGCAGCCAGAACGCCCCGCGGATGAACCGACCCCGCCTGCAGTCCATCACCTCCGAGACCGGCGCGATCACCACGGTGACCATGTCGGAGCCGGAGTGCGTGATCGGCAGCAACATGCCCAAGGCCGAGGACGACAACGCACTGAACTGCTACCCGGTCATCTGGCTGAAGTTCCCCCCGCGGACTGGACAGCGGGTGTTTACGCTGCCGGGGCGAGGTTCTGCCTGAGCAGGGATCTCGTTTCGAGCGGGGTGACGTAG
>NZ_JBEYCF010000098.1:0-6603 GCF_040632605.1 Streptomyces sp. NPDC019224 | reverse complement strand
CGCGGACCACCGCCTTGGCCCACTTGCGGGCGGTGTCCTGCCGCTGCCGGGCCACCTTCTTGTGCAGCTTCGCGGCCTGCCGCCGGGCGGTGCGGTAGCCCTTGGACGCGGCTTTGCCCTTGGCGGGGCGGCGGCGGGCCATCATCCGCTGATAGCGCCCCAGCCTCCGCGCCGCGCTCTTTCCATGGCCGGGGTGGGGCAGGTCGTGGGCGTCGGATGTGGTGGTGGCGGTCTCCTTCACACCCCAGTCCACCCCGAGCACACGCCCCGTGGCGGGCAGCGGGTCGGTCTCGATGGCGACGACGAACGAGGCGTACCAGTGCCCCAGACTGTCCCGGTACACCCGCACCGAGGACGGCACGGACGGCAGCTCGCGGGACCAGACGACCGTCAGGGCGATGCCGCCCGCCAGGTGCAGGCGGCCGTCCTTGAGGCGGAACCCGCGCCGGGTGTAGTTCAGCGTGGGCCGCGCGTCCCGCTTCCGCTTGATGCGGGGCATCCCGGCCCGCCGCCGCACCGGCAGCTTCGCCTTGATGTCCTTGACCGCCTTGGACCGGGACGTGGCGAAGTCACGGATGGTCTGCTGCTGCGGCACCGATGCACCCGCGCGCAGCCAGGACATCGACTGCCGCGCCTCGGTCAGCAACTTGTCGAGCCGGCCCGGACCACACGTCGCCTTCTCAGCCGCATCCCGGTTCGCGGCGTGGACCTTGCGGGACATGGCCACGCATTCGTTCCACACCCACCGACACCGCGCCCACTCCGCCTCAAGACCCGCCCGCGCGGTCGACGACACACGCAGCCGGAAGGTGTACCGGGCAAGCCCGGAACCCTGCTCAACCGCTGGTGTCGTCGCCATGATTCGCAACCTAACAGCCCTCACTGACAACGAAAGAAAGCACAGGTCAGAACCAATGTGCAGCGAACTCCGCCGCTTCGCGGCTCCGCAATCAGGACCCATTCCTTCCCGCCTTGAAGGACGGGGCATCCTGGTTGAGTCAAGGTGAGGACCGGATGAGCACACGCATCCTCCCGGCCGTCGGCGACGCCGACGCCGCCCGAGCCGTCTCCACGCTGCTCGGCCAGCTCCCCGACGTGGAGCCGGCCGTGCCGCTGGGCGACTCGACCTCACTGCTCGACACCCTCGCCCGGCTCGCCGCCGAATCCCTGGACGAGCTGCCCGAGGTCGTCCTCGTGCACGAACGGATCGGCCCCGTCCCGGCCCTGGAGCTGATCCGGGAAGTGGCCCTGCGCTTCCCGGCCGTCGGCGTCGTCCTCGTCACCGCCGACACGAGCCCCGGCCTCTACTCGGCCGCCATGGACTCCGGCGCACGCGGCCTGGTCGGCCTGCCCCTCTCGTACGAGGAACTGGCCCAGCGCGTCCAGGCCGCCTCCGGCTGGTCCGTCGGGGTCCGCCGCCACCTCGGAGCCGGCCCCGAGGCCCTCACCGGCCCCGGCGGCACCGTCGTCACGGTCAGCGGTGCGAAGGGCGGCGTCGGCACCACCGTCACCGCCGTCCAGCTGGCCCTGGCCGCCGCCGCCTCCGGGCACACCGTCGCCCTCGCCGACCTCGACCTCCAGTCGGGGGACGTCGCCTCCTACCTCGACGTGCAGTTCCGCCGGTCCGTCGTCGACCTCGCCACCATCCAGGACATCTCCCCCCGGGTCCTCCAGGACGCCCTGTACAACCACGAATCCGGCGTCGCCCTGCTCCTCGCACCGGCCGAGGGCGAGCGCGGCGAGGACGTCACCGACCGCGTCGTACGCCAGACCGTCAGCGCCCTGCGCCACCGCTACGAGGTCGTCGTCATCGACTGCGGCACGTACATGAACTCGGCCAACGCGGCGGCGGTCGAGATGGCGGACCGCACCGTGCTGGTCACCACCCCGGACGTGATCACCGTCCGGGCCGCCAAGCGCATGGTCCGGCTCTGGGACCGCCTCCAGGTCCGCAAGGCCGAGGAGACCGTCACCGTCGTCAACCGCCACACCCGCCAGACGGAGATCCAGCCCGCGCTGATCGAGCGGATCACCGCCACCAGGGTCGCGCGGATCGCGGTCCCGGCGAACTTCAAGGAACTCCAGGCCGTGGTGGACGCCGGACGCCTCCAGGACCTGGACGCCAAGTCCACGGTGAAGCAGGCCCTGTGGGGGATCGCCGGAGAACTCGGGCTGGTCAAGAACGCCGAAGGAACCTCCCGGCCGGGCCGGGCGAAGGGTGACCGCGCCTCCTCGGGCGGCCGACGGGGGCGTGCGAAGTGAACCTCCTGCCCGCGGACCGGCGGCGGGCGGCGGCGCGCGGGGCCCCGGGCCGCCGTGAGGCACGCGCCCCCCGTGACGCACGCGATGTCCGGTCCGACCGGGGCCAGACCGCCATCGAGTTCGTCGGCGCCCTGCCCCTGATCCTCGTCACCCTCGCGCTGCTCTGGCAGGCGGCGATGGTCTGTTACACGTACATCCTGGCGGGGAACGCCGCCGACAAGGCCGTCAGGGCCGCCGCCGTCGCGGAGGGCGACCGAACGGCCTGCGACCGGGCGGCGCGCGAGGACGTCCCCGGCGCCTGGACGACGCACGTGGAGTGCGGCGAGGCCGGCGACATGGTCACCGCGACCGTACGCATCGACGTACCCCTGTTGTTCCCCGGGGCGTTCAGCCTGCCCATGCACGCCACCGGCGAGGCCAGGGCCAGGAACGAGGGGCGTGACGCATGGTGAGACGGCACGGCACGGATTCCCGGCAGCGCGGCCAGGCGGTCATCGAGTACGTGGGTGTGCTCACCCTGCTCCTCGTCGTCGCGCTCGCCGTGGTCCAGCTCGGCCTCGCCGTGTACGCCGCCCAGCAGGCGGGTACGGCGGCGCGGGCGGCGGCCCGGGTGGCCTCCACCGAGGACCAGCAGCACCGGGCGGGCGCCGTGGCGAAGCAGTCCATGAGCAGCTGGCTGGCCGACGGGGCCACGGTCACGAGCGAGACCGGCGGCGAGGCGGTCACCGTGCACGTGCGGGTTTCCATCCCCAGCCTGCTGCCGATGTTCTCCTTCGGCTCCGTCGAGAAGAGCGCCACCATGCCGAGCGACTGACCCGGAACCGACCATGCGGCCACAGGAAACGAGGGAGTCGAGCACATGAGCCTGCGGGCGCGTATCACCAGTCCCGAACCGGCGAACGGGATGAGCGAGGAGAGCCGGCTGGTCGGCGCCTACCGCGCCAAACTCCTGGAGGAGATCGACCTCGCCGAGATGTCCGCCCTCGCGGCGGCCGAGCGCCGGGCACGCCTCGAACGCGTCCTCGGCCACATCATCAGCCGCGAGGGCCCCGTCCTGTCCTCCGTCGAACGCTCGCAGCTCATCCGGCGGGTCGTCGACGAGGCCCTGGGCCTCGGCATCCTCGAACCGCTCCTGGAGGACGCCTCCATCAGCGAGATCATGGTCAACGGCCCCGACCAGGTCTACGTGGAGCGCGGCGGCCGCCTCGAACTCCTCCCGATGCGCTTCTCGTCCGGCGAACAGCTGATGCAGACCATCGAACGCATCGTCTCCACGGTCAACCGCCGCGTGGACGAGTCCAACCCGATGGTCGACGCCCGGCTCCCCTCCGGCGAGCGCGTCAACGTGATCATCCCGCCGCTCTCCCTCTCGGGCCCCATCCTCACCATCCGGCGCTTCCCCCGCGCCTTCACGCTCCAGGAGATGATCGCGCTCGGCTCGCTGGACGAACACATGCTGGTCCTGCTCGCCGGCTTCGTCCGCGCCAAGTTCAACGTGATCGTCTCCGGCGCCACCGGCACCGGCAAGACCACCCTGCTCAACGCCCTCTCCGGCCTCATCCCCGACGGCGAGCGCATCGTGACCATCGAGGACTCCGCCGAACTCCAGCTCCAGCAGTCCCACGTCATCACCCTGGAGAGCCGCCCGCCCAACGTCGAGGGCAAGGGCCGGGTCACCATCCGCGACCTCGTCCGCAACTCGCTGCGCATGCGGCCCGACCGCATCATCGTCGGCGAGGTCCGCGGCGGTGAGACCCTGGACATGCTCCAGGCCATGTCCACCGGCCACGACGGCTCGCTCGCCACCGTCCACGCCAACAGCGCGGAGGACGCGCTGATGCGGCTGCAGACCCTCAGCTCCATGTCCGAGGTCGAGATCCCGTTCGCCGCGATCCACGACCAGATCAACAGCGCCGTCGACGTCATCATCCAGCTGACCCGGCACGGCGACGGCTCCCGCCGCGTCACCGAGATCGCCGTCGTCGACTCGTACGGCCGCGAGGACTACCGCATCGTCTCCGTCTGCCGCTTCGAGGCCCTCCCGATGGCGGCGGACGGACGCGTGTACGGGCGCTTCGCGTACTTCCCGGTGCCGCGCCGGGTCGCCGAACGCTTCTACATGGCGAACGAGACGGTCCCGGCCGCCTTCGGCGTCGCCGACACCGACGGACAACTCCTGGTCCGCACGTCCACCGCCTGACCCCGCCCCGCCTCCCGTCCGCCGCTCACCCAGAAGGCCCCCCGACATGGACAACCTCCCGCTCCTGACGGTCGGCGTGACCCTGCTCGCCTGTGTGCTCGCCGTCCTCGGCCTCCACATCCTCGCCTCGGACAGGGAACAGCAGCGGGCGCTGATCGACCGCATGTCCCAGACCGGACCACCCGAGCTCCGGGGCCGCGTCCGCCGCTTCCGGGGCCTCGACCGGCGCCTGCGCAGGACCCGCCCCGGCAAGCGCGTCGAACGCAAGCTCGCGGTCACCGGCCTCGACCTCACGCCGGGGGAGTACGTCGTCTACGCCGCCGCGGCCCTGCTCGGCCTCTACTTCGTCACGGCGGCCGTCTTCGCCCCGTTCTTCGGGCTCCTCGCCGTCCTCATCGGCGCCTGGGGCGGCAACGCCTTCCTCGACTGGCAGCGCGCCAGACGCACCGAGGCCTTCATCAACCAGCTCCCCGAACTCACCCGCGTCCTCGCCAACGCCACCCAGGCCGGCCTCGCCCTGCGCACCGCCATCTCCATGGCCGTCGAGGAACTGGACGACCCCGCCCACGAGGAGCTGCGCCGGGTCGCCGACCGGCTGGCCATCGGCCACTCCCTCGACGACGCCCTCGACGAACTCGTGGAACGGCTGCCCTCCCGCGAGCTGACCGTCCTGGTCTCCACCCTCATCCTCTCCAACCGGGCGGGCGGCCCCATCGTCTCCTCGCTGCGCAACCTCACGAACACGCTGGAGGAGCGCAAGGAGACCCGGCGCGAGGTCACCACCCTGCTCTCGCAGGTCAAGGTCACCGCCGTCGCCGTCCCCGTCCTCGGGCTGGCCTTCCTGCTCGTCATCAACGGCATGCGGGGCGGCGCGCTCGACGACATGGCCGCCGCGACCCCCGGCCGCATCGCCGTCGTCGTGGCCGTCGGCCTCTACGGCCTCGGCTTCTTCCTCATCAACCGCCTCACCCGCGTCCGCGTCTGACGGCCGGAAAGGAACGAGGAGACACGGATGGAACTCCTGCTCGCGGCCGTCATCGGACTCGCCGTACTCGGCGTCTTCCAGGGCATCCGCATGTACCGCGCCGAGGCCAAGCTCCCCGGCGACCTGGCCGTCGCCCTGGAGGTCGGCGCCAGCCGCACCAGCGCGGCCGGCTCGGCGATCGACCGGATCGGCATGCCGTACGCCCCCCGGGTCCTGTCCATGATGGGCCCCAAGCGCGTCGACAGGATTCGGCGCAAGCTGGACATGGCCGGCAACCCGCGCGGCCTGACCGTCGACCGCTACGCCGCCCGGCGCGCCGTCTACGGGGGCCTCGGCATCCTGGCCGCCCTGGCCATGCTGATGAACGGGCAGGTGGTCCTCGCCGTCGTCCTGCTCGTCTACGGCATGTTCTGGACGGACGTGATCATCCGGGCCGCCATCAGCCGGCGCAAGGACGACATCGAACGCACCCTGCCCGACTTCCTCGACGTCCTCGCGGTCGTCGTCTCCGCCGGTCTCGGCTTCCGGCAGGCACTGGAGCGGGTCGCGGAGAAGTACACCGGCCCGTGGTCCGACGAGCTGCGGATCACCCTGCGCCAGATGGACATGGGCGTCAGCAGACGCGACGCGTTCGACCAGCTCCGCAGGCGCAACGAGTCCGAACAGGTCTCCATGTTCGTCTCCGCCCTCCAGCAGGGCGAGGAGCTGGGCGCCCCCATCGTCGACACCCTGATCCAGATCGCCAACGACATGCGGCGCACCGACGCGCAGAACGCCCGGCGCAAGGCGTCCAAGGCCATCCCCAAGGCCACGCTCATCGTCACCAGCTTCATGCTCCCCGGCACGATCATCCTGATCGCGGTCGGCTTCTACTACGCGGCCGACGTGGACATCAACGGCATCTTCGGCAGCTGAACCGGCGGGCCGCCGCCCCGGGCCGTGGTCAGCGCTTGGGGCGGTCCGATGGGGCGAGCAGGGCTGCGCGGACCTCGTCGGCCTTGGCCCGGACCCGTTGGGCGGGGAGGCCTGGTGTGCGGGGGGTGAGGGCGCCTTGGCAGGTGCGGCATTTTCCGCCGGGGAGGGCTTCGGCGGGGCCGGGGGCGCGGCATTCGCTGCATTCGAGGGTGCGCAGGACGGTGCGGGGTTCGCGGGCGGG
>NZ_JBEYCF010000097.1:0-6770 GCF_040632605.1 Streptomyces sp. NPDC019224 | reverse complement strand
AGTGAGTACTTTCTGGGGGCAGCCATGGTCGATGTTCCTCTCATGAGAACCATCTGACCCTCTGTCATCGACTTCCGCATCTCGGGGGAACCTCAGCTCGCCTGTCCGCACGAAGAAAAAGCTGCCGTCACCATGCCAGGCGAATGAGCCTGATACATAGCCGTCGAGCGGTATGGCCTGTTCGGCTCGGGTCGCAGTATCGAGCAGCAGTAGCTGAGCCGTTTCCTGTCCTCGCTCGGCAAGTTCGACGGCGAGAGTGCAGCCGTTCTGTGAGACATACCAGGCGGTCACCTTCTGTGTGCTCGACCTGCCTGGGGCAACGGAGTCGAACAGCCGGACGGGGGGCGCGTGAGGACAGCGGTGGTCGCGTACCAGGATGGCGTAGCTCTTGCCATCAGTGGAGCGTTCGGAGTAAAACTCCTTTCCTCCTCGCCAGGCCGGCGCAGAAGAAGACTGGTAGGCATGCAGGTCCGCCAGTGCGGCGCGGAGGTCCGTGCGATGCGCGAGTTCAGCGAACTGGCCCAAGCACAGATTCTGTTGCTCGGCCATCCACTTTCTGGTGCGTGAGTCTTCGGCATCCTCCAGCCATTCGTACGGAGACGGATCGTCGGTTGTCATCGTCTCTCCCTCAGCAGACCGGAAACACACAGCGCAGCATCTCCAGCGAACCGGCGCTGATCACGACCGCGCGGGCCGAGAAGATGTCGCTTCCCGAGTCGGGCGGTATCGGATAGTGGATGGTGTGCAGCGTCTGCCCTGGGGACAGCTCGTACCAGAACTCCGGCAGAGAATCGGCCCGAGACTTGTCCCTGACCTGGAGCAGAAGCGGGAGCTCCGACAACGTGCTCTCCGTGGAGTACCGCAGCGTGAACGTCGCTGTGGAGCCTTTGCTGCCGGTCGGGTCGAGGGCCACTGACAGTTCAGGCACTGTGGAGGTGTCAGTCCCGCCAGGTGGTGCGAGCAGAACGTTCCCGCGAGGGCCGCACGCCGCACATTCGAGCGCAACTCTGGTGGCTGCCTGACCGGAGGCAGCGCCCGGGAAGCGCAATGGCTGGGCCATGACCCGGCCGCGGCAACGGTCACAGATGCTGCCGCTGGGAAGCTGTGGGGTCGGAGCCGCGAATAGCGCGAGCGCCCGGGTGAGGCGGTCACCGACGTCACCGCCGGGGCTGGCAGAGAGCAACTTGCCCTGGCCGAAGGCCGCACGACACTCGTCCTGCCAGTCCTGAATGGCCGCGTTCAGGCGGCGGTGGGTCACCGGTGGCACGCCGCCGGTGAGCTGCTGGTGAGCCTCGGCAACCCAGATCTGCTCCTCCAGTGCGGAGCGCAGAGACTCCAGCCTGCGCAGCGTCGTGTCGGAGCTGGAGACGTCGGTTTCGCGGCAGACTATTCGAAGCGCGATGGTGAGCCGTCGTCCGTCTGCCACCCGGGACAGCAGGTCGCGGGTGGGGAGCGCCCTGGACGCAGTCTGGTCGGGACCGGAGGGTTCGGGCTGCCGCCCAACGAGGGGTTGGGCATGTTCGACAGGAGCCCGCCAGTTCGGGTCGCCGAGTAGCACGAAGTAGCCGTTGCGGCCAGACGCAAGACGTTCGGCATTCAGTTCACACACGACCTCACCTAGCGGCGCTCCGCTGAGGACACGTTGCCCGGCGTCCTCAACTTCTCCGGGAGCGAGAATCATCTGACGTGTTGTGCCGATCACTGCTTCGGCCGCGCCGGCCGCCCATGCGGCGACAGCAATGCTGTTGTCACTGGGGTAGAGCTGCGAGGCGAGCGAGAGACTGTTGCAGGAGAGCAGTAACAGGACCCTACAGTTCAAGTCCTGAGCTCGGTAAACATCGGCGACAACCGTCTGCTTCTTGCAGCGGTCGTCGGTCGCACTGCACCCAGCAGGGACGGGAACACTGTTGACGGTCTCCCTGCCACGGGTAACCCCGCACAGCACAACGCCGTCCATGTTGATGTGCATGCCGTCGCCGTGACCGAAGACAGAGACCAGGGTCCAAGCTTGGTTGAGACTGTCACGCGTGACGGCCCCTGGCGTGGGTTGGGCACCGGGAGCATGGTGGCCGGCCCGGTACCAGCGGCGGGAGGCTGCGGGAGGTGAGGCGGGGGGACGAACTATGTCTGAGGGCTTGATGCCAAAGGCCCGACCGTGGTGCACCCCTGCACGCGCGAGGTCCTCCAGGGAGTCGAAGTCGAACCGGGAGGACCGTGCGGTGATTACCAGCGGGACTGCAGTAAGGGGTGCTTCCGCAATGACGGCCGAGGCTGCGCCTGGGTGGGAATCGAGATCTACGACGAGCGCGTTGGTGTCGGGCGCGGTCACGCGATTCTTCCTTCTGCGGTTGTCGGGTGACGTTACGTGGAGCCGGCCAGTTGACGAGGTCACCGAGCTTCGGCCGGGGGCTGAGTGTGGTCCAAGTAATCGAACCTCCTCCGACTGCCGCGATGACATTGGGCGGTGCGATCGTCGTGCGGCGCTCGAAGTCCCCGTGGGAAAACCGGTAGTTGTGGAAGGCTGTGGCCGTACACCCGGCTACGATCACGCTTCAGTAGTTCGGTCGCGAGCAAATGTCCGGTCCGACCGGACCCGACAACGCCCACGCCCAGGGTGAAGCCTGCCGGGAGAAGGAGCTCGCTCATATCGACATCCGTCGGACAGCCTCGGGAGTCTGGCGTGCGTCCAGTTTGTGTACTGCAAGTTGCCTCATACTTGCAATCAGTAGGTCAGCATTCCGGTAAGCGCGCCAATCGGCACGCTCTGGAGTTTTTGCGGCCCGCGAGATCAGGGTGCGCATCAAGTGACGTTCGATCTCGGTGTCGACCGGGAAGTAGCTCATCTCGCCGGAAACCGTTTCGAAAAAGAGGTAGTCACCGAAGTCTTCGTACAATCGGGGGATTTCTCGATAGGTGGCCACTGGGACGTGCTTGAAACGGCGATGCAGATCAACGGTTACGTCGAGGTCGGCCGGTACGAAGTGGAGATGGAAGTGATGGCACAGGCGATGTTCGGGACCGTCACTGAGACAGTGCCCAGCACGGCCGTGCTCGTAGCTGACCACCGCTCCATAGTGACGCTCCAGCTCCGTTCGGACCGCGGTGCGTATCTCGTCGAGTTCCTCGTACCATGTCTCAGGCACCTCGCCCGCGCAGCTAAGGTGCTCAGTGCTGTGCAGGATCAGATGCCCAGGAACCAAAGGCGCCGCGTCGAAGCAGACAGCGAAGCGCTCCGAGCGGGCGACGATGAGCCGTTGGTCGGGGTTACAGAAGACGCATCCGTTGCGAAACTGCTCGGCGATCTCGGCGTATTCATCCTGGGTGAGCATCGTGGGCGCATCCTTCGTAGGGAGTGGTAGGGGTCTTGGCGGGTTGGGCTACCGCCTAGGGAGCAGGGCCGCGACCTCGGCGGCGACTTGCTCGACTGGAGCATCGGCCTGGATCGTCCGCAGTATTCCGCTGAGTTGGTAGTAGCTCGTTAGGTCTGTCGGTACATGGGCGAACTCGGCGAGGCGGCGCTCGATGACGGTCGCGTCATCATCTGTTCGACGCTGTTCCTGCGCGCGGCCCCTCAAACGCTGACGCAGTGTCTCGGTATCGGCTCGGAAGGTCAGGGCAAGATCGGCGCGCCGGCCCGACCCGGCCAGGATTCTGTCCAGCTGGACGGCCTGCGTGCGGGATTTGGGAAAGCCATCGATCACTACCGGCTTGCTGCTACATTCACGCAGCCCCTCCCGGATGAGGCCGGCCACCAGCTCGCTTGGCACCAAATCACCCCGCCGCACGTAGGGGCCAGCCTGACGACCGAGGGGTGTCTGCGCTTTGATGTGCTGTCGCAACAGGTCTCCGCTGGCGAGGTGACGGAAGCCATGGTGGGCGAGTATTGCGGCCTGGGTTCCCTTGCCCGCGCCGGGAGGTCCGATTAGTACCACGGTCGGCGGTCGGACGTGAAGCTTAGAGCGGGCACTCATAGGTGGTCCCGCCCGTCGGCCCGGATCGTGGACTGCGTGCCGGGGAGTCTTACGTTCTCGATCGTGCCAAGCCTGGCGAGTCGAGTGACCTGACGGCGGGTGAACTCTTCCAGCAGCCCGCGTCGTGCTTGCAACTCCTCGTCGGTGAACGCCGGCCCTCCAGACCGATCCACCTGTACGGCGGCTGCGCCGCCGATGGCCGGTCCGCCCCCGATACGGCTCAACAATTTGAACTGAATGTAGAGGTACACCGGACGCCGTGTGCCTGAGTGCGCGCTGTCAACGTAGGGCGGCGAATAGATCCCGAGGTGGTAGTCGAGCCCGGCAAGAACCAGCCGGGATGCCGCGAGACTCGCATTGCGACGCAGCGCGGGCATGTCGTCGGCATCGCGCAAAGCGCCACGCAGCACGGCGAGCGAAGTGCACGTTTCAGCTGAGAGGTAGGGCACTGCATCGAGACGGGCCGTGACGGTGGCTTGTGGCAGAAGTGGAGCGCGATACCATGCCTTGCCAGGGGGTGCCACCCCGGTGAAGGCAACGTGAAGATCGCGGAAGGCGGCATCCGCTGTGGTGTGCAGGTCACGGATAAGCCGTCGGCAGTCCGGAGTTGCCACGTAGTCCCAGTCGGGCAATTCGAATTTCAGGCCAAGCGGAAGTCCCAGCGCAGCGTCTCGTGTCGGGTCGGGTGGCAGCGCGCGGGCACCGTGCAAGGCTGGCATAGCAAATCGGTGCTGCAGGGCCTCATGCATCACGGAAGGCCCGAGGAAGGAGACTGGGTCCAGCATGGTGCGCCTGATCCGGGGATCTGTGACGTCACCGAAGCGGCTGGTGACCATCCCCTTCAGGTCTCGTGCGGCCCAGCAGTTGAAATGCATGTGAAAGCGCTTTTCGAAAAACTGGCCGTTGTCGCGGTCCGTGGTGTCCCGGTCGTAGTTGAAACCGAAGGTGAGGGTGCAGTCGTCGAGCCCGTACGCGCGGCGGGGCTCGGCTTCGGCCACGAAGCGGACGAACTCAGGCACTGCGTCGAGCGTCGCGGCGAGGGTGGCGTCCGACAGATCAGTGGGGGCGCAGCGAATGGTGTCGTTTGCGACCAGGAACATAAAGTCGTAGCGGGTGTGCGGGAACGCCTTGTCGATGACGGCAATGTGCTCATCAGTGCCAGTCACCGAGAACCGTGCGAGCCGGCACTCCGGCGCGTAGAACTCCTCAAAGGTCCCGCTGTTACCGGGGGCACTTGTCAGCCGGGGCCGACGCGGCACGAGCATACGCATCGCCACCGGCATCTGGTCGGCAGCGGCAGGGTAGAGAGCGGCGAAGGCGTCGTCAGACATGGTGCTCCTTGACCGGGGTAGGCCCGGTACTGCGCAGACGACCAGCCACGGTGATGGTCGGTCGGGGGGAAATGTCCAAGCGTCGGGTGTCAACGATGTCGAACTGGTTGCAGAGGGCAGCCGATAGCTCGTCTTGGCGGTAGTAGGAGAAATACCGCGCTACACCGAAGGAGGTACGGTCCGCCTCGCGTGGGCCCTCGCCGTCGCCTTCGAAGAGCAGGACGAGCAGAATGCCGCCCGGTACGAGCGCGTCAGCTATTCGGTCGACGATCGGTGCCAGATCGGCCTTGGGAATGTGCAGCAGGCTGAAGGAGGCCCAGGCTCCGGCCCATGAAGCAGACGATACGCGCAGGTCGTACAGATCCTGCTCCACTGCATCAAGCGATTTCGCCCGGCAACGAGTGACCATTTCGGTCGAGAAGTCGACGGCGAGTGGCACAAGCCCTCGGTTGCGCAGCTCCACCGACTCATGGCCGGGGCCGGATCCCAGGTCAAGCACTCGGTTGCCGCCTGTAGCCAGCACCTGCTCGGCGAACCAGTCGAGCTGTTCGGCGCGGAACTGGTCGTAGCGAGGGTTGCGCCGCTGGCCGTACTCAGCGGCGGCCCGGTCGTAGGCACTGCGCAGGGCAGCACGGTCGGTGGTCACGAAGCTCTCCTGGCGGCCGCGGCCAGCTCCGCCACCGCGTGCACTGCGGTGTCGATGTCTTCCGGCGTGGTTGTGGACCCCAGGCTGAGTCGGACCGTTCCGCGCTCGCCGGTGCCCAGGGCGCGGTGGGTCAGGGGTGCGCAGTGCAGCCCGGCACGAGACATGATGCCGTGTCGTTCGTCAAGCAGGGCGCCCACCTCTCCAGGGAACAAGCCGTCCACCAAGAGCGACAGCACCGGAACACGCGGCAGGCGCGGCCTGGGGACGTGCACGGTAACGCCGTCCAGTTCAGCCAATCGTGCCGCGCAGTCGGTGGCCAACGCGAGCTGTCGCTCCAGTTCCGGACCAAGCCCGTCCTGCAGCAGCAGGCGCACGGCCGCCCCGAGGCCGGCCAGGCCCAAGGTATCGGGAGTACCGGCCTCCAGACGGGCAGGCATGCCCGCAGGGTGGCGCAGGACTTGTGAACTGGTGCCGGTTCCACCTTCGTAGAGCGGCGTGACCTGAGTCGCGTCCCTAACGTAAAGGCCACCTGTGCCAGTCGGGCCGCGTAGGCTCTTGTGGCCGGTGAAGGCCAGCATGTCCAAGTTGAGTGTAGCCACGTCGATAGGCAGGAGACCCGCGCTCTGAGAGGCGTCGAGCAGCAGCAGCGCGCCGTACCGATGAGCCATTTCGGCAAGTTCCGCTACAGGGGCGACGATTCCGGTTACGTTGGATGCGTGGTTTATCACTAGTGTCCTGAGTCGTTAATTCGTGTGCAGTATGCGGCGAGGGTGTCGAGGATGTCGTCGGCGGTCTTGGTCCAGATGAACGGCTTGGGGTTCT
>NZ_JBEYCF010000096.1:0-8796 GCF_040632605.1 Streptomyces sp. NPDC019224 | reverse complement strand
AACTGGTCCCAGGCGGGTTCAAGCAGGCATGATGGCAGCACGGGCACAGTCGTCCTTCGCGGTCACAGACCGTAGAGAACGCCATGATCACGCGGTCCTGTGCCCGTTCTGCTGCCACCCCTCATCGCAACCGTGCTCCGCCACCTACTGCCGGTCGGCCTTACCGGGTCGAACCTGTCGCAGAAGGTCTACATCAATGTGAGGTTCCCCCGGTGTGCGGGAGGTGCTGATCAGCTGGTCAGAACGGGTTGATGGATGTTCAGGTTCGCTTGATCGGCCGCCGCTCGGTCGGCGTAGTGCTTCTCCTTGAACTCGATGGGGCTGAGGTAGCCGAGCCGCTTCTGGATCCGCCGGCTGTTGTAGAAACCGTCGACGTACTCGAAGAGCGCCAGGTTCGCCTCGGCCCTCGTGGCGAAGACGCGGCCGCGGACGCATTCAGTCTTGATCAGCATCCACAAGTTCTCGGCGAGAGCGTTATCGTACGAATCCCCGACCGAGCCCATGGAAGCCTCAATTCCTGCCCGCATCAGACGTGTTGTGAGCTTCACGGACGTGTATTGACTGGCCGTGGTCGGCGTGGTGGACCAGTCGGCCGGGCTCTACGTCCCGGCTGGCCAGCGCGTACTCAAGGCAGGACAGGACCAGGTCGGCGTCCGCGCGGGCGGAGGTCTCCCAGGCCACCACCCGGCGCGAGAAAGCATCCCGGATAGCCGAGAGCCACAGCGGACCCTCAATCGTGGTGATCATGGTGAGGTCGGTGACCCACAGCCGGTTCGGCTCGGGCGCGGTGAAGTCCCGCTCGACCAGGTTCGGGGCCAGGGTGGCCTTGGGGTCCCGGCGGGTGAAGCTGCTGCGGCGTGGGCTGAGGCCCGCGAGATCGGCCTCGCGCATCAATCGCTCGACGCGTTTGCGGCCCACGTGGACGCCCTCGCGTTTGAGGACGGCGGGCACGCGCGGGGAGCCGTAGATCCCGCCGGAATCGGTGTGGATCTCGCGGATCCTGTCGGTGAGTTCGACGTCTTTGCGGACCCGTTCGCACGGTTGCTTCTCGGCGCGGCGCCAGCGGTAGTAGGTGGAGGAGGCAATGTGCAGTTCCCGGAGCGTGGGCTCGACCTCCAGATGCGGGTGCTCGGCGAAGAGCGCCGTCACCTGGGCCGGGTCGGGTCGAGCTGGGCCGCGAAAAAAGCCGAGGCCGTCCGCAGGATCTCGTTCGCCCGCTTGAGCTGGGCGTTCTCCTTGCGCAGGGCCGCGAGTTCCTCGCGCTCGGCGGTGGTCGGCCGGTCGTCACGCTCGCCGGCATCGGCCTCGGCCTGGCGGATCCAGCCGCGCAGGGCCTCGGGATGCACCCCGAGATCGGTTGCCAGCCGCTTGATCTGCGGCTTCGGATCGGTGGAGCGGTACATCCCCACCGCACGATCACGCAACTCCTGCGGGTATTTCCTCGGTGCAGCCATGACCAGAGTTCCTCTCATGAGATCCATCTGACCCGCGGTCACCATCCACCGCATCTCGGGGGAACCTCAACCCGCTGGAGACCCGAAACCTGAACTTGGCCAAGTCTGAGGGCAGAGAACAGCCACCAGCCCACCCGGCAGCGCGAACGTGCGATGAAGGGCTTGCGCAGTGTCGGCGCAGCCCAGCGGTTCCTATCCGCGTTCAGCGGCATCTCATCCCACTACCAGCTCCGCAGCCACCTGATGACCGCCTCCGGCCACCGCGCCGAGATGACCATCCGCCGCTTCGCGATCTGGGACCAGATCACCGGCGCCGCCAGCGGGCCCACCACGGCCTGAGCGCAAGCCCGGGCGCCGGCCACCACGCCCCGACGCGCCATCAAATAGTCACCCACCCAACAACGTAACAACGTCCTCAGTTGGGTCGGACACGCTCTCGCAGCCATGTTCCGGCCGCGAGCAGCACCTCTTCGAGAGGAGCGGCTTCGGGGAACCATTTGCGTTCCCACTCGAGGGAGACCCACCCCGGATAGTGCTCTGCGGACAAGCCGTTGAGTACAGCCTCTACCGGGACAGTCCCATCACCGAGGGGAAGAGGCGGCGTCCCGGCCGCGAATTCGTCTTTGATCTGGACATGAGCAAGATGGGGCTGCAGCGCGACGAGCGTTTCCTGCCAGGGCTCTCCCTGGTGCACGGGATGCGCGATGTCCCACACCGCGCGTACCCGCGCATCCGCCGCCTTGTCAAGGATGTGCGCCACGGCCCGGCCCGTGCTGTGAGTGTCGTGGGTTTCGATCCAGATTTCGATGCCGGGGGGCAGTGCCTGGGCCGCGGCCTTCAGCCTGCGGGCAATGACCCTGGTCCCGTCGGCACCGGGAAACACCCGCACCGCCGTCGCACCGACATCCCTGGCCAGTACCGCCTCCGCGCGGATCGCCTCGACGACCTCCGCATCGCTGTGCTGAGGGTGTCCGACGTGCACGTAGGAGTTGATGCTGAGGGGAGTGACGCCGGATCCGAGAGTGTCACGGGCGCGGATTCGCGCGGCCCGGTCGAGGCCGACGTGGAGCGGCTCGTCGGGGCTGGACAAAAGTTCGAGTCCCGTCCAACCGGTGCGCAGTGCCAAGTCGCGGACCTGGTGCAGAGGCATACCTGGGACGCCGAGAGTGGAGAATGCGAGCTTCACACTGTCGCCTTTGTTCGAAGAATGACGTGACGGTGGGTGATGATGCGGTCGCGCGGTGTGCCCTTGCGCGGCGGGTGGTGGAGGGCACACCGCACGTCCCTGCGCCGCTGCTGTCGGGCCGGTTGCCGATGCCACGGCGCAGGGGTCGATGGGTTCACGCGGGGCGGTTGGCCTTGGCTGCGGCGACGAGGTCGCGGTACCACAGGGCGCTGTCCTTGAGTGTCCTGATCTGTGTGGCGTAGTCGACGTGCACGATGCCGAAGCGCTTGCGGTAGCCCTCGGCCCACTCGAAATTGTCCATGAGCGACCAGGCGAAGTAGCCCCGCACATCGGCGCCTTGTGCCATGGCGTCAGCCACGGCGTGGAGGTGTTCGTTGAGGAATCGGACGCGATCGGAGTCGTGAACGGCTCCGTCGGCGTCTACGAGGTCGTTGAAGGCTGCCCCGTTCTCGGTTATGACGAGGGGCACGGCCGGAAATTCACGTGTGAGCCGGTTCAGCAGTGAGCCGAGGCCGTCGGGAGCGATGTCCCAGCCCATGGCCGTTTGGGGGCGGCCACTGGAAATCTGCCGGATGCCTGTGCCGGACGGGTCGGCCGCGTAGGTGGCGTATGTGTAGTAGTTGACACCGAGTACGTCCAGAGGAGCGGAGATGATGGCCAGGTCGCCGTCGCGTACGGGCAAGGGGGCTCGACGCCGGTCCAGGTCCGCCAGGAGGTCCTGGGGGTAGCTGCCCCGGAGCAGGGGGTCGAGGAAGATGCGGTTCTCGAGGGCGTCGGTCTGGCGCAGAGCGTCGAGGTCCAGGGGACTGTTCGTTGCGGCCTTGCTGTCGCGCAGATCGAGCGTGATGCCGAGTGAAGCCGGCGGGTTGCCGGATGCGCGTAGGCTCTGGGCGGCCAGTCCGTGGCCGAGCAGCAGGTGGTGGGCGGCGGCGACGGCTGCGGGGAAGTCCCGACGACCCGGGGCGTGGGTGCCCTCGTGGTAGCCGCAGAAGGCCGCCGGCCGCGGCTCATTGAGAGTCGTCCAGTACTGGACGCGGTCGGCCAGCGCATCGTGAACCAACGAGGCGTACTCCGCGAACCGGTAAGCGGTGTCGCGCACGGGCCATCCGCCCGCTTCCTCGAGTTCTTGAGGGAGGTCCCAGTGGTACAGGGTGATCCAGGGCTGGACGCCGCTTGCGAGGAGCTCGTCGACGAGTTCGTCGTAGAACGCGAGGCCCCGGGCATTGGCGGGCCCCTTGCCGTGGGGCTGGACACGGGGCCAGGAGACGGAGAAGCGGTAGGCGTCGACGCCGAGCGAGGCTATGAGAGCCACGTCTTGAGGCATGCGGTGGTAATGGTCGCACGCCACATCGCCGTGATCCCCGTCAGCAGTGGCGCCAGGGCTCTTGGCGAAGACATCCCAGATGGACGGGGTCCGCCCGTCCTCGCTTGCTGCGCCTTCGATTTGGTAGGCGGAGGTGGCCACTCCCCACAGAAAGTCGGAGGGGAAGGCCGGTGAGGCAGGCTGTGCTTGCGAGGAGGCCGAGCGGGGACGAGGGGAGGCAGTCATATGTGCTCCGTAGTGCAGTGGCGGTGGCGGTGGCGGAGGGGAGGTCGTCAGGGGGTGGACACGGGCCCGGACGCGTGAGTGGGCGCCTCATTGAGCCAGAGTGCGGCGGTGACGCCGCGTGGGTAGTAGCGGCTGCCGACCACCGTGCCGGCGGACATCTGGTCGCTCCAACACCAGACGGCGTTGGCAGGGCTGAGCAGCCATGACCTGTGGGCCATGTCGGCCTTGTGCCCGCTCGCCTCGGACCGGAAGCCAAGGAGGTGGCGGGCGACGAACTGGCACAGATAGATCTTGCTGAGCCACGAGTTGTCGCTGTCGGCGGAGAGTTTCCAGCCACCGTCGGGGAACAGACATGCTTGTGAGGTCAGGACGGCTTCGGTGTGGACGCGGAGCGCGGCGACGAGGTCGGCAAAGGGGCCGGTGGGGGACAGGGCGTCGCCGCGTCCCGCCGCCCACACATGGGCCAGACCCTCGATCACCGGAATGATGGTTCCGGCCGCGTCCTTCTCCAACAGGGCCGGAATGATTCCGCTGCCGTCCCGGTGTGCCAGGAGGGCGTCGGCGCATCTGCGGGCCTGTGAGCCCGCCGTCTCGGCGGCTGCGGCGTCCAGGACTCCGCTGAGCCACACATAGGCGGCGAAGGTCTTCACCGCGAGATAGGTGTTGCGGCGGGCCTGGCCGAGAGAAGGATCGAGGCTGTCATACGTGGTGATTTCGCTGCCCGCGCTGCATCGGCAGCTGTCGAGACTCATGACGCCGTCCCGTAGAGCCGGGTCGGGATGATCCCGGTTGAGGAGGCTCTGCAGACACTGTTCCAGGATCGGTTTCCGGTCCCGTACCCAGGTCGGGTCCGGAGCGGAGTGGGCGTAGACGCCGGCGCACAGAATCCAGTTCACGAGCTGCTCGTGGGACATGTGGGAGAATAGGCCGCTGCTGCCCGAGCGCTCGTAGGCAGAGCGACCAGGAGGCGAGAAGGCGTTCGCGTGGCCCATGTCGTGGGTGAAGGCGATGCCACCGGGGTGGGTTTCGGTCTCGCCCGGGAACTTCACCTGGTCGTGGTAGGCATAGCGATCGGCGTACAGATCGAGGACATTGCGAAGGGTCCAGGGGTTCTGGCGCGCTTCGAAGAAGACGTGATCGGCGGTCAGGTCGAAGGTGTTCATCATGCGGTACTCGCCCTCGTTGACCACCCACAGAGCCCTTCCACTGCTGACCAGGGCCTGGGTCGAGGCGAAGTAGCCACGGACGGCATGGTTGAGCATGAACTGCTGGTCGCCGCTCAGGTGGGGTGCTGTCAGCGACGCGGCATCTGCTGTGCAGCGGCGGACGAGGCGCCCGAAATGGCTGATGGCATAGACGGCGACGTCCTCGATGGCCGCGAAATGACGGGAGTAGAGGTAGCAGGCCTCAAGTCCGGTGGTGACGGTTCCGGGCTGGTAGAAGCAGACAGCGACACGCAGGGTGCGACGCTGCCCCGGCGGGACGTCGGTGACCAGGGCGGCGGCGGTTCCTATGCCGAAGTCCCAGTTCGAGCCGTCGCGGGAGCTCAAGATGTCTTCCAGGTCGAAACCGATGGCAGAGCGTACATGGTCGTCTCCGGTGGCCAGGGCAGTGGTGCGACCCTGGCCGACGCCGGCGCGCAGTGGCCCGTTGGGTTCGAGATGGCGCATGCCGCGCGTGCGGTCGCTGCCCTGGTAGCCGAAGAACACACGGCGTGGTGTGGTGCCACGGGTGTTGTCGAGGGTGAGTTCGGCGAAGACGGCGGGGAGGAAGGCGGTCCGAGTGCTTTCGGGATCTGATTGGTCCGGATCGGGAAGCGGGCCAGGGGGCGAGTGCAGCGCGAAAGTGAGGTCACCGGCCTGCCAGGTGTCGCTGCCCGCGTCCATGGTCCGCCTGATCGACGTGTCGGCGAAGGGCCGCACGGGACGGTCCGCACGGACACTGGGTCCCTGTGCAGCGAAGCGCGCACGGTCGTCCTCGGGGGCGGTGAAGAACGGGAGTGCCTCGAAGCAGGAGTGGTCGGACGATTCGGCGCCGACCCAGACGTTCTCCCGGGCCGGGCCCGTCAGTTCCAGACCGAAGCCGCCAGTGGGGCCTTTGTGCCCCAGTGTGAACGAGGCGAAGGCACCGGCAGGGGAGTGGTGTGTGTTGTAGAAAGTCGAGTCCGTCATGTACTTCCTTGTGCGGGGACCGCACCGGGTCGGCCGATCGGTGGTGCCGGCCGCCGGTGGGTCTCGGGGATCAGCGGATGAGCTGGTAGGTGCCGGGGGTCAGGCGCGCGTAGAGGATGTTGCCGCGACGTACCTGACCCCGCACCGGTTCCGAGCGGCGGTCGCGCCGTACCAACTGCCAGCCGGTGCTGGGCAGGTCGGTGGCGAGGAACTCGGTGTGGGCGCCGTCTTCCTCCGTGATCCGAAAGTCGATCGCGCGGTTCAGGTTCCTGCCGCCGGAGCTGAAGACCGTCAGGGTGTTGCTCAGCCGCACCAGGAAGGCACCGGAGACGTGGGTGCTGGTGACCGGGTAGGGCTCGACGTCGGCGGCGTGCGGCTGAAGGACGTGCAGAAATTGGGTGGTGGCGGACTGTGTGGAGGGGGCCACTTCGACGCGCCAGGCGCCGGGGTCGACGGCCGTGTTGTCCCTGGGGGTGGCGGCGTAGTTGACACCGTCCACGTCGAACTCGTGGCCGGGGCCGCCGATCGTGGTGATGCGGTGGCTGGACGGGGCGAGCGTGGTCATGCGCAGACGCCCGGAGTTCGTGTTGTCGGTGCGAGCGATGTCGACGTGGGGCCCGTCGACCGTCGGCTTTTCCGCGCTGTGCAGCAGGAAGGCGGTTTCGAAGGCGGCGTCGGCGGTGGTGATGGTGTCGCGCACGATGAGTGCGGTGGGATGGCCGGCTCGCCCGAGGTTGATGGAGACGCATGCCCGGGTGACCAGCCGGGCCTTGCTGCTGTACGCGGCGGTGATGTTGCCCTTGATGTGGCTGAAGGTCGGATGCTTGCGGTCGGGGCCCGCCCAGCCGGTCACGGACCGGGCATTGGCGTGATGGTTGCTCGGGTCCAGGAGCTCGGTGAGGTCGGCGGGTTCGACAGCATCGGCGGGGAAGCGCTGGCCACCGTCGTTGGAGATCTTGTTGTCGTACCACTGGAAGATCTCGCGCGGGTCCCGGATCAGGAGCGCATTGTGTGCGATGGTCCGCTTGTGGTAGTTGACGTCATGTGAGGAGCCGTAGCTGCCTTCCTTGCTCTCATAGATGCCGGAGTCCAGGGCGAGGGCGCCGCGGTAGTAGATCTGAAAGGCTCCCGCATCCAGATGCTGGTGGTTGTTGAACTGGTATCCGCCGATGTTGACCTGAGTGATCGCCGTTTCGGCGTCAGGGCCTTCTTCCCATCCCGTGCGGGCGATCAGGCCGGCCAGGGGAAGGGGGGTGAGGCGGGTCAGGGGGAGGGTCGAGGCCGCCTTGCGGGGCAAGTCCGGGTTGTAGAAGAGGCAGAAGAGGAGATTCTCCTCGCCACCGGGCTTGTAGCCGTGCTCCAACTGCTGAAGAAGGAGATCCTGGTGCCACGCGTTCTCGTAGTGGGCCGTGGACAGCAACATCGAGGCGATGGTGTAGCCGTCCCTCCAGTACTTGCCGGGAGGACTGCTGCTCTGGAAGCTGTCTCCGGCGCGCAGCAGTTGGCCGTCGGGGCGACGCTGGTAGATCCAGTCGGTGATGATCTGCTGTTGCTGGGCGCTGAACCCGGCATTGCCTCCCATGCGGTCGAATAGAATGGTGGCGTACATGTCCCCGGCGAACCGGGTCCCCTGGTAGGAGTCCCCCTGATGGTGGCGCCCGGATCCGTAGAAGAAATTGTGGGCGGGCACGTATTCCTTGTGGAACCGGGCCGAGACGAGGTCGAACATCTCCGGGTCCTCGTCGTAGACCGCGATGCCGGCCGCGAGCTGGTCGCGCTGCAGTTCGTACTCGCTGGCGTGGCTGGTGATCGAGCTCAGGTTGGTGGGCGGGTAACCCACCTCCTGGTGGGCGGCGAGGGTCTTCATCGTCGCGATGACCGCTTGCCGGTCGTCCGCGGTGAGGAGAGCGTGGCACCAGTCGTACACGAGCGCGGACAGCGTCAGCGCGAGACCGGTGTTGCGGATGTCGGTGGTGCCGGCCTGGTGGGGGTCCAGGGGCTTGAAGGTGTCCAGGAAGTTGCGCAGGCACGTGACGGCGCGGGCACCGATCTTCTCGTCACGCTCGACGAGGTAGCGGAAGGCGAGTGCCTCGATGGCCGACCTGACCGGCATGCTGAAGACCCCATCGGTCAGCGTGCCGTCGGTGTCGAGCCTCGCTGCCTGCAGCAGTCCCTGGTAGCAGGAGGAGACGATCGGGTCGGAGAGCTTCGTCTTGAGCTGCTTCACCTGCTCGGCATTGACCAGGACCCGCGGATGAACACCGCGCTGCGGAACACTCGGCCTAGTGGTCCCCGCCGTTGCGGCGGGGGCGGGGCTGGAGGTCAGGGCGTAGACGGTGGCTGTGCGTTCTCGTTCATGGTGAAGCTGTGTTATCGGCCTGGCCTGTGTAGATGTAGGTAGCTGAGAGACGCTGAGTCGGACGTTCAATAGCGCTT
>NZ_JBEYCF010000095.1:0-9515 GCF_040632605.1 Streptomyces sp. NPDC019224 | reverse complement strand
GCCGTGCGGCGGAGAGAAAGCGGGGCGCTCGCCCGTCGACCGGGGCAAGCAGGGACTGAAGCGCTCGGTCGCCTCCGACGCGTGCGGGGTTCCACTCGGGATCGTGTCCGGCGGGGCGAACCGGCACGACTCGCCGCTGCTCGGCCCCACCCTGGCAGCGGTCAAAGAGCAGGCCGGTGCGATGCCGGAGGCCGTCAACGTTAACCTCGACCGCGGGTACGACAGCACCAAGTCACGTGTGTTGATCGGCGAGTTGGGATTCTCGGCCGAGATCGCCCGCAAGGGCGTGCCCGCCCCGATCCAGGCCGGCAAGCGCTGGGTGCTGGAGCGCACGCACTCGTGGATGAACGACTACGGCAAGCTGCGGCGCTGCACCGAGAGGAGCGGCGATGTCGTGGACTTCTACCTCTACCTCTACCTCGCCGCCGCACTCGTCACGCTCCGCATGCTCATTCGACGCTCGACGAGCCGCTACCGCTGGGACGGCCGCCCCACCACCCGACGCCTCAAGTGATCCATTTACCGGTGGGTCTTAGTGGTCCCGCTCGGTCATCGCCAGAGGCGAGCCGGAGTGACCACGTCGTGATCGCCAACGGCTGCACGCTATGCCCCAGGTCGGCGGGTAGGGGGGAATCACCCGGAGAAGTCATCCGGTCGTGTACTGCCTCGGCGCGCGACCGAGCTGCGGGTCACTCCAGTAGGAGGCGTCTGTGGCAAACACCGCCAAGACGACTGCATCGGTCAACCCCTCGTACAGCAAATCCAGAGGGGGAGAGTCTCGCTGCCCCCGATGTCCTCCGGGGCGGCTGGCTACGCCGCCCCGCAGGCGCCCGCCCGCCACCGAACCCAATCCGGTCGGCCCAGCAGCTGCGCCGCATCCGGGAGCCCGGCCCGCCATAGGAACTCGATGACGGGCGTTGTCAAGTTGATGGGTGGGTGACTGTCTGATGGGGCGTCGGGGCGTGGTGGCCGACGGCCCGGGCTTGTGCTCAGGCCGTGGGGGCCCGCTGGTAGCGCCGGTGATCTGGTCCCAGATCGCGAAGCGGATGGTCATCTCGGCGCGGTGGCCGGAGGCGGTCATCAGGTGGCGGCGGGGTCGGAAGTGGGGTGAGAGACCGCTGAACGCGGACAGGAACCGCTGGGCTGCCGCCGACACTGCGGAAGCCCTTCATCGCGCGTTCGCGCTGCCGGGTGGGCTGGTGGCTGTTCTCTGCCCGGTTGTTCAGGCCCTTGTGAGAGCGATGCTCCACGGAGGGCATCACCTGGCGGTGGGCGGCGCCGTAGGAGCGAAGCTTGTCAGTGATGATCACCCACGGCCCTGTGCGGGTCGTCTCCAGCAGGCGCCGGAAGAAACGCCTGGCCGCAGCGGTGTCCCGCCGGTTCTGCACGAGGATGTCGAGGACGGTGTCGTCCTGGTCGACGGCCCGCCACAGGTACTTCTGATCTCCATTGATCTTGATGAAGACCTCGTCCAGATGCCATCTATCCCCGGGCCGGGGCCGCCTCCGGCGCAGGCCGTCGGCATAGGCCTGCCCGAACTTCGCGCACCAGCGCCGGCTCGTCTCGTACGAGACGATCACACCGCGCTCGAGCATCAGCTCCTCGACCTCACGCAACGACAGCGGGAAGCGGAAGTACAGCCCCACGCAGTGGGAGATCACCTCGACCGGGTACCGGTGCCCCGGGTACGACGGCGACGCGGACGACACAAGCGATCCGCTCCTCGGCACGGTCAACTCCAAGATCATCCCACCCGGTCAATCAACGTGACAGTGCCCTTTTTAGGTCAAGAGCTGTGAGTGCTCACGGAGAAGGGCCGCAGGGCAGCCAAGCTGCTGCTGCCGAAGTCGGTGAGGATCTCCGCGCTGAGCAAGTTCCGCCTCGATGCCAAGGGGCGGCTGGTGAAGGACGACGGCTACGACGAACACGCCGCCGTCACCTCGACCGCAGCCGTGCTCACAGGGGCCGGGCACTCCGCTGTCCTGGCAGACCGAGATCGCCCACCGCCTGCCGTACGGGTACATCCAATACGCCGACCTGACGATGCGCCCGGATGCCGGGGTGCGCGCGATGCTCCTGGAGGTCGACCGTGTCAACGGGCCCGTTGAGCGGCCACTGTACGGCGGCCGCGTACGAGCGGGCCCGGCTCCGCCGCCGGTGCTCTGGCCGCCCGGGTCCGCCGTCGCGCGGCGAGCGGAGCGGTTGGGTTCCCGCCCCGCCCGTTCCCCGTCGCACGGCCCGTAGGCGCGAGGCCGTCGCGCCCCGGCCGTTCCGCACCGGCCGGAAGGAGAGCCGTTCGCTGCGGGCCTCCGGCCGTGTCAGTCCAGGACGACGACCGTCTCCTGTTGCACCGCCGCGTTCGGCACCCGTGGCGCCTCCACCTCGACCAGCCAGAGGCCCGGCGGCGGATCGAACACGGCTCGGTACCGGCCGTCATCCACGGGCAGCACTCGGCGCCGCTCCAGCACCTCGCCGGTCGCGGGGGAGACCAGACGGCTTTCGAGGAACAGCCCGTCCTCCTCCGAGACCGCCGCCACCTCCAGCGGCTCGCCCTTCGCTACGGCCTCGGGGACGTCGACGCCGAAGCCCATGCTCAGCGTCTGGTACGGACGGTGCTCCAGGGCCTCGTACCGGTCCAACAACTGCCGGTGCAGATGGACGTCGTTGGGCAGGGCCGTGTGGCCGAGCCGGAACCAGTCGACCCGCGCGCCGTCGGCCCAGTCCGGCGGCGTCGCGGAGAGGCAGGGAACCGTGCCGTCCCCCTGCCAGCGGGTGTCCCCGGGAAAGCGGTCGTCGTAAGTGAGTTGCCCGGCGGACAGCCGCAGCAGCACGTCCGTCGGCTCTCCTCGGCCGCCGGAGGCGAAGAGCTGGTAGGCATCCGGCCGGCCGGACGCCCGGTCCGCCGCGACGTTGTCCCGGATGTGCGCGCCGAGCTCCCGGCGGAAGTCGAACGCGTCGCGCACCATCGCGGTGTCAAGATCTGGCACGGACACGTCCTCGAGCCGGGTGCCCTCCGGATACCCGTCCACGCACTGGTACGTGGGCAGCAGCTGGTGCACCGCCGGCATGCTCCGTGCCGCCTCGATCAGCCGGTCGCGCAGCCGCGCCGGCACGGCCCGGAACTTGCGGCCGGGGAACGTTCCGGTCAGCGCCTGGACGGCCTTCACCGCACCCGCGTATGGCGTGCCGATGGTCACCAGCGACCGGGCGGTCTCCCGGCCGCCCAGTACCTCCAGGTAGTAGCGCGCCACCAGCCCGCCCATGGAGTGGCAGACGAAGACGACCTTCGGCGCACGCTCACCGGTCTTACCCAGGGCGCGGCACTCCTCCGTCCAGCGGCCCAGCTCCCGTTCCACGAAGGCCTTCAGGAGCCCGGCGGAGTGCCGGTTCGACAAGCGCCAGTCGTACGGGAAGACCACCATTCGCCCTGCGGCCAGGCCCCCCAGGTGCCGCGCCAGCTTCTTGTAGGCCACGTGCGGCATCAGGCCAGGCCAGATGCGCGGCTCCTTCAGCAGCCCGTGTGAGGACAGCGCGTGCGGCGCGGACGTCTCCGGCGCCTCGTTGCCGATGCCGGGCGGCAGCGTCAGTCGCTCGAAGTAGCGCTCCAGGCCGAACAGCACGCTGCCAGCCACACCGGGGGTGAGGTTCCAGACATCTTTCCCCTCGGCATCACGCAGCACGCTGCCCATGATTCCCGGGACGAACACGACCAGGTCGTTCGCCATCTCTCTCCTTGTTCGTCGTTCCGTGTTCCGACTTTTGTGCGTCTCGTCGTCAGCCGCGACTCTCGTCGATTCGCAGGACGTCCATGCGCTCCCGGCCCACCGCCGCGACCAGCAGCCCCGACTCGCTCGGGGCGGCGAACACCTGGTGTACGTCGTAGCCCCGGTCGGGCAGCACCCGGTGCTCGCCCGAGCCGCGGCGCGAAGCACGTCCGGCTTCGTCGACCGCCCATTCGTGGATGATTCGGGTACGGCTCGCGCCGAGGAGCACGAGTCGGCCCGCCGGCGTCGTGCAGAAGGCCAGCGAGCGGACGTCGGTGACATCGCTGCGCGGCCGCAACCGCCGCCAGCCGGTGTTGTCCTCCAGTGGGTCGTCCGGCGAACCGGTGAACACCCCGGCGGAGGTGGCGAGCGCCACGAGCGGCCGGCCCCGGACGTCATGGATGCCCGCAAGCGCACGGGCGGGCACGGGGTTCGGCAGTCGCGGCAGCCGGAACCGCAGGGGCGGCGCGCCGGGCTCCGCCTGCGGCCAGACCCACGCGGAGTCGCCCGCCGTGGCCGCCACGAAGGGCTCGGCACCGGGTGCTTCTACGGACACGAGATGTTCGATCCGCCCGACGCCGACGTGCAGGCCCGCCCGCTGCTCGCCCGTGGCGACGTCCCAGCGGCGCACGTACCGGTCGGTCGCCGCGAGCACCTCGACCGCGTCGCCAGCACCCGCCAGAGCCACCGCGGTCACGCTGCTGTCGCGGTGCACATCGAGCGGAATCTCCGTACCGCCCTCGTCGTTCAGTGCTCTGACACGCAGGCAGGGACCGTGTTCGGAGTGATGCCCGCCCACGGCGAGCCACACCTTCTCGTCGCCCGGAGCGCTTCGCAGCGCGAGCGAGGAGACCCGGTCGAGGGCCCGGTCGTCGGCCAGGTGCCGCCCGCTCAGGTCCCAGACCCGGACAGTGTTCTCCGCGGCGAGCGCCACCGCCCCGCCTCGGGCCGTCCCAGTCATCGCCCCCACATGACCGCTTCCCGAACTGGGCATCCCGGTCCGCGGGCCGCCCGCCCCCGCCCCTCCACCGGGCGTGCCGTCGGCCCGTCGCCACACCCGGATCCGGGAGCCGTCGGCCACGCACACGGACCCCTCGTCATCGCGCAGAAACGCCACCGAGCGGGGCTGGGTGCGATGCCCTGGCAGGGCGGGCAACTCCTCGGTCTCCGGAACTCCGTTCCGTACGCCGTCACGCACCCGCCAAAGCCGTACGGTCCCTCCGTCGACCGCAGCAACCAGCAGTCCCTCCGGGACATCCCGCAGCGCCACTGCCGAACCCGACGCGTGCCGCAGGGCCGCCGTGTGCACCAGCTCGGCGCCCGGCCGGGCCTCGCCGGTGACGTCGCCGCCATTGACACGCCAGAGACGCACCTGCGGCCGGGCCGTACCGAGGACGGCGACGTGCAGGCCGGCGCCTGAGCCTGTGGCGGCGAGGGCGTCGGCCCGGCCCGCGTCCGCGCCGAAGGCCACCAGCTGTGCGCCGCTGCGGGCGTCCCACACCACCACCCCGCCGTCCCCGGCGGCCAGGACGCACGGCAGACCGTGAAGGGAGGCGACGGCCACACTCTGAACCGGGCCGGCACCGGGCCATGGCCAGAAGCCGCGGTGCCGGGGGCGCCCGTCCCGCCATTCCCACACGGAGACGGTCGTGCCGCTCGCTGCGACGACGAGCGTGGTGCCGCCCGCGGACCCGGCCGCCACGTCGCTGATCCGCGAGCCCCACCCGTACACCTCGACGGGCCCGGAGGCGGACGTCCAGACGACGATGCGCTCGGCGTCTGCGACCGCAGTCACCGCCGGGCCGAGCGGCGCCACCGTTAGCGCGTGGAACGCGCCATTGCCCAGCCACCGGTGCAGGAAGACGGGCTGGCCGCCGGGCCGAGGCCAGTGCCAGAGCCGCTCACCCGCCGCGAGCAGACCCCGGCCGTCGCTGTCGGCGGCCACCGCCCTTACATCGCCCTGCGGCACCTTCAGCGTCCGGAACGGTGGCACGGGGCGGGTCGTCGTCCACTCGTCCGTCCAGAACAGCAGGCCGGGGGAGCGGGCCCAAGCCCGTAACTCCGGCTGCTGGTAGAGCGCTGTGGCCTGGAGCAACGCCGAGCGCTCGACCGGATTCCGGCCGGTGAGCTCCTCGGCGACCCGCCGGTAGAGCTCCGTCCGCGCCGTAGCCGCACAGTCCGGCCGGTCGAGCAGCAGAATCAGCCGCTCGGGCTCCGCGTTGACCAGCATTTCCGCGTCCTCCGCCAGCTCGGCCAGGCGGCCGCACGCTGCGGCGTGGGCGGTGGCGTAGCGGGCGATGTAGGCGTTGGTGGCGCCGCGCCCCCGGTGGACGGTCCGGTGAGTGTGCAGCAGGACGTCCGTCATGACCGCGTGCAGCTCGGCCCTGGGCCGGCCGGTGCCCTCCAGGAGATGATGGGCGAGAGCCTCGTGGCCCAGTCGGTAGACGGGCTGGCCGGCCTCTCCGTACTCGACGACATGGGCGCCGGCCACCCGCCTGATCCGCCGGATGTCCTCCTGGGTGTACGCCGCGGTCTGCCCGCCTTGACCGGTCTGCTCGCTCTGTCCGGCCAGGCGGGACGCAGCGTCGAGCCAGATGTCGTCGGCGTGGGGTAATCCCGCGCCGTAGGACAGGGCCAGCGGCAGCAGCAGCCCGCGCGCCCAGCCGGCGGGCACGGGACCGCCGGGCCCGGCCGAGGCGACCCGGTCGAGGTCCCGGATCTCCTGCGCGAGGGCCTCTTCCAGACCGGCGGCGAGCAGCTCACGGAACTCCTCGCTGTCCGGAGCGAGCGCCCTCCCGGCACGCACGAGCGCCGCGCAGTGCAGCCGTGCGACGAGGAACACGCCCTGGCTCCGCTCCACGAGAACCCGCACCACCGCCTCCCGTAACCCAGCATCCGTGCGGTACGGCGAGTCCGGCACGGACAGTCGGCGCGTCACGTACTCGGCGATGTCGTCCGAGCGGTCGTGCACCGTATCCAGGTCGTGTGTGGCGGCGTCGAGCAGTGCGAGGGCTGGGCCGGCTGTGGGGCGACTGCCGACCAGGATCTTTACGTTGGGCTGCTGCCCCAGCGGGCCGAGCACCTCGGTGACGACCGCGTCGAGATGGGCTGGGTCCGTCTCGTCGAGCCCGTCGACCAGGAAGGCGGCCTCGCCCTCGGCCCGGCAGGCCGCGATGAGCGCCAGGACCGCCTCGCCCACGTCCTTCCAGCCGGTCTCCGGCTCCGGGATCTGCATGCCGAGAGCCAGCTCGCGGGCACATTCCAGGGCGCTGCGGCCACGGCACTGGATGCCGGCGGAGATCGCCCCCGTGAGGCTGCTGCGCCGAGTCGGCGGCAGAGCGCTGAACTGCGGGGTGTCCCTGATCGTCATCAGCGCGATCTGCCCAAGAAGCGTCGACTTGCCGCTTCCGGGTGCGCCCGTCACGACCATGATCCCGTTGCGGCCGGAGGAGCTCAGCCACTCCGTGATCCGGGCGAGCGAGTGCCGTCGTCCGACGAACGGCTCGTCCTCCTCCAGGAACAGTCCGGCGAAGCGGCTGCGCAGCAGACGCTGCACCTGCTCGCCGAGGAGTATTTGCCGCCGAGTGGGTGCGGTGGCGGACACGGGGCGCGCGGAAGGGTCGTAGTGCGGATTGACGAAGAACCCCAGGAGCCGTCCGCCGCCGTGGAGTTGCGGCATGACGAGGTCGCCGCCCGTCATGTCGGAGAGGACGTGGTGGACCGCTTCGACCACCACCGCCCCGTGCACGGAGCGCGCGTACGCGTTCCACAGCGGCTCCTCGCGGAACTCCTGGTCGCGCGCGTCGACCAGCCGCCGCCACGCGCCCAGCCAAAGCCCGACCTGCGCGAGCTCGTCGCCGCCCACCGTGCCCAGACAACCGATGCTCCGGCCGGGCACGCCTGCGCCCGGCGGCCCGGGCCGCACGACGCCGGACGCGACCTCCCGCTTGACGTACTCGTTGTAGACCTCGTAGGCGAAGCCTGCTGCATGACAGGTGTCGACGACGAACAGCACATCACCGCTCAGTCTGACCAGGATGCGGCCGAGCTCGTACGGATAGAACATCGGGTGCTTGTCCTGGAGGTCGAAGTCCCTGCAAGGCAGACCGGCACGCTCCCCGTCGTACTTGAAGCCGTGCCCCACCCAGTAGATGAGTTTGCGCTTCGCTGGAGACTTCTGGATCAGGTCAAAGGCGTCTTCGATCTCCCGCTTCGTCCCCGAGATCACCGGCGCGTCGGCGTCGAAGCCGAGCCGTCGGGCCAGCGTGCGGAAGTCCTCCGCGCAGCGGCGGGCGGACTCCAGCCCGGCGTGCGGGGCACTGTCGTACTTGTCGACGCACACGACGAACGCCTCGCCGTGAGCCCCCGCGCCACCCACCACGCCCGCCTCCCGTGCCCCCTGGTGAGGATGTTGCAACCATCTCCGACGATGTGCAACTGTCGTGGCGCACCGTGTAGTTCACAGCTCGGGGAAGGCTGCCGTGACAGATCGCGAACCCATTCGAATCGGACCGCTTCAAACCGACTGCTACGTCTTCGAAGGAGACGGCACCCGTCCAATCGTCGAGGAAAACCTCAAGATCTACTTCGACGCCGACGAGCCCGTCTACCTGCCCGAGGACGTACGACGCTGGCGCCAGGAGATCGAGGAGGAGCAGCGCACCCGGGCCGTCGCCGGGGCCGACCGGCGCTGGAACCACCCCCGGTTCGCCGTCGAGACAATCGCCGTCACCCGAAGCGACGACGTTGAGGACCCGATCGTCGAGATCCGCTTCTCACCCTCGGACTACTTCACATACCTCGCCGCACAGCAGCTCGACGACCGGCGGCTTGAGGAGGGCGACGGCGCCGGGTTCACGCTGCGTGAACACTATCTGGCCGGCCGAGACCCGGTGACCGTGAACGGGTTCCTGTCCAGCAGCTTCGGTGCCAACGTCGCCGTAGTGACCGGCAAGGACAACCGGATGTTGTTCTCCCGGCGCAGCCCCACCGTCGGCGGCAACGCCGGATTCTGGAATTCCTCGGCCAACGAGGGTCTCTCCGGGAAGCACGACCTGAAGGACGGCGTGCCCGACCTCTTCGGCGCGGCCCGCCGCGCGCTGCGCGAAGAGCTGGCGGTCCATCAGAGCGACGCCTGCGACCTCGAGCTGCTGTCGTTCGGTATGGACCTCGGCCACCACCAATGGGCCGCCTTCTTCCTGGCCGTGCTGCCCGACCTGAGTGAGGCGGAGCTGCGGGACCGCTGGAGCCGGGGCGTCGACGACAAGTGGGAGCACGCCGAGTTCCGGTTCGTTCCTGCCGAACCCGACGCTGTCCTCGACTTTCTGCTCGCCCCGGCCAATTGCGAACAGTGGACCCCGTGTGGGCCGGCCCTCTTCTTCCACGCGATCGTGCGCCTGATGGTCCGCCGCCTCGGCGACACGGGCGAGGGGCGGCTCGCGGTGGAGCGGGCCATCGCCCCGGCGGTCGCACGGGCCGAGGCGGAGGCGGCCGGCTGAGCGGAGGCATACCCTTGCACGGGCGCGGGCCGGCGACCCGCCCGCGCACCGGCACCCGGGGCAGGGCGTGGGGGAGGGGAGATCTGACTAGCTGTTGTCCAACTAATCATGTGTTTGACCTGCAGTTTTGCTGTTTGTGATCACCACGGTTCGGGGTACAGGGTGTCGAGGTCTTCGCTCTCGAGTCCGGAGGTGCCCTCGTGCCCACGCCTGCTGCTGTGCTGAAGCGCCGACTGTGCGCGTTCGAAGCCCG
>NZ_JBEYCF010000094.1:0-10550 GCF_040632605.1 Streptomyces sp. NPDC019224 | reverse complement strand
GGTGGTTCGCGAACACCGTCGAGGTGGTGAGGAGTTCGCGTGCCATGCCCTCCCACTGCGAACCCTGACCCGGGAACACGAACACCGTCCTGCCGTGGTCGGTGGCGATCCCCTCCACCACATCGGCCGAGGGCACACCTCTGGCCAGCGAGTCCAGCGCGGGCACCAGCTCCTCGCGGCTGCCCGGCACGACCACCGCCCGGTGGCCGAGCGCGGCCCGGCCCCGGGCCAGCACCGCACCGACCGCTGCCGGATCGAGATCCGGGCGCTCCTCCGCGTACGCACGCAACCGCGCGGCCTGCTCCCGCAGCGCCTCCGGGTCGTGCGCGGACAGCAGCCACGGCACTACCGGGCCCTCCGGCGCGGTGTCCACCGGCGCCTCGGCGGCGGGCGCTTCCAGGATGATGTGCGCGTTCGTCCCGCTGATCCCGAACGACGACACGGCGGCCCGGCGCGGCCGGTCGTCCGGCTCCCAGTCGCGGGCCTCGGTGAGCAGGCGTACGGCCCCGGCCTCCCAGTCGACGTGCGGGGACGGCTCGTCCACATGCAGGGTGCGGGGCAGTACCCCGTGGCGCATGGCCTGCACCATCTTGATGATGCCGCCCACGCCGGCGGCGGCCTGGGTGTGCCCGATGTTCGACTTCAACGAACCGAGCCACAGCGGTTGTTCGGTCGGCCGGTCCTGCCCGTACGTGGCGAGGAGTGCCTGCGCCTCGATCGGGTCGCCCAGCCTGGTGCCCGTGCCGTGCGCCTCGACCGCGTCCACCTCGCCGGTGGTCAGCCCGGCGTCCTCCAGGGCCTGCCGGATCACCCGCTGCTGCGACGGGCCGTTGGGCGCGGACAGCTGCCCGCTCGTACCGTCCTGGTTGACGGCGGAGCCCCGTACGACGGCGAGGACCCGGTGGCCGTTGCGGCGGGCGTCCGACAGCCGCTCCACCAGGAGCAGCCCGACGCCCTCGCCCCAGCCCGTACCGTCCGCCGCCGCCGCGAACGCCTTGCAGCGGCCGTCCGGGGACAGCCCGCGCTGCCGGCTGAACTCGACGAAAAGACCCGGGGTCGCGATGATCGTCGCCCCGCCCGCCAGCGCGAGATCGCACTCGCCCCGGCGCAGCGACTGCACCGCCAGATGCAGCGCCACCAGCGACGACGAGCACGCCGTGTCGATCGTCACCGCGGGGCCTTCGAGCCCGAAGGTGTACGACAGCCGCCCGGAGGCCACGGACCCGGCACTGCCGGTGCCGATGTACCCCTCCAGCCCGTCCGGGGCGCGACGGATGCGCCCGCCGTAATCCCCGTACATCACCCCGGCGAACACCCCGGTACGGGAGCCGCGCAGCGTGTCCGGGTCGATGCCCGCCCGTTCGAACGCCTCCCAGGCGGTCTCCAGGAGCAGCCGCTGCTGCGGGTCGATCGCGACCGCCTCGCGCGGGCTGATCCCGAAGAACCCGGGATCGAACCGGTCCGCCTCGTGCAGGAACCCGCCCTCACGCGCGTAGCTGCGGCCGGTCCGTTCCGGGTCGGGGTCGTAGAGCGCGGCCGTGTCCCATCCCCGGTTCTCCGGGAACGCGGAGATCGCGTCGGTGCCCGTGGCGACGACGTCCCACAGGTCCTCGGGCGAGCGCACCCCGCCCGGGTAGCGGCAGGACATGCCCACGATCGCGATCGGTTCGTGCCGCTCGGCCTCGGCCTCGGTCAGCCGCTGCCGGGTCTGGAGCAGGTCACTGGTCACGCGCTTGAGGTAGTCGCGGAGCCTGGCCTCGTTCGTCATGCGACGTCAACTCTCCTCGTCGTACGGGCTATTCGGAGCCGAGCTGTCCGTCGATGAGCTGGAAGAGCTCGTCGTCGGACGCCTGGTCCAGCAAGGGGGTGGCAGGTATGTCGGTGGTGGGTACGGAGATGTCACCGGCCGCCGCGAGGCGGGCCTGCAACAAGGCCAGGCGGGCGGCGATCCGCTCGCGGGCCTCCGCGTCGAGCGCGGCCCCGTCGAAGGCGGCCTCCAGCTCGTCGATGCGGGCCAGGGCGGAGGCCGGTCCGCCGGGCAGCCGGTCGGTCAGCTCCGTGTGGAGATGGGCGGCGAGCGCGGTCGCGGTCGGCCGGTCGAACAGCAGCGTGGTGGGCAGCCGCAGCCCGGTTTCGGCGCCGAGCCGGTTGCGCAGCTCGACGGCGGTCAGGGAGTCGAAGCCCAGGTCGAGCAGGCCCCGGTCGGCGGGAACGGGCCGGTTCGACGGGTGGCCCAGCGTCTCCGCCACCGCCGCCCGCACCAGGTCGAGCACCAGGCGCGGCCGCTCCTCCTCGGCCGCTTCCGCCAGCTTCCTGACCCAGGGGGCCTCGCCGTCGGCCCCGCCGCCCGCTCCGGTCACCGGGACCGGCCGCCGCGCCGGCAGACCCACCAGGGACCGCAGCAGCGGCGGCACCCGGTCCGGGTCACCGAGCCGGCGCAGCGCCGAGGTGTCCAGCCGTGCCGGCACCAGCCCGGGAAGCCCGGATGCGAGCGCCGCGTCGAACAGCTCAAGCCCCTCCTCCGCCGTGAGGGGTGCGACCCCGGTACGCGCGATCCTGGCCAGGTCCGCGGTGCCGAGGGCGTCACCGAGACCGCCGGACTGCTCCCAGAGCCCCCAGGCGAGCGAGGTGGCGGGCAGCCCCAGCGCGTGGCGGTGGTGGGCCAGCGCGTCCAGGAAGGTGTTGGCCGCCGCGTAGTTGGCCTGGCCGGCGTTGCCGATGATCCCGGCCACCGAGGAGAACAGCACGAAGGCGGCCGGTTCGATGCCCCGCTCCAGGGTCAGCTCGTGCAGCAGCAGTGCGGCGTCGGCCTTGGGCCGCAGGACGGTGGTGAACGCCTCGTCCGTCAGCGCCTCCAGCGTCGCGTCCGCCGTGACACCCGCCGCGTGCACGACGGCGCTCAGCGGATGGGCGTCCGGCACGGAGTCCAGCAGTGCCGACAGGGCCGCCCGGTCCGCGAGGTCGCAGGCGGTGAGCGTGACGTCCGCACCCAGACCGGTGAGGTGATCGACCAGCTCCCGGGCGCCCGGGGCGTCCGGCCCGCGCCGCCCGGTCAGCAGCAGCCGCCGCACCCCGTGCCGGGTGACGAGCCGTTCGGCGACCAGTCGCCCGAGCGCCCCCGTGGCACCGGTCACGAGCACCGTGCCCGGCAGTTCCGTGCGGCTCTCCGCCGGAAGCGGGACGCGGACCAGCCGCGGGACGAGCACGGCCCCGTCGCGCAGGGCGAGTTGCGGCTCGCCGGTGCTCAGCGCAGCGTCCCGTACACCGGCCGAGGCGTCCGCCCCGTCCGAGTCGACCAGGACGAACCGTCCGGGGTGCTCGGCCTGGGCCGTACGCACCAGGCCCCACCACGTCGAGCGGTTGAACCCGGATACCGGGTCGCCGTCCTCGACGGCCACCGCCCGCCGCGTCGTCACGACCAGCCTGGCCCCGCCGAAGCGGTCGTCGGCCACCCAGTCGCGCAGCACCTGAGCGAGGCCGGGCAGGGAACGCGCCTCCTCGTCCAGCAGGGCGTCGCCCGCGAACCGGCCTTCCGCCTCCGCGATCCGCAGCGCCTCGTCGTACCCGACCGCGACCGCCCCACCGACCGGTACGGCCTGCGCCGCCCACTCCACCCGGTAGAGCCCGCCCCCGCCGCTGCGCGCCGGCGCGAACCGGGCCGGGTCGGCCTCCCGTACGACCAGCGCGTCCACGGAGAGCACCGGTCTACCGGACTCGTCGGTGAGCAGCAATGAGGTGGTGTCGGGCCCGGCCGGCGACAGGCGGACCCGCGCCGATCCGGTCCCGGGACCGTGCACCCGCACCCCGTTCCAGGAGAACGGCACCGGCAGCCCGCCCGACGGACCGGGACCGGCGAGCGCGAGTGGGTGCAGGGCCGCGTCGATGAGCGCGGGGGCCACGAGCCGACCGCCGGCACCGTCCAGGTCGACCGCGACCTCGGCGTACCGGCTTCCGTCCGCCGGATCGCGCCAGGCGGCCCGCAGGCCCTGGAAAGCGGGGCCGTACGCATAGCCCAGTGCGGCCAGTTCGGCATAGGCGCCGCTCACCTCGACGGGCTCGGCTCCCGCCGGCGGCCAGGCACCCGTCAGCGGCGCCGGCCGCACGGCGGTGTCCGGTGCGAGGACCCCGGAGGCGTGTACCGTCCACGGCTCCCCTTCGGCGTCCGCCGCCCGCGAGTGGACCGTCACCGGCCGCCTGCCGCCCGTGCCCGGCGCGCCGACGCTCACCTGTACCCGCACGGAGCCGGTGTCCGGGAGCAGCAGCGGGTCGCTCAGCGTCAGGTCGTCGAGTACCGGAGTGCCGGCCTCCCGGCCCGCGTACAGGGCGAGTTCGAGGAGCGCGGCCCCGGGCAGGACGACGGAACCGAGCACCGCGTGGTCGGCCAGCCACGGATGCGTGGCGGTCGACAGCAGCCCGGTGTGGACCGTGCCGGCGTCACCGGCCAGTTCGACGGCGGCCCCGAGCAGCGGGTGGTCGGTCGCGCCGAGCCCCGCCTGTTCGACCCGGGCCGCACCGGCCGGAGCGGCCGGGCGGTCCAGCCAGTACCGCTCGCGCTGGAAGGGGTACGTGGGCAGCTCGACCGGCCGGCGGCCGTCCCGCACCCCGTACACCGCCCCGCCGACCGTGCCACCGGCGGCGTGCAGCGCGCCCAGCGCCTCCGGCAGCGAGCGCAGCTCGGAGCGGTCGCGGCGCAGCAGCGGCAGTGACACAGCGTCCGGATGTGTATCGGCGGCCATGGTCGCGAGCACCGCGTCGGGGCCCAGCTCCACGAACGCGCCGATACCCAGCTCCTTGAGCGCGGCGACGCCGTCCGCGAAACGGACCGCCTCACGGGCATGCCGGACCCAGTAGCCGGGCGAGGCCAGCTCGTCCGGGTCCGCGGCGGCCCCGGTGAGATCGGAGATCACCGGCAGCCGCGGCGGCCGGAAGTCCAGACCGGACAGCACCTCCCGGAACTCCGCGAGCACCGGCTCCATCAGTGGCGAGTGGAAGGCGTGGCTCACGGTGAGCCTGCGCGTCCGGGCGCCCGACTCCTTCGCACGGGCCGCGACTTCCTCCACCGCACCGGCCTCGCCCGACACCACCGTGGCGCGCGGGCCGTTGAGCGCGGCGATGCCCGCCCGGTCTTCGAGACCGGTCAGCAGCCGTGTCACCACGTCCTCGTCGAGCTCCACGGCGAGCATCGCGCCCCCGGCCGGCAACCCCTGCATCAGCCGCCCCCGGGCCGCCACCAGCGTCGCCGCGTCGGCGAGCGACAGGACCCCGGCCGCGTGCGCGGCGGCCACCGAACCGATGGAGTGCCCGAGCAGCGCGTCCGGACGCACACCGAAGTACTCAAGGAGCCGGAAGAGCGCCGTCTCCAGCGCGAACAGGGCCGGCTGGGTGTACCGGGTCTCGTCGAGCAGGGCCGCCTCCGGGGTGCCCTCGGCGGCGAACACGATCGCGCGCAGCGAGCGCCCGAGGTGGGGGTCCAGCGCGGCGCAGGCCGCGTCGAAGGCGGCGGCGAACGCGTGGTGCGCCGCGTACAGCTCACGGCCCGCCCCGGCGCGCTGGCTGCCCTGGCCGGTGAAGAGGAACGCGGTCCGCACCCGCTCGGGCGCCACGACCTGCGGTGTCTCGCCCGCCGCGACGGCGGCGAGGGCACGCAGCGCCTCGTCGCGGCCGGCCGCGACGAACGAGACGCGGTGCTCGAAGGCACCGGGGCCGGCGGCGAGGGCCGCCGACACGTCGGCGGGGGCCGGGTGGGGGCTGCGGTCGAGTACATCGGCCAGTTGCGCGGCCCGCGCACGGAGGGCGCCGGGCGTGCGACCGGAGACGAGCCACGGGACGGGGCGCGCGGCGGCGGACGCGTGCTCACCGCCGGCCGGCGCGTCCAGGCGCACCTGGGCGTCGGTGCGGGGCGCGTCTGCGTCGGCCGGTGTCGTGTGGCCGTTGGTCTGGGGCGCGTCCGTGTCGGCCGGTGTCGCCTGGCCGTTGGTGTGCGGCACGTCCGTGTCGGCGGGTGCCTCCAGGATCACGTGGGCGTTGGTCCCGCTGATCCCGAACGACGACACCGCGGCCCGCCGGGGCCGCTCCCGCTCCGGCCAGGGTGTCGTCTCGGTGAGCAGCGCGACACCGCCCTGGGCCCAGTCGACATGCGAGGTGGGCCGGTCGATGTGCAGGCTCCTGGGCAGGACCCCGTGCCGCATGGACAGCACGGTCTTGATCACACCCGCGACGCCGGCGGCTGCCTGCGTGTGCCCGATGTTCGACTTCACCGAGCCCAGCAGCAACGGCTGCCCGTCCGGCCGGTCCCGCCCGTAGACCGCGAGGAGCGCCTGCGCCTCGATCGGATCGCCGAGCTTCGTCCCCGTCCCGTGCGCCTCGACGGCGTCCACGTCCCGGGCGGCGAGGCCCGCCCGTTCCAGGGCCTCGCGGATGACCCGCTGCTGGGAGGGGCCGTTGGGCGCGGTGAGACCGTTGCTCGCTCCGTCCTGGTTGACGGCGGAGCCCCGCAGCACGGCCAGCACCTCATGGCCGTGGCGCCGGGCGTCCGACAGCCGCTCGATGAGCAGCAGCCCGACACCCTCGCCCCAGCCCGTGCCGTCGGCCGCTTCCGCGAACGGCTTGCACCGGCCGTCGGCGGAGAGCCCACGCTGCCGGCTGAACTCCACGAACGTCGCGGGCCCGGCCATCACCGTAACCCCGCCGGCGAGCGCGAGATCGCACTCGCCCTGCCGCAGCGCCTGGGCCGCGAGATGCAGGGCGACCAGCGAGGAGGAGCAGGCCGTGTCCACAGTGACCGCGGGACCTTCGAGACCGAAGGTGTACGCGACCCGGCCGGAGGCGACACTGCCCGCGCTGCCGCTGACGAGATACCCCTCGACCTCACCGGGCGCGTTCGGCGCCTGGTGGAGCCGGGCCCCGTAGTCGTTGTACATCACCCCGGCGAACACCCCGGTACGGGAGCCGCGCAGCCCGGCCGGGTCGATCCCGGCCCGCTCGAACGTCTCCCAGGCCGTTTCGAGCAGCAGCCGTTGCTGCGGGTCCGTCGTCAGGGCCTCGCGCGGGCTCATCCCGAAGAACTCCGGGTCGAAGTCGGCGGCCGTGTGCAGGAACCCGCCCTCCCTCGCGTACGAAGTGCCGGGCCGGGAGGCGTCCGGATCGTAGAGCCCGTCCAGGTCCCAGCCCCGGTCCGTCGGGAAGCCGGAGACGGCGTCCGTCTCCTCGCTGACCAGCCGCCACAGCTCCTCGGGAGTGGTCACCCCGCCCGGGAACCGGCAGGCCATGGAGACGATCGCGATCGGATCGTCGGAGACGGCGGTGCGGGTGGAAACGGCGGCCGCTACGGGTGCGGACTCGGACACGCCGAGTTCGTCCCGCAACAGCGCGGCGAGCGCCTGCGGGGTCGGGTGGTCGAAGACCAGGGTCGTCGGCAGCCGCAGACCCGTGGCCGCCCCGAGCCGGTTGCGCAGATCCACGGCGGCGAGCGAGTCGAAACCGAGATCCGTGAAGGCGCGCCCCTCCGGCACGGCCCCCGCGTCCGTGTGGCCGAGCACGGTGGCCGTGGTGGCCCGCACCAGCTCCAGCAGCCTCCGTTCCACCTCCTCGGCCGGCAGCCCGGCCAGCTGCTCGGCGAACGTCGAACCGGATGCCCCGGGTACGGAGTTGACCGCCCTACGGGGACGCCTCGGCGTCAGCGAGCGCAGCGGAGCCGGGACCGGCGTGCCCCCGTCGCCCAGGGTGGCGGTGGCGAACCGGGAGGCGACGAGCACGGGCCGGTGTGATCCGAGCGCGTCGTCGAACAGTCGTAGCGCGCTTTCCGCCGGAAGCGGTGCGATGCCGGTGCGGGCGAGGCGGGCGAGGTCGGTCGCGCCCAGCCGGGATCCCATGCCGTCGCTCTGGTCCCAGAGGCCCCAGGCGAGCGAGGTGGCGGGCAGGCCGTGGGCGTGGCGGTGGTGGGCGAGGGCGTCGAGGTAGGCGTTGGCGGCGGCGTAGTTGGCCTGCCCGGCCGTGCCGGTGACCCCGGTGACCGAGGAGAAGAGGACGAACGCGGCGAGGTCGAGCCCGCATTCGACCGTGAGCTCGTGGAGCAGCAGCGCGGCGTCCGCCTTGGGGCGCAGGACCGTGTTCAGCCGGTCCGGGGTCAGGTCCTTCAGCACCCCGTCGTCGAGCACCCCGGCGGCGTGCACGATCGCGCTCAGGGGGTGCGGGGCCGGGATGTCCGCGAGCAGGGCGGCCACGGCGTCCCGGTCGGCGGTGTCGCAGGCGACCAGGGCGACGTCCGCCCCGAGCCCCGTGAGGTGGGCCAGCAGCTCGGCCGCCCCGGGGGCCGCCGGGCCGCGCCGGCCGGCGAGCAGGAGGTGCCGGACGCCGTGGTGGGTGATGAGCCGCTCGGCGATGGTCGCGCCGAGGGCACCTGTGGCGCCCGTGAGCAGTACGGTGCCGTGTCCGTCGGGCCCGGCGACCGGCGCCCGGCCGGGGGCCGCGTCAGGGACGCGGCTCAGCCTGGGGACCAGTACGCGTCCTTCGCGCAGGGCGACTTGGGGCTCGCCCGTCTCCAGTACCTCTTCGAGAGCCCGCTCACTGGCCTCGCAGCCGTCCGTGTCGACGACGACGAAGACGCCCGGATGCTCCGACTGGGCCGTCCGCAACAGCCCCCACACCGCAGCCGCCGGCAGGTCGGTCACCTCCTCGCCGTCCCGTGTGGCGACGGCGCCCGAGGTGACGACGGCCAGCCGCGATCCCGCCGTCTCCTCCCGCGCCAGCCACTCCTGGACGAGCGCCAGCGCGTGATGCGTGGCTTCGGCCACGGACAGGTCAGGGACGATCCGTACGATCTCGTCGCCGGGCAGCACATCACCGGCCCGGCCCGCGCGGGCCACCGGCTCCGTCCACTCCACCTCGTACAGCGGATCGGCGTGCGCGGCAGCCACGGCGGGGGCGGGCAGCAGACGCACCGAGCCCACGGAGGCTACGGGCCCGCCTGCGGTATCGGTCAACGAGAGCGACACGGACTGCCCGTCGTCCGGCTCCAGTCGGACCCGCAGCACGTCGGCCCCGGTGGCGTGGAGACGGATGCCGGACCACGAGAACGGCAGCTTCAGCTCATCGCCACCGCCTTGTAGCGGCAGCAGGTGCAGCGCGGCATCGAGCAGCGCGGGGTGCAGCGCGAAGTCACCCGCCTGGGCGCGCAGTTCGTCCGGCAATGCGACCTCGGCGAAGAGTGCGCCGCCGACCGCCCACGCGTCCCGCAGATTGCGGAAGGCGGGCCCGTAGCCGTAGCCCAGCGCCGCCAGTCGCTCGTAGACCTCGGCGGCATCCGTGCGCTCCGCACCGGCCGGAGGCCAGGCGGCTTCGGGGCCCGGCACCTCGGCGTCCGCCGGAGCGAGCCTGCCGGACGCGTGCCGGACCCAGGGCTGCCCCTCGCCCGACCGGGCATACACGCCGAACGACCGCCGGTCCGTGTCGTCGGGAGCGCTGACCGCCAACTGGAGCGCCACCACCGAACCGTCGTCCGGGAGGGGAAGCGGCGCCTCCAGCATCAGCTCGTCCACCACCGGGACGTCCGCCTCCTCGCCCGCGCGCAGGGCCAGTTCGACGAGGAGCGCCGCCGGGACGAGTGCCACCCCGCCCATCGCGTGGTCGGCGAGCCAGGGGAGCGAACGTGTGCCGACCTCACCCGTGAACAGCAGGCCCCCGTCCCCGGCCAGCTCGACGGCCGGAGCGAGCAACGCGTCGGTCGCGGGGGTGTCCAGCCAGTAGTGGGTGGGCCGGAAGGGGTAGGTGGGCAGGTCGGTGTGTCCGGCGCCGCCCGGAGTGAGCGGGATGCCCTGGGCGTACGTCGTGGCGAGCGCGGTCTCGAGGGTGTGACGTTCGCTCTGGTTCTTGCGGAGGAGCGGTATGGCGTCGGGGGTGTGGGCGGTGAGGGAGGCGTCGGGGCCGAGTTCGAGGTAGATGGTGATGTTTTTGCTGGTCAGGGTGGTGATGTGGTCGTGGTGGCGGACGGTGTCGCGTATCTGGTCGGTCCAGTGGTCGGGGCTGGTGGGGTCGCCATCGGTGATGAGAGGTGTGTGCGGCTGGTGGTAGGTGACGGTCTGTGCCACGTCCCGGAACTGGTCGAGGATCGGGTCCATGTGGGGGGAGTGGAAGGCGTGGCTGACGGTCAGCGGGTGGACGCGATGACCCTGCTGCTTCAGCCTTCGCGTGGCGTCCTCCACGGCCTCCCGGTCTCCTGAGATCACCAGTGAGGTGGGGCTGTTCACGGCGGCGAGCGTCACGTGCGCGTTGAGGTACGGCTGTATCTGTTCCTCGGTCGCTTCGATGGCGGTCATGGCTCCGCCGGCCGGTGCGGATTGCATGAGCCGGGCGCGGGTGGTGATGAGGAGTGCGGCGTCGGGGAGGGTGAGGATGCCGGCGGCGTGGGCGGCGGTGAGTTCGCCGATGGAGTGGCCGGTGACGAAGTCCGGGGTCACGCCGTGGTGGGCGAGGAGCCGGTGGAGCGCGGTCTCCAGGGCGAAGAGTGCGGGCTGTGTGTAGCGGGTCTCGTCGAGGAGCGCGGCGTTCGCGGA
>NZ_JBEYCF010000093.1:0-10691 GCF_040632605.1 Streptomyces sp. NPDC019224 | reverse complement strand
GGGTCGGACGAGCCCAGGGACCACAGGCGCTTCGGGTCGTGGAGCTCGTCCAGCGGGACCGCCGCGGTGTGCAGGGTGTCGGCCAGCTCGTCCCAGGCGTCGTGCGGGGCGCCCATCAGGCGGCGCACCCGGTGGCGGCCGGTCAGCAGCGACTGGGTGGCGTACGGGACCTCCTCGCCCGGGGCGATCAGCTGTCTGTCGTACGCCACCGCGAGGTTGATGAGGTCGTCGCCCGGGGGCAACACGAAAACGGCCCACCGACTCCGTCGGCGGACCGTCAAGAAAGAGACACCGCTGGCGTCACGAGTGCCATTTCAGACCGACGGGCACTTTCCTATTGCGACGTGCAGTGTGACGTTTTCCGAGGGGTCGTACAGTTCGCCAGGTTTCGGGCTTTGGCTGCAGATTTCTCCGTGCACCCGAGAGATTTCCTGCTGGTCGACAATGCCGGGGCCTCCGTAGAAAACATCAATGAAGCGGCTGTTGTATCCCTTCTTCAGGAGTTGGGCGTAGGATTTATCGAAGTCCTTGCCTATGAGATCGGGTGTCTTGGGGGTGGGGACATGGGCGTTCCAATGAGCTGGGCACGTTTCCCCGCGCGGGACAGCACCAAAATCAATGGAGTCCGTGCCGGCCCCTTCTCTCGTCAGGCAAGCCCTCCACAGTTCTGCGTGTTGCAGATCCACGGTTCGGCCGAGGTCCGTCGCATCTCGGACGGAGAAGCCGAGGTCCTTCTCGACGGCTTCTTTCATTTTTACGGGCAGACTGTCCGGAGGCAGGGGCGTGGACGCAGGTCCACTTCGTGTGGCTGAGGCCGTGCCGTCGGATGAATGGTTCGAGCAGGCTGCGCTCAAGGCGGTAACCGCCAAGATCAAAGCCATGCTCCTGCCAAGCGATTTCGGTTTCATGACCTGCTTTCCCGTTACTGTGCGCTGCGCGGTATCCGCACCGACGACTCCTCGGTGGGTGCAAAGCGATACCGCTTGTGATGGATGGGTTCAACGTCGCGCGGACCGACGGGCAGTGGCGAGTCCCGCCCGGCACCCGGATTCCGGGGCGGTCGCGGTCGAACGGCCCGCCCCCGCGAGCCCGCCGGCTCACCCCATCCGCCCCCCATGGCACTCCCGGTACGACTCGCCCGACCCGCACCAGCAGTTCCCGCTCTTCGGCGGCGGCCACGGGACGGCGCGGCCGCGGGCGGCCAGGGTGGTGGCGTACTGGGGGAGCAGGTCCGGGTCGGCCGGGGAGGCGGCCTCGGAGGCGGCGAACGCCTCGTAGGACGGGACCGTGCCCCTGACGATGCCGAGGTTGGGGGTGCCCGCCGTCTGGAGGTCGCGGAGGGCGGCCTCCAGGCGGGCCAGGTGGTCCGGGTGCGAGGTGTACTCGCTGCCCAGGCCCGGGTAGGCGGTGAGCAGTTCGCGCAGTTCGTCCGCGGGCCAGTGCAGTACGGCCACCGGGAACGGGCGCGACAACGCCGTGCGGTAGGTGCCCAGTTCGGCGCGCAGGCGGGTGATCTCGGCGCGTAGCTCGCCGGGGTCGGACGAGCCCAGGGACCACAGGCGCTTCGGGTCGTGGAGCTCGTCCAGCGGGACCGCCGCGGTGTGCAGGGTGTCGGCCAGCTCGTCCCAGGCGTCGTGCGGGGCGCCCATCAGGCGGCGCACCCGGTGGCGGCCGGTCAGCAGCGACTGGGTGGCGTACGGGACCTCCTCGCCCGGGGCGATCAGCAGGCGCAGGGCCGTGGAGAAGAGGTCGTGGGCCGCTTCCAGCTCGTCGTGGGCCTCCAGCGTCTCGGCCGCGATCTCCCAGGGGGCCGCCTCCTGCGGGGCCGCCACGCGGACGCCGTCGATGAGCGCGCGGGCCTCCGCCTCGTGGCCGTACTCCCAGAGGTTCGCGGCGCTGAGCGCCTTCACCAGGTGGGGGTGTTCGGTGCCGGGGTCGCTGAGCAGTTCGTCGTAGAGCGTGGTGGCGCGAGCGCGTTCGCCGGCGAGTTCCAGGTGGGCCGCGGCCTGGAGGAGCAGCGGTTCGTGGTCCTCGGGGTACTGCGCCGCGGTGCGGAGCAGTCGCTCGGCTTCGGTGATGTGGTCGGCAGGCGTGTCGGGGCGCATGAATCACACGGTACTGCCGTGCGGGCGTGGGGCGGAGGGCTTGTCCCGGGCCGGGGGAGCGGCGGGTCGGCCCGCCCGGCCCGCGGCGGCACCGGCCCCCGGGCGGGGCCGAGGCCGTAAGGTACTCCGACGTGCTCAGACGACGTCCGCAGTTGTTGTGGTTGCTGGTCCCCTACGTGCTCTACCTGGGGGCGCTGCCGTTCGTGAACCGGGTCAGACCTGTGGTTCTCGGGCTGCCGTTCCTCTTCTTCTGGCTGCTCGGGGCGACGCTGCTGACCCCCGTCGCCGTGTGGCTGACCCGGCGGGGTGACCGCCGGTGAACGCCGCCGTCGCGACCTCCGTCTTCGGGGTCTTCATGGTCGCCACCGTCGCCCTGGGGCTGCTCGCCGTACGCGGCGGTCGCGGCGGCGGGGGCGGGCTCGCCGAGTGGTCGGTGGGCGGGCGCAGTCTGGGGACCGTCTTCATCTGGGTGCTGATGGCCGGTGAGGGCTACACCAGCTTCAGCTACCTCGGCGCCGCCGGCTGGGGCTACAACTACGGGGCGCCCGTGCTGTACGTGGTCGCGTACATGTCCTGCGGGTACGCCGTCGGCTACGTCGTCGGGCCGATGCTGTGGGCGTACGCGCGAAGGCACGGTCTCGTCGGGATCACCGACATGGTGGCGCACCGCTTCGGACGGCCCTGGCTCGGGGCGCTCGTCGCCGTCCTGGCGACCGTGTTCCTGCTCCCGTACATCCAGCTCCAGATCACCGGCATGGGCGTCGTCGTCTCGACGATCTCCTACGGGGCCATCAGCCTGAACTGGGCGTACTTCATCGCCTTCGCCGTCACCACCGGCTTCGTGGTCGTCAGCGGGCTGCGCGGCAGCGCCTGGGTGTCGGTGCTGAAGGACCTGCTGGTGATCGTCACGCTCGGTTTCCTCGCGATCTACGTGCCGGTGCACTACTTCGACGGCTACGGGCCCTTCCTCGACCGGCTCGTCACTGAGAAGAGCGAGTGGCTGACCTTCCCCGGCCACGGGGACAGCGGCCTCGGGCAGGCGTGGTTCATCACCACCTCGTTCCTCAACTCGCTCACCGTCGTGATCTTCCCGACCACCGTCGCCGGCTACCTCGGCGCGAAGAACGCCGACGTGCTCCGCCGCAACGCCATGTGGCTGCCCGCCTACAACGTCCTGCTCTTCGTCCCGATGCTGCTCGGCATGGCGGCGCTGTTCGTGGTGCCGGGGCTCGTCGGGGCGGAGTCCAACCTCGCCCTCTTCAAGCTGGTCGTGGACTCGCTGCCCGCCTGGTCCGTCGGGGTCATCGGGGTCGCCGCCGCGCTCTCCTCGATCGTGCCCATGGCCGTGTTCATGCTGGTCATCGGCACGATGTGGGGCCGCAGCGTGCTCTCGCTCGTCCCGCGCTGGGAGCGGCGGCAGAAGGGGGCCGCGCAGTCGGTCGTCGTGGTCGCGGGCTCCCTCGCGCTCCTGCTCACGTACACCGCCCCCAACACCCTCGTACGCCTCTCGCTCATCTCGTACGAGGGCATGGCGCAACTGCTCCCCATGGTGCTGCTGGGGCTGATGTGGCGGCGGCTGACGCTGCTCGGGGCGATGTCCGGGCTCGTCGTCGGGGTCGGGACGGTGTGCGGGTTCGTGTTCACGGAGAACGATCCGGTGTGGGGGGTGAACGCGGGCATCGTCGCCCTCGCCGCCAACCTGGCCGTCGCGCTGGCGGTGACGTACGCCGGTCCGCGCGAGCGCGACGAACGGCCGGACGAGGAGGTGCTGGCCGGGGACGAGGTGGACGCACCCGTCGGGGCGGGCTGAGCTGCCGTCAACGTACGTTGACCCCTCCGGCCCATCGTGTATAACGGATGGGCCGGTAGGAGCGAGCCAGGAAGGGAGGCACCGTCCATGGACGCCAGCGCCATGAGCCGCGTACGCGGTGGTCTCTCCCGCGTCCTGCGCCCCGCGGGGCTGCTGTTCTTCCTCCTCACCGAGGTGCTCCTCGCCGAGGGCGGCACCCTCTCCGCCGCCGTCGCGCTCGCCGCCACCGCGGCCGCCGGCACGGCGCTCGTCGCCTGCTCGGTCATCAGCGCCCGCTGCGCCGCCCCGGTGCCCCGCACCCGGGTCCGCACCGCCATCCGCGACCGGGAGAAACGCACCGCGTTCCTCCCGCAACGGGACCCGGACGCCCAGGGGCGCCGTCGTCCCCGAGCCCCGGGCCGCGCCCTCCCGACGGCCGCGTAGGACGCCTTCCCCTCGTGGGGGCGGCTCTCTCGCGGTCCGTCATGCCGAAGCCAGTCCTTCCCGCTTCCCGGCACGACGAGACCCCCGGAGGGCTCAGCCATGTCCACCTTCATGTCCGCTTTCGCCAGCCTGGTCGGCGCCCTCGCCGACCTGCTCCACCCGCTCTTCCAGAACGCGTCCACCGCCGCCGCGATCGTCCTGTTCACCGCGCTCGTCCGGCTCGCCGTGCACCCCCTCTCCCGGGCCGCCGCACGCGGGCAGAAGGCGCAGCGCCGGCTCCAGCCGCAGATCGCCGAGCTGCGCAAGAAGCACGGCAAGGACCGCGAGCGGATGCAGAAGGCGCTCATGGAGCTGCACCGCGAGGAGAAGGTCTCGCCGCTCTCCGGCTGCCTGCCGAGCCTGCTCCAGATGCCGGCGTTCTTCCTGCTCTACCACCTCTTCTCCAGCCAGAGGATCGGCGACGAGGCCAACGCGCTCCTCGGCCACCAGCTCTTCGACGCCCCGCTCGGCGAGCGCTGGCACGACGCCCTCGCGCACGGCGGGGTGTTCGGCGCGCAGGGCCTGGTCTACCTGGGCCTCTTCGCGATCGTGGCCGCCGTCGCCACGTTCAACTACGGACGTACGAAGCGCCAGATGGCCGCCAGTCCGGTCGTCCCGGCCGCCGGGCCGGACGGGCAGCCGGTGCCCGGCCTGGGCGCGATGAACAAGCTCATGCCGCTGATGTCCTTCTTCACCCTGTTCACCGTCGCCTTCGTGCCGCTGGCCGCCGCGCTGTACGTCGTCACGAGCACCACCTGGACCGCGGTCGAGCGGGCCTTCCTGTACCGCGACATGCCCGCTCCGGGTGGTGCGGTCGCCCCGGCGGCCTGATCCGCCGGCGGACGGGCCGTTCCAGGGTGTGAACGGGGTCTTGCGGAGTGATCGGATGTCTTGGAGGATCGGACAAGCCTGCGATGGCCGCCACCCATCCGACGGGCCTGATCCCGACCGAGGAGAGAAAGACCCTTGAAACTGCTTCGTGTGGGTACGGCGGGCGCGGAACGACCGGCGCTGCTGGACGAGGACGGAACCCTGCGCGACCTGTCGGGCGTCGTCCCCGACATCGACGGCGCGCTGCTCGCCGACGAGGACGCGCTCGCCCGGGTGCGCACCGCCGCGGCCGCCCCGGGCGGGCTGCCCGCGCTCGACGCCGAGGGGCTGCGGGTGGGCCCGCCGCTCGCCCGGATCGGCAAGATCGTGTGCATCGGGCTGAACTACCACGACCACGCCGCGGAGACCGGCGCCCTCATCCCGGACGAGCCGATCCTCTTCTTCAAGGCCCCGGACACCGTCGTCGGACCCGAGGACACCGTGCTCGTGCCGCGCGGCAGCGTGAAGACCGACTGGGAGGTCGAGCTCGCCGTCGTCATCGGGCGCACCGCGCGCTACCTGGAGACCGCCGAGGAAGGGCTCGCCCACGTCGCCGGGTACGCGGTCGCGCACGACGTCTCCGAGCGCGAGTTCCAGATCGAGCGCGGCGGCACCTGGGACAAGGGCAAGAACTGCGAGACGTTCAACCCGCTGGGCCCCTGGCTGGTCACCGCCGACGAGGTGGCCGACCCGCAGGCCCTCCCGCTGAGGCTCTGGGTCAACGGCGAGCTCAAGCAGGACGGCACGACCGCCGACCAGATCTTCCCCGTCGGCGAGGTCGTCCGGTACCTGAGCCGGTTCATGACGCTCTACCCGGGCGACGTGATCAACACCGGGACCCCGGCCGGCGTGGCCATGGGGCACCCCGACCCCAAGCCGTATCTGCGGGCCGGTGACGTCGTGGAGCTGGAGATCGACGGCCTGGGCCGGCAGCGGCAGGAGCTGAAGGACGCGTAGGGGGTGTGCCCCGCCGATAGGGCCGGACCGGGCCGCGATCGCCGAACCACCCCTGGCGCCCCGAGACATCGGAGGGGCGGGGTCCGCCGGGTGCGGGCCTCACCCCTCCGCGTGCGTCAGCCGCCGATCCGCGACGCGAACTGCTCCAGCGCCTCCACCACCAGCGCGTGGTCCTCCGCCTGCGGCAGGCCCGAGACCGTCACCGAGCCGATGACCCCCGCGCCCTCGACCGCGATCGGGAACGAGCCGCCGTGCGCCGCGTACCGGTCCGGGTCGAGCCGGGACGCCTCGTCGAACGTCGTCCCCTTCGCCCGGAACCGCGTCCCCACCAGGTACGAGCTCTCCCCGTACCGTTCGACGACCCTGCGCTTGCGGTCGATCCAGGCGTCGTTGTCCGCGCTCGACCCCGGCAGCGCGGCGTGGAACAGCTGCTGCGCCCCGCGCCGGATGTCGATCGCGACCGGGGCGTGCCGCTCCCGGGCCAGGGCGACCAGCAGGCCGCCGAGCGCGTAGGCGTCGTCGTGGCCGAAGCGCGGCAGGGTCAGCCTGCGCTCCTGGGCGATCAGCTCGGAGACGGTCGGAGCGGTGGGATTCATACGGGCTGCTCCTCGGGGGCGTGGGCGGGGGAGGGTACGGAGGCCTGGGTGCCGGCCGGCCGCAGGGTGACGGTGACCCCCTCGCGTGCCGAGCGGCGGGCCGCCTCCAGGACGTCCAGCGCCTCCGCGGCCTGGAGGGCGGTCACCGGATTGTCGCCCTTCCCGCGCAGCGCGTCACCGACCGCCGCGTAGTACGCCGGGTAGTCGCCCGGGACCGTACGGACCGGGGTGCCGCCGCCCGTGACCGGGGACTCGCCCGCGCCGAGCCGGCCCCACAGCTCCTCGCCCTCCTCACCCCACGGCTCGCCCCGCGTCGGGCGGGCGCCCTCGCGCAGGGCGGCCTCCTGGGGGTCGAGGCCGTACTTCACGAACCCGGCGTTCGACCCGAGCACCCGGAAACGCGGGCCGAGCTGGGCCGTCGTCGCGCTCACGTACAGGTGCGAGCGGACCCCGGAGGTGTGCGTGACCGCCACGAACGTGTCGTCGTCGGCCGCCGCGCCCGGGCGCCGCAGGTCCGTCTCCGCGTACACCTGGGCCGCCGGGCCGAACAGCGTCAGCGCCTGGTCGACGACATGGCTGCCCAGGTCGTACAGCAGCCCGCCGATCTCACGCGGGTCGCCCGACTCGCGCCAGCCGCCCTTCAGCCGCGGGCGCCAGCGCTCGAAACGGGACTCGAAGCGCTGCACCTCGCCCAGGGCACCGTCCGCCAGGAGCGCGCGCAGGGTGAGGAAGTCGTTGTCCCAGCGGCGGTTCTGGAAGACCGAGAGCAGCAGCCCGCGCTCCTCGGCCAGCGCCGCCAGCTCCCGCGCCTCGGCCGCCGTGCCCGCGACCGGCTTGTCCACGACCACCGGAAGCCCGGCCTCCAGCGCCGCCCGTGCGAGCGGGACGTGCGTCCGGTTCGGCGACGCGATCACGATCAGGTCCAACTCGTCCGCCCGCGCCCACAGCTCGTCGGGCGAGGCGGCGAACCGCACGTCCGGGTAGGCGGCGCGGGCCTGGGCGCGGCGTTCCTCGTCTCGGGTGACGACCGTGTCCAGGGTGAGGCCGTCGGCCGCCGCGATCAGCGGGGCGTGGAAGACGGACCCCGCCAGGCCGTAGCCGACGAGTCCGACGCGCAGGGGGGAGCCGGAGGTCTCGGAAGGGGTGGGGGAGGTCATGACCCCACTTTGGCAACGCTGTTGCCAAAGTGCAAGCGCGCGCCACAATAGGGGCGTGAACAGGAGCAACAGCGGCGCCAACCTACCCGCCCTGCGCAGCCACAACGCGGCCCTCGTGCTGGATCTGCTGCGGGTGGCCGGCGAGCGCGGCATCAGCCGGCTCGAACTCGCCGAGCGCACCGGGCTCACCCCGCAGGCCGTCAGCAAGATCACCGCCCGGCTGCGCGCCGAGGGCCTGGCCGCGGAAGCGGGCCGCCGCGCCTCCACGGGCGGCAAGCCCAGGACCGTGCTGCGGCTCGTCCCCGGGGCGGGCCACGCGGTGGGGCTGCACCTGGACCGCGACGGCCTGACCGTGGTGCTCGTCGACCTCGCGGGGACGGTCGCCGAAAGCCGTACGGCTCCGCTGGACTTCGGGGCCCCGGCGGACGAGGTGCTGGCGGCGGCGGCCGGGGCGGTCGCCGCCGTGCGGGGGGACGGGGCGCCGCCGGTGCTCGGGGTGGGCGTCGCCGTGCCGGGGCCGCTGGACCACCGGGGCGGGGTGCTGCACCGGGTCACGGGGTTCCCCCAGTGGGACGGCTACCCGCTGCGCGACGCGCTCTCGGCCCGCACCGGGCTGCCCGTCGTCCTCGACAAGGACACCAACGCCGCCGCCCTCGGTCTCGCCCTCGGCGCGGAAGGCCCCGCCGACTTCGCCTACCTCCACCTCGGCACCGGCCTCGGCGCGGGGCTCGTCCTCGGCGGGGCGGTGCACCGGGGGCTCCGGACGGGGGCGGGGGAGTTCGGCCACCAGACCGTGCAGCTGGACGGCGTCCCGTGCGGCTGCGGCGGTCGCGGCTGCCTGGAGGCGCTGTGCCTGGCCGCCGTCCACCGGGGCGACGCCGCCGAGGCCGCGCGGGTGCTCGGAACCGGCGCCGCCAACCTCGTCGGGCTGCTCGACATCGACCGCGTGGTGCTGGGCGGCCGCACGGTCGCCGCCGACCCCGACGCGTACGTACGGGGGGTGCGCGCCGTACTCGACGAACGGGCCCGGCGCGACGGGGTGCGCGGCACCCCGGTCCCGGTCACCGCGCACCGCGCGGGCGACCGCCCGGTCGCGGAGGGCGCGGCGCAACTGGTGCTGGCCCCGGTGTTCGGACGGGTGGGTGACTCGGAGGCCCCGGTGTTCGGAGGGGTGGGTGACTCGGAGGTCCCGGTGTTCGGAGGGGTGGGTGACTCGGAGGTCCCGGTGTTCGGAGGGGTGGGTGACTCGGAGGTCCCCGGGGAAGTGGGCTGATCGGGCGCACCCCCGCCGCCGTCCGGGCGGGCCCCCGGCACGCCTGCGCGGGGCGCCCGCGCGCGCGTGACAGGGTCGCCGCCCCAGGGCGTGCTCCCGGGGCAGCGCCGTCCGGGCGACCGGACGGCCGGACTCCGCGCGCCCCGACCGGCCGTTGCCGTACGAAGTGGAGGCTGCCCCGCCATGCCCCCCGAAACAGCTGAGTCCCCCGAGCCCGCCGAGCCCCCCGGCACCGGCCGCACCCGGCACGGCCTCGCGCTCGGTCTCGTCGCCGCGAGCGTCATGCCCGTGGTCCTCGGCGGGGCGACCGCGTCCGCCGCACCCCAGCGGAGCCCGGTCGCCGGACCCGCCACCCGGCTGTCCCCGGCGGCCGGGCCCGGCTCGGCCACCGCCGGCCGGGAGTCCGCCTGCGGCACCCCCGCGTCGACCGGCTTCCCCATCGACACCCGTATCCACGGCGGCCCCGACACCTACGCGTCCGGCGGCGGCTACGGCACCTGGTTCCTGGACCTGACGAACACCACGACGGAGCCGTGCCGCGCGATCCACCCCGTGATCGTCCTCACCGACGAGGAGCGGGCGCTGACCTCGGACCAGATCCAGCTGGAGTTCTCCGAGCGCGCCCGCCCGGACGTCGAGCACCGGGTGACCTGGGAGACGACCGACCGGGACGAGCACATCGGCGTCTTCGGGGGCGGCGGCGACGACGCCTTCCCCGGCTTCACCGTGCCCGCCGGACGCACCGTCACCGTCCAGGTCCGGCTCGCCTTCACCTCCGGCACGAGCCCGGGCCGGATCACCGCGAACGCCGCCGTCGTCCAACGGCGGGACGTGGGGGGCGGTGACGGGGAGTGGGTCGGTGAGTCCGAGGACTACCCGTTCACCGTGGTCGACGAGCACAGCGGCGAAGACACCGCCGACACCGGTGACACCGGGGACAGCACCGGCACCGGTGACACCGGCGAGACGGACGGCGACCGCGAGAGCGCGGACGGAACGGGCAGGGAGAACGTGGGCGGCACCGGCGAGGACGAGGAACGGGGGAGCGGCACGGTGAAGGGCAAGGGCGAAGAGGGGTACGCGGACCCCGACAGGACCGACCCCACCCGGCCCGGCGGCACCCGTCGCCCCCCGCCGCCCGGCACCGACCCCGCCGGGGTGCCCGAACTCGCCCGGACCGGCATCTCCGTCCCCGTACCGCTGCCCGCGCTCACCGTCTCCGGGTTCCTGATCGGCGGCGGGGCGATGGTCCTCGCCGCCCGCCGCACCCGCCGCCCGCGCCGCTGACGGCCGCACTGCTCAGCCAGTACCTCGTGCTCGAACAGTCGGCCCCAGGTGGGCCGGCAATTGGGGGGCGGCGTCGCGGGGCTGGGTGCGCGCATCTGCGGCGTTGTCGTCAATCACCATGGCTCCGCCATGGCTCAATCCTCCGCCTTGCAGCTGCACGCACCCAGCCCCGCT
>NZ_JBEYCF010000092.1:0-12386 GCF_040632605.1 Streptomyces sp. NPDC019224 | reverse complement strand
ACCGTCGTCCTGGACAAGACCGGCACCGTCACCACCGGCCGCATGACCCTCCAGGCCGTCCACACCACCCCCACCACCACCGAGACCGACGCCCTGCGCCTCGCCGGAGCCCTCGAGAACGCCTCCGAACACCCCATCGCCCAAGCCGTCGCGACCGGAGCCACCGACCGCACCGGCACCCCCCTCCCCACCCCCGAGGACTTCACCAACCTCCCCGGCCTCGGCGTCCAGGGCCTCGTCGACGGCCACGCCGTCCTCGTCGGCCGCGAACAGCTGCTCGCCGAGTGGGAGATCCGTCTCCCGGCGGACCTGGCCGCCCGCAAGGCCGCGGCGGAGGCCGCCGGCCGGACGGCGATCGCGGTGGCCTGGGACGGCGAGGCGCGCGCGGTCCTCGAGGTGGCCGACGCGGTGAAGGACACCAGCGCGGAGGCGATCGGGCGGCTGCGCCGGCTCGGCCTCACCCCGATCCTGCTGACCGGCGACAACCGGGCGGTCGCGGAGTCGGTCGCGGCCGAGGTCGGGATCGACGAGGTGTACGCGGAGGTCATGCCGCAGGACAAGGTGGACGTCGTCAAGCGCCTCCAGGCAAAGGGCCGTTCGGTGGCGATGGTCGGTGACGGGGTGAACGACGCCGCCGCCCTCGCCCAGGCCGACCTGGGCCTGGCGATGGGAACCGGCACCGACGCCGCGATCGAGGCGAGCGACCTCACCCTGGTGCGCGGCGACCTCCGCGCGGCCCCGGACGCGATCCGCCTGGCCCGCCGGACGCTGGGCACGATCCGGACGAACCTGTTCTGGGCCTTCGCGTACAACGTGGCCGCGTTGCCGCTGGCCGCGGCGGGCCTGCTGAACCCGATGATCGCGGGCGCGGCGATGGCGTTCTCGTCGGTCTTCGTGGTCGGCAACTCACTGCGGCTGCGCGGGTTCCGGGGAGAGGCGTAGACCGTACGCCCGTGGTCAGCGCCGACGCTCCGCCCACTCCTCGTACAGCAGGCCGTAGTCCACCCGGTCGTACCAGCGGTCGCCGACGCGGACGGCGGAGCGCCGACGCCCTTCCTCGACGAACCCGGCACCCCGGAAGGCCCGCATGGCGCGCTCGTTGCCGCTCCAGGTGTCCAGCTCGACCCGCCGCATGCCGCACGCTCCGAACAGGTGCTCCAGCAGCAGCCGCAGGGCCTCGGAGCCGTACCCGCCTCCCCAGTGACCGCGTTCACCGATGACGATGCCCACCGTCGCCTGCCTCGCGAACGGCTCGACGTCCCGGTAGTCGGCGGTGCCGATGACCTGGCCGTCGGCCAGGTCCTCCACGGTGAAGGACCCTTCGGCACGCGGGTCCTGCCGGAGCCGCGCGTCGTGGAACCGCTCCAACGACTCGCGGGTGACGGGCCCGTAGTGCGGGTCTCCCCCGGCGGCCCAGTGCACGACCTCGGGGTCGTTGCGCCACCGCAGATGGGCGTCGAGATCCGAGGCGTGCAGGGCGCGTATCCGTACGAGTTTTCCCTCGATCATCCGGTGATCGTAGGGGAGAGGGGGCGGCGCACCACCGGGCGGCCGGGGCGGTCCGCCCCCGCCGGGCCCCCGCCCCACCTCAGCGAGCGACGGCACGACCCGCGATCCGCGCCTCCAGGCGCGCCCGCGCGCCCGGCCACTCCTCCGCCGTGATGGAGAAGATCGCCGAGTCCCGCAGCCGCCCCTCCTCCCCGGGCACCCAGGACGGGGACCAGTTCCGCAGGACGCCCTCGAAGCGCGCGCCCACCGACTCGATCGCGGCCCGCGACCGGCTGTTGCGCGCGTCGGTCTTCAGGTCCACCCGCGCGACGCCCCACACCTCGAACGCGTGCCGGAAGAGCAGGTACTTGGACTCGGTGTTCACCCCGGTGCCCTGGGCGGACGCGGCGAGCCAGGTGAAGCCGACCTCGATCGCGGTGAGGCTGTCCTCGTCCCTCCAGCAGCGCGGCTCCCAGTAGGCGGTGGCCCCGATGACCTGCCCGGAGGCCCGGTCCACCTGCACGTACGGCGCGAGCTTCCCCTCGGCCGCCCGCCCCAGCTGGACGTCGATATAACCCTCGACCTCCCCGGGCCCCGGCACCCACGTGTACCCGTACGAACTCCGGTTCTCCTGCCCTGCCCGCGACAGGCCCTCCGCATGCCGGTGTCCGAGCGGTTCCAGCCGCACCCGGGAACCTTCCAGAACCGGCCCTTCCAGCACGAAAGTCATCGCTCACCCATCCGGTCGGCAGTAAAGAGGTACGGGCCCGGGCCCGTGCGTAGGCTCCCAGAACCCCGGACCACGTGTCGCGCGAATATGGGCGCACGCCCGGGCCCGTCAGAGCCGGCCGAGCAGCCCACCGAACCCGACGGCCACAGCGCCCGATCCCGCACGAGCGCGCGAAAAACGCGTGCTTCCTCATCCCCCTCGGCAGTCACCCCACCCCACCACCGGCCGAACGCGTCCTCCCCCGGACCCCGTTGTCAGTCCGCCCGCCTACGCTCCCCTCATGACTTGGATCCACGACGCCTACGGGTTCCCGGGCCACGAGATCAACCTCGTCTTCGCCCGGGGCACCTCCCTGACCGCCCTCACCGCGGGCCTGCGGGAGAGGAATCGCGAACCGCTCGCCGAGGGCGAGGCGGGCGGGTGGGCCTGGGCGGTGCACGACATGGTCAACGAGGAGATCGAGGACTACGAGGACATCGACTACACGCGCGTCTGCCCGCCGGGGGCGGAGGTCGTGGTGCTCGTGACCGAGCCGTGCAGCGCCAAGGCGCACGGGCCGGCTTTCCACTACCTGCGTGACGGCAAGTGGACGCTCCACTTCAGCTTCGAGGACCTGGAGCAGCGCGTCGGCGACAACCCCGACCACATGTCGGCCGAGCTGCTCGCCGCGAACCTCATAGGTCCCGACGCGGAGTGCCGTGCGTGGGAGAACGATCCGGGTCACGACTGCGAGGAGCACGATTTCGACCGCGAGGAGCGGATCGTGAAGGCGATAGCCGCGTGCTTCGCCCTGCCGTCGCCGCCGCTCGCCCCGGAGGTGGTGGCGCCGTGAGCACGCTCCTCATCGCCCCGGACACGTTCGTCACCTACGCCAGGGGCGTCGACCTGCCCACGCTCACCGCGATCTACGCCGAGGCCGGCCTGCCCGCCCGTACGGCGGGCGCGGCGGACGGCTGGGTCTGGGTGACGCACGACGCGGCCACCAGCACCGGCGGCGTCGTGGCGGACCAGGCGGGTTACCTCACCGGGTTCCGCTACGAGGACCGGTTCGGGGAGCCCAACCCGGTGGAGACCGTGTTCCTGGCGTCCACCCCGGCCTGCGCGTGCCCGCACGGGCAGAACTACGGCGTCCCGCACTGCGAGGCGCACCCGTTCCACTTCATCCACAGCCGGCGCGGCTTCCCGACGACGTACTTCAACGTGGGGCGGCGCCGCGAGTCCCGCCGGAGCGGTGATCTGCTGGTACGGGAGCTGCTGGAGGCCGGAATCGTCGGCCGGGAGACCCCGCGTTACGAGGAGGAGCCGGGGTTCAACGCGGATGGTGCCGTGACGCTGCGGCTCATCGCCGACCACTTCGGGCTGCCCGCCACGGGCTGAACGCGACGCGGGCCGGGGGATGCGCGGCGTCCGTCGAGCGCCCCCGGCCCGGGGGATGCGCGGCGGGCCCGCGTACTGCCGCCGAACACGGGCCGCCCACCGGCCGTGACGGAATGACACCTACTCAATTACCCTTGGCATCAAGAGAGTTGGCAGACACCCCGAGCCCCCTGGAGCCACCGTGTCCCTCTTGATCGATCTGGCCGGCCAACTTGCCCCGCACTTCTCCTTCTTCGCCGCCCGCATGGCCGACGGGGTGATGCAGAGCACCGTGCAGCGGATCTCGGACCGGACCGTCGAGGCGAGTGAGGGTGCCTTCCGCAGCCTCGTCGGCCGGGACGCGCCGGCGGCCGGTGACGAAGCCGCGCTCACCCCGCAGACCGCCGACGACCTGGACCGCAGGCTCGGGGAGCTGACCGACGAGCAGCGGGCCCGGCTCGCCGCCGCCCTGCTCACCTGGCTCCGGAGCCCGCAGGACGACCGGCCCGGTCTCGTCGCTCTCGTGGCCGCCGGGCAGCCGCACCCCGCTCCGCCCGGCCCGGGCAACCACGTGGTGTCGCACGGGGACAACAACATGGTGATCGGCAGCGTCGGCACCTTCAACCAGTACCCGAGAGACGACCGGCCGTGAGTGAGCACTCCGGCGGCCCGGGCGGGCCCTCCAACCAGTCGATCGGTCACAACAACACGGTCGTCGGCCGGGCCGACACGCTGTTCCAGATCTTCTTCCAGCGGGCCTCCTTCGTCACGGGATGGCTGTTCCTCGTCCTGACCGTCGCGCTCGCCGGCTACGCCGGGTGGAACTGGCCCGGCGGCTCGCGCAAGCAGTACGTCGTCTTCTTCGCGTTCCTGCTCCTCGCCTTCCTCGCCGCCGTCGCCCACATCGCCGTACGCGGGCCCGAGCGCGGCCGGATCGCCGGAGCGGGCCGGGGCTCCCCGGACGCACGGCCCCGGCTGCCCGATCTGCTGCTCGTCGCCTCGCTCGTCTTCGCCCTGATCAGCTGGTGGTCGTTCCAGAACGTCGTGCGGAACGGCGAGGTGGCGACGGTGATCGAGGTGACCGGGGAGCAGCCGCTGACCGAGGCGCCCGGCAGTGTGCTCACGCTGACGCTGCCCCAGCCGGACCGTGCCGACCGGCGGGACCGGCTCCGGCTCACCCTGGAGATCGGGGAGAACGACCCGGACGCGCCGGCGTGCTCGCACAAGACGCGGGTCATCCTCACCGCGCTCACCGAGGGGGTCACCCCGCACCGGTCCGACCTGCCCGCCCGGTCCACCACCGACTTCGCCCTCGGCGACCTCGCCGGCCCGGCCGGAGCGGTGTTCGAGCTGCGGGTGCGGACCGACGAGGGCTGCACCCTGCGCCTGGCGGACTGGCAGGGCGTCCTGCACAACGACTGACGGACGGCGTACGACTCACAGGGAGCGAGGCAGGAAATGACAGGAGCAGCCCGGCGACGGGCGGTGACCGTCACGGCGGCCGCCACGGCGGCCGTTCTGTACGTGTCCACGACCGGCTGTGATTCCGAACCCTCGTCGATCCTCAGCGACCATACGGAGGTCGGGGCCAAGAGCGACCAGCCCGGCACGAGCTACTCGCCGCACGACGGGGAGTACAACGGCTTCGACATCACCGTCGTCGGCACGCTCATGAACATGCTCGGTTACGACACCCCGCGCTTCAGCGGGGTGCTGTCCAAGAACCGCGCCAAGCTGCTGCACGACGGCGACGTGCAGCTCGTGGCGGCGACCTTCTCGATCACCCCGACCCGCATGGCGCCGAAGGCCGAGGACGGCGAGGACCTCGACTTCGTCGGCCCGTACGCCTCCACCCAGCAGGGCTTCCTGATCCGCGCGGACGACAGGAGCATCCACACCCTGGCCGACCTCGAAGGCAAGGTCGTCTGCGTCTGGAAGGGCACGACGTCCGCCAACGAGCTCGGCAAACCGGCGCACGACAAGATCGTCAAGCGGACGGAGGAGGACGCGAACTACTGCGTGAACGCGCTCAAGGACAAGGAGGTCGACGCGGTCTCCACCGACCAGCTGATCCTGTACGGGTTCATGCACGCCAATCCCTCGCTCAAGGTGGTGCCCGGCATCAAGTTCGGGGAGCCCAACGACTACGGCATCGCCATGGCCAAGGGCCACCGCGAGGACTGCGTCCGGCTGCGCGACAAGCTCACGCAGTACGTCCGCCAGGCGACCTCCTGGGAACGCGACTTCCAGAACAGCCTTCCCGCCGTTCCCAAGGAGACCCGGGACGAGGCCAAACCCACCGAGGACGAGATCATGGCCCTGTCCTGCGTGGACCGTCCGGGCGAGAGCCCCGCCGACTGACCCGCGCCGCGCGCACCCCCTGGAGTCGCCATGACCGACAGTTCGCAGAGTCTCCGCACCCGCTGGCAGGACGCCCTCCTCGCCGCCAGGGGCGATGCGGAGGGGCCCGATCCGCTTCTGTACGCCGATCATCTGCTGGCCCGCTGGGCCGAGCCGCAGCGCAAGTACCACACGACCGCGCACCTCGCGGCGGTGCTCGACCGGATCGACACGCTCGCCGGTCATGCCGCCGACGCGGACGCCGTACGCCTCGCGGCCTGGTTCCACGACGCGGTCTACCGGCCCGACCGGTCGGAGAACGAGGAGCGCAGCGCCGCCCTCGCCGAGCGGGCGCTGCCGGAGGCGGGCGTGCCCGGCGCGGTCACCCGGGAGGTCGCCCGGCTCGTCCGGCTCACCGTCACGCACGACCCGGCCGCCGGCGACACCAACGGCGAGGTGCTGTGCGACGCGGACCTGGCGATCCTGGCGGCGCCGCCGAAGGAGTACGGGGAGTACGCGGCCCAGGTCCGCGAGGAGTACGGCTTCGTGCCGGAGGAGGCGTTCCGGGAGGGCCGGGCGGCGGTCCTGCGGCAGCTCCTCGGACTGCCGAGGCTGTTCCGTACGCCCTACGGGACGGCCGAGTGGGAACCGAGGGCGCGGCAGAACCTGCTGACCGAACTGGAACTCCTCACGCGCTGACGCGCGGCCGGTGGGGAATGCGTCGCCGCCGCCCCGCGTTGGGGCCTGTTATGCCTGAATCAGCCGCGCGCGGCCGCTCCCGTATGCCCTTGGCCGTCTACATCCTCGGCCTCTCGGTCTTCGCCCTGGGCACGAGCGAGTTCATGCTCTCCGGGCTGCTCCCGCCGATCGCCGACGACATGGACGTGTCGATCCCGCGCGCCGGGCTCCTCATATCCGCCTTCGCGATCGGCATGGTGGTCGGCGCCCCGCTGCTCGCCGTGGCGACGCTCCGGCTGCCGCGCCGGACCACGCTCATCGCGCTGATCTCGGTCTTCGGCCTCGGCCAGGTCGCGGGCGCGCTGGCGCCGACGTACGAGGTGCTGTTCGCGTCCCGCGTGGTCAGCGCGTTCGCGTGCGCGGGTTTCTGGGCCGTCGGGGCGGCCGTCGCCATCGCGATGGTGCCGGTGAACGCGCGGGCCCGCGCCATGGCCGTGATGATCGGCGGGCTGTCCATCGCCAACGTGCTGGGCGTGCCGCTCGGGGCGTTCCTCGGGGAGAACCTGGGCTGGCGGTCCGCGTTCTGGGCGGTCGGCGCGGCCTCGGCGGTGGCCCTGGTGGGGGTGTCCACGCTGATCCCCAGAATCCCGCTCCCGGACGAGAAGCCGCAGCTCGGGCGCGAGATGGGCATCTACCGCGACCGGCAGGTGCAGCTGGCCGTCGTGATCACCGCGCTCGCGGCGGGCGGGGTGTTCTGCGCGTTCAGCTATCTCGCGCCGCTGCTGACGGACGTCGCCGGGCTGGACTCCGGCTGGGTGCCGGCCGTGCTGGCGCTGTTCGGCGGGGGCGCCCTGGTCGGTACGACGATCGGCGGCCGGGTCGCGGACGCGCACCTCTTCGGGGTGCTGCTGAGCGGGATCGCGGCGTCGACGGTGTTCCTGGCGGCGCTGGCGCTGTTCGCGTCGAACCAGGCGGCCGTGATCACGCTGTCGTTCCTGCTGGGGCTGTCGGCGTTCTACACGGCCCCGGCGCTCAACGCCCGGATGTTCAACGTGGCGGGCGCCGCCCCGACGCTGGCGGGGGCGACGACGACCGCCGCGTTCAACCTGGGCAACACCGGCGGTCCCTGGCTGGGCGGCACGGTGATCGACGCGGACCTCGGCTTCGAGGCGACCGCCTGGGCGGGGGCGGCGATGACGGTGGCGGCGCTGGTGGCCGTGGTGTTCTCGCTGCGGCTCCAGCGCTCGCGCGCCTCGGCGTCCCGGCTGGTGGCGCAGGGGGCGCCCAAGGGCGCGCCGGTGGAGTCCGCGGACTGCGCGACCGGCTGAGACGGCGGGCTACGCCCCGGGCGCCGGCCGCCCCTTGGGGCGGCGCAGCCCGGCCTCGGTCAGGCGCCGGACCAGCTCCTTCGAGCCCACCTCCCGCGCCCCCGCCCGAACGGCGTCCTCGTACCGGGCGGCCGGGATGTCGTAGTGGTCCCGCTCGAAGGCGCGCTCCGGGGCGCCGATGGAGGCCGCGAAGGCGTGCAGCTCCTCGAATGAGACATCGCTCACCAGGTGCGACCAGAGCCGCCCGTGGCCGGGCCAGGTCGGCGGGTCGATGTAGAGCGTCACGGCCGGAGTATCCCGCTCAGGGCGCCGACCGGGGCGACCGCCACCGCGGCCTTGGCGCAGACCCAGTGCGGGTGCGGGCCGAGCTCGGGCTCGACGTCCAGGGCGTGCGGGTCGCCCGCGTCACAGACCGGGCACAGCGGCCAGCGGCCGTACCGTTCGAGGAGCGCGTCCTGCACGTCCTGGGCGATGAGGCCCACGACGAACTCGGCGCCCTCCGGCCACTGCTCCACCCACCAGCGGCGGTGCGTCACGGCGTCCTCGACCATCGAGACGATCTGCGCCTCGGCGACGTGCCCGGCGGCGAGGTCGGCCATGACGAGGGCGCGGGCGGTGTGCAGCGCCTGCTCCAGGCGGTCCGGCTCCGGTGGCTTCTGCTCCATGCAGCCATTGTCCACCCGTCCGGTGCGAAGCCCCGCGATGCGGCACCCCCAAAGATCCCCGATATGAGACCCCGATGTGACGTCAACGGCTTCTGTCACAGGTCACACCAAAGGGGGTTGACGCCCAAAGGGGTTGAAAATATCTTTCAAAGGTGACCAATGCCCTGAAGGAAAGTTTCAACCCGGACTCGCCGCCGGCCCCGGCCGCGCTGGCCGCCAAGGTGCGGACGCTGGCGCCGTCGATGACGCGCTCCATGCAGCGCGTCGCCGAGGCCGTCGCCGGTGACCCGGCCGGCTGCGCCGCCCTGACGGTCACCGGCCTCGCCGAGCTCACGGGCACCAGCGAGGCCACCGTGGTCCGCACCGCCCGCCTCCTCGGCTACCCGGGCTACCGCGACCTGCGCCTCGCGCTCGCCGGTCTCGCCGCCCACCAGGAGTCCGGCCGGGCCCCCGCCGTCACCGCGGACATAGCGGTGGACGACCCGATCGCCGACGTGGTCGCCAAGCTGGCCTACGACGAGCAGCAGACCCTGGCCGACACGGCCGCCGGGCTCGACACCGTACAGCTCGGCGCCGCCGTCGCCGCGGCCGCCACCGCCCGCCGGATCGACATCTACGGGGTGGGCGCGTCCTCCCTCGTCGGCCAGGACCTGGCCCAGAAGCTGGCCCGGATCGGCCTGATCGCCCACTCCCACACGGACCCGCACCTCGCGGTGACCAACGCCGTGCAGCTGCGCCCCGGTGACATGGCCATCGCGATCACGCACTCCGGCTCGACGGTCGACGTCATAGAGCCGCTGCGCGTCGCCTTCGACCGGGGCGCGACGACGGTCGCGATCACCGGCCGCCCCGACGGCCCGGTCACGCAGTACGCGGACCACGTCCTGACCACGTCCACGGCCCGCGAGAGCGAGCTGCGCCCGGCCGCCATGTCGAGCCGCACCAGCCAGCTCCTGGTCGTCGACTGCCTGTTCATAGGGGTCGCGCAGCGTACGTACGAGACGGCCGCCCCGGCCCTCGCCGCCTCCTACGAGGCGCTGGCCCACCGGCACACCCCGCGCACCACCCGCTGACCCGCCGCCCGGACCCTTCCGGCGGCACCCGCACCCGCACCCGCCCCGCAAGCCGTACGAGAAAGCAGAGCCGCTCTCCATGACCTCCCTCACCGACGCCGACGCCACCCCCGACGGCTACGGCGAGCTGCGCGCCCAGCTCGCGACCCTCACCACCGAGGCGTTCCGCCCGGAGCTCGCCGAGATCGACCGGCTGGCCACCGAGGAGATAGCCCGGATCATGAACGGCGAGGACCGCACCGTGCCCGCCGCGGTCGCCGACCGGCTGCCCGAGATATCCGCCGCGATCGACGCCATCGCCGAGCGCATGGCGCGGGGCGGCCGGCTGATCTACGCGGGCGCGGGCACCGCGGGCCGGCTCGGCGTGCTGGACGCCAGCGAGTGCCCGCCCACCTTCAACACCGACCCGGCCGACGTGATCGGCCTCATCGCGGGCGGCCCGTCCGCCATGGTCACCGCGGTGGAGGGGGCGGAGGACAGCAAGGAGCTGGCCGCCGCCGACCTCGAGGCGCTGGAGCTCACCGCCGACGACACGGTGGTCGGCATCTCCGCCTCCGGCCGCACGCCGTACGCGATCGGCGCCGTCGAGCACGCCCGTGCGAAGGGCGCCCTGACCCTCGGCCTGTCGTGCAACGCGGACTCCGCGCTGGGCGCCGCCGCCGAGCACCCCCTCGAAGTGGTCGTCGGCCCCGAGCTGCTGACCGGCTCCACCCGCCTCAAGGCGGGCACGGCGCAGAAGCTCGTCCTCAACATGATCTCGACGATCACGATGATCCGGCTCGGCAAGACGTACGGGAACCTCATGGTCGACGTGCGGGCTTCCAACGAGAAGCTGCGGGCCCGCTCCCGGCGCATCGTCGCGCTGGCCACCGGCGCGTCCGACGCGGAGATCGAGACGGCGCTCGCCGCCACCGACGGCGAGGTGAAGAACGCCATCCTGACCATCCTCGGCCAGGTCGACGGCCCCACCGCCGCCGCGCTGCTGTCCGAGTCGGACGGCCACCTCCGCGCCGCGCTCGCCGCGGCTTCCCGCACCGCCTAGGGCCTCCCGCCCACCGCACCACCCCTCCCCCGCACAGCAAGGCACCACGCACCATGGCTACAGAAGACAAGAACCGCGCCACTGCCGCCGCGATCCTTCCCCTCGTCGGTGGCGCCACGAACGTCAGCTCCATCGCCCACTGCATGACCCGGCTCCGGCTCGGGCTGCACGACCGTTCCCTCGTCCAGGACGAGGCGCTGAAGGCCGTCCCCGCGGTCATGGGCGTGGTCGAGGACGACACGTACCAGATCGTGCTCGGTCCCGGCACGGTCGCCCGCGTCACCCCGGAGTTCGAGAAGCTCGTCGAGGAGGGGAAGGACGAGGCCCCGGCTCCGGCCGAGGCCCCGTCCGCCGCCCCGTCCGCCACCCCGCTCACGGCGGAGGAGCTGGCCGCGCAGGGCGCCGAGATGAGGGCGGCCCGCAAGGCGAAGAACGCGACGCCGTTCAAGCTGTTCCTGCGCAAGATCGCGAACATCTTCGTGCCGCTGATCCCGGCCCTGATCGGCTGCGGCATCATCGCCGGGCTCAACGGCCTGCTGGTCAACCTCGGCTGGCTGACGTCGGTCACCCCGGCGCTCGCGGCGATGGCGTCCGGCTTCATGGCGCTGATCGCGGTCTTCGTCGGCTACAACACGGCGAAGGAGTTCGGCGGCACGCCGATCCTGGGCGGTGCGGTCGCGGCGATCATCGTCTACCCGGGCGTCGCGAACATCGAGGCGTTCGGCCAGAAGCTCTCCCCCGGCCAGGGCGGCGTGCTCGGCGCCCTGGGCGCGGCGGTGCTCGCGGTGTACGTGGAGAAGTGGTGCCGCCGCTGGGTGCCCGAGGCGCTGGACGTGCTGGTCACCCCGACGCTGACGGTCCTGATCTCGGGCCTGGTCACGATCTTCGGCCTGATGTACGTGGCGGGCGAGGTCTCCACCGCGATCGGTGACTTCGCCAACTGGCTGCTGTCCAACGGCGGCGCGGGCGCGGGTCTGGTCCTGGGCGGCTTCTTCCTCCCGCTGGTCATGCTGGGCCTGCACCAGGCGCTGATCCCGATCCACACCACGCTGATCGAGCAGCAGGGCTACACGGTCCTGCTCCCGATCCTCGCCATGGCCGGAGCCGGCCAGGTCGGCGCCGCCATCGCGACGTACTTCCGCCTCCCGCGCAACGAGTCGATCCGCAAGACCATCAAGTCCGCCCTGCCCGCCGGGTTCCTGGGCGTCGGCGAGCCGCTGATCTACGGTGTCTCGCTGCCGCTGGGCCGCCCGTTCATCACGGCGTGCGTGGGCGGCGCGTTCGGCGGCGCGTTCGTCGGCTTCTTCAACCAGCTCGGCGACACGGTCGGTTCCACCGCGATCGGCCCGTCCGGCTGGGCCCTGTTCCCCCTGCTCGACGGCAACCACGGCCTGGGCGCGACGATCGCGATCTACGCGGGCGGCCTGGCCGTCGGCTACCTCGCGGGCTTCCTCGCCACGTACTTCTTCGGCTTCAGCAAGGAGCTGCTGGCGGAGTTCAACGTGAGCCAGGAGGAGACCCCCGCCACGGTGGCCGCGACCCCGGCCCCGGCCCCGGCGTCCGAGACGGCGAAGGAGCCTGCGGCGGTCTGACCCGTACGCACGACGAAGCGGCGGCACATCTTCAACCTCTGCGACCGCGTCGCCTGCCTCGTCCAGGGCGAGAAACTCGTCGAAGGCACCGCGT
>NZ_JBEYCF010000091.1:0-12909 GCF_040632605.1 Streptomyces sp. NPDC019224 | reverse complement strand
CCCACCCCCGGAGGGCCGCCCGCTCTGCTTACCGCACCGCTCCCTACCACAAGCTCCCCCCCACCCCCCGGCAGCGGGGGGCGCCCCGCGCGTGGCGTGCCGCCCGCCGGTCATCTCCCTTGCGGACAGGGCTACTTGACGATGTAGGACTTGGCCGCCGCGGCGGCCTCGGCGGGCCTGACCACCTTCAGGCCGCCGGGGACCTTGTCGTCCGGCTTCATGATCACGCTCTCCCGGGTGGAGGGCGCCGCCGGGTCGGTGAAGTCGTGCGAGACCCCGAAGTCGGTGCCGAATCCGGTGATGGTCAGCAGCGCCCTGTCGATGCCTTCGCGGGTGAGGTCCTTCGCCGCGCACGCCTTCTTCAGGGCCTCGCCGTACAGGTCGGCGGCCGTGTAGCCGGCGATGACGCCGTTGTCGAGACCTTCCTCGGGGTAGGCGGCGGCGTACTCCTTCGCGAGTTTCGCCGGGCCGGTGCCCGGGTCGCCGATCGGCAGGGTGGACGCGGCGACGTAGTAGTCCTTCATCAGGGCCGGGCCGGCCTGGGTCTTCAGCAGCTGCGGGGCGTACGCGGAGTTGTTGCCGATGACCGGGACCTCGAAGCCGGTGGCGGCGGCGACCCCGACGAGGGATGCGGCCTGGCGGGGGCCGGCGCTGACGACGACGGCCTTGACGCCCGCCTGCTTCAGGGCGGCGACCTGGGCGGTCATGTCGTTGTCGGTGGGCTTGATCTTCTGCTCGACGACGGTGAGACCCGCCTGCTTCGCCGCGTACTTGGAGCCGGCGAGCGCGTTCTCGCCGTAGTCGCCCTCGAAGTAGACGTGGCCGATCCTGTCGCCCTTGGCGATGCGCTTCTCGGCGAGCAGGTAGTCGATCGCGTTGATCGTCTCGACGTCGTACGTGGCGCCGATGACCCGGACGTACGTGCTGCCGAGCAGGTTGGCGGACCACGCCTGCGGGAGGACGAGGCCCTTGTCCTGGCCGTCGATGCGCTGCTCCACCGCCGCGACGAACGGGGAGCCGATGAACTGGACGAAGCCCAGCACCTTCGGTTCCAGCTCGGTGTAGCCGGCGACCGCCTTCTGCGGGTCGTAGCCGTGGTCGCGGACGGTGAGTTCGATCGTGCGGTCGCAGATGCCGCCGGCGGCGTTGGTCTGCTTCACCCAGAGCCGCTGGGCCTGGGTGACGCTCTTGCCGAGCGAGGCGTAGACGCCGGTCATGTCGGTGAGCGCGCCGAGCGCGATCGTGGAGTCGGTGACGCCCTCGCCGGTCTTCACCCCGCCCTTGGCCTCCTCTCCCCCGTCGGAGGACTTGGCCTTCTCGCTGCACCCCGTGAGGGTGAGGGCGAGGGCCGCGCACACGGCCCCGAGCACACGCAGTTTCATTTCTTCTCCCCTGAGTTCTTCATCGGGCGCGTCAGGCCGCCGGGCAGGAACAGGACCGCCGCGACCACCGCGGCGCCGTACAGGTAGCGCGACGCCTCGCCCGGTGCCAGGCCGCCCGTACCGGGGGCCGCGACCAGGGGCAGGGAATCGCTGTAGCGGGTGAGCAGCTGCGGCAGCAGCGAGACGAAGGCTGCGCCGACGACCGCTCCCGCCACGGTGCCCAGCCCGCCGATGACGATCATGGCGAGGTATTCGAGTGACAGGACCATGCCGAAGTACTCGGGGACCGTCCGCTGGAAGACCAGGGCCAGGAGCACACCGGCCAGGCCGGCGTACATCGAGGACAGGACGAAGACGCCCGCCCGGTACCGCGCCACCGGGACGCCCATCACACCGGCCGCGATGCGGTGGTCCCGGATGGCGTTCAGCGCCCTGCCCGGCCGCCCGCGCAGCACCCCCCGGGCGAACAGGCCGCTCAGGAGCAGGGCGAGCAGCGCCGCGTACCAGAGCTTCTCGGAGGACTGGAACGGCACCGCGGCCACCAGCACCTCGGTGTCGTCGAAGGCGAAGCCGAAGAGCGAGAGCGGCGGCACGGAGCGGCCGTTGTAGCCGCCGGTGAGGGAGGACGCGTTGAACAGCACGTGCTGGCCGATGAAGATCAGCGCCAGGGTGGCGATGCCGAGGTAGGCGCCGCGCAGCCGGCCCGCGATGGGGCTGAACAGCCCGCCGGCGGCCCCGGCGAGGAGGACGGCGAGGACGGCGGCGAGTCCGCTGGGCAGGCCGAGTCCGGACAGGGTGTGCCCGTTCTCCGTACCGCTCTCCCCCGCCAGGACGCAGTATCCGTACGCGCCGACGGCGAGGAAGAAGGCGTGGCCCATGGAGAGCTGGCCGGTGGCGCCGGTGAGCAGGTTGAGCCCGATGGCGCCGATGGCGGCGGCCATCGCGAAGAGCCCGGCCTGGAGCCAGAAGCGGTCGAGGTAGAAGGGGAGGGCGAGGAGCAGCACCGTTCCCCCTGCCCAGAGCCAGGTACGGGGATGGCGCAGCCGGGCGGTGAGGGCGAGGGTGGCCGCGGCGGGCGGGGTGGTGGTCTCAGACACGGGCCGGCTCCTTCGTGCCGAGGAGTCCGGCGGGACGTATGAGCAGCACGATCACCATCACCAGGTAGGGGGCCAGGTCGCCGATGCCGCGGCCGAGGAACGCCAGGTCGCTCTGGTAGCCGGTGGCGAGCGATTCGGTGACCCCGACGATCAGTCCGCCGGCCAGGGCCCCGGTCGTCGAGTCGAGTCCGCCGAGGATGGCGGCCGGGAACGCCTTGAGCGCGGCGAGCGAAGTGGCCCGTTCCAGGCCGGGGGTGGGGAAGACGGTGAGGAACAGCGCGGCGACGGCGGCGAGCGCCCCGGCGACCGCCCAGGCGGCGAGCGACACCCGGCCGAGTCTGATCCCCATCAGGGCCGCGGTCCGCGGGTTCTCGGCCGCCGCGCGCATCGAGACGCCCCAGGAGGTGAAGCGGAAGGCGAGCAGGAACACGGTGATGAGGAGGGCGGCGGCGACGAACGCCGCGATGCGGGTCTGGGCGAGCGTGACGCCGCCGACGGTGAGGACCCCGTCGCCCCAGGGGTCGCCGAGCGAGAGCACTTCCGTGCCCATGCGCCGGGTGAGTTCGGTGGTCAGGAGGATGTCGACGCCGATGGTGACGATGGCCAGGACGCTGTGGTCGCCGCCCCGGTAGCGGCGCATCACCAGGAACTCGACGGCCGACCCGACCACGGCCGCGCCCGCGATGCCGACGGCGAGGGCGGGCCAGAAGCCGATGTCGTCGTGGAGCACCGCGGTGACGTAACCGCCGGCCAGCAGCAGTGACGCGTGGGCGAAGTTGACGACCTCGGTGGCCTTGAAGATGACGACGAAGCCGAGCGCGATCAGGGCGTAGACCGAGCCGATGGACAGGCCGCCGAGGAGGAGTTCGATGAAGGTGGTCATTGCGGTGCTCCCAGATATGCCTGGACGACGGCGGGGTCGTTCTGGACCTCGGCGGGGGTGCCGCCGGCGATCCTGCGTCCGAAGTCGAGTACGGTCACGGCGTCCGCGAGCCGCATCACCACGCCCATGTCGTGTTCGACGAGCACGATCGAGATGCCGAGGCCGTCGCGGACCCCGGCCACGACCGCCGCGGTACGCCGCCGCTCGTCGGCGGTCATCCCGGCGACGGGTTCGTCCAGCAGGAGCACCTGGGGCTCCATGCACAGCGCCCGGCCCAGCTCGACGAGCTTCTGCTGCCCGTACGGGAGTGCGCTCGCCGGCCGCGCCAACTCCTTTTCCAGTCCGATGAATTCGGCGATCTCGCGGACCCGCTCGCGGTGGGCCCGGGCCTCGCGGGCGGCGGACGGCAGACGCAGCCCGGCGGCGAGGAACCCGGCGCGGGTGAGCCGGTGCCGGCCGAGCATGAGCGTGTCGGCGACGGTGGCGTGCGGGGGCAGCGCGAGGTTCTGGAAGGTCCGGGCGACACCGAGCGCGGCGATCTCGTGCGGGGCTCGCCCGGTCAGCTCGGCCGATCCGAGCCGGACGCTGCCCGCGGCCGCCCGGTAGACCCCGGACAGCACGTTGAACGTGGTCGACTTGCCCGCCCCGTTGGGGCCGATGACGGCGTGCACGCTGCCCGGTTCGACGGTGAAGGAGACGCCGTCCAGGGCGGTGAGGCCGGCGAAGCGGACGGTGAGGTCGTGGACGGTGAGGGGGGCGGGGGTGGAAGGGGTGGCGTGGCCGGTGCCCCGGGGGGTGACTGTCACGCCGACCACCTGCTCAGGGTGCGTACGGCCGTCGCCGCGCGGTCCGCGTCGGCGGCGGCCGTCTCGTCGACGACGCCCAGATAGCGGCGGCGCACCTCGTCGGACGCGGCCAGTTCGTCGGCGGGCCCGTGCAGCGTGACCTCGCCGACCTCCAGGACGTACGCGGTGGTCGCGAGCCGCAGGGCGATCGCCGCGTTCTGCTCGACGAGCAGGACGGACGTGCCCGAGGCGTTGATCTCCCGCACCGTGTCGGCGATGCGCTGCGCCATCAGGGGCGCGAGCCCGAGCGAGGGTTCGTCGAGCAGGAGCAGCCGGGGCCGCGCCATCAGGGCCCGCCCCATGGCGAGCATCTGCTGCTCGCCGCCGGACAGCAGCCCGGCGCTCTGGTGGGCGCGGCGGGCCAGTACCGGGAACAGTTCGTGCACGCGCTTCAACGCGTCGGCCGCCGCCTTGCGTCCGCCGGGGGCGCCGAGGGCGCCCGCCCGCAGGTTGTCGGCCACCGTCATCCGGGCGAACACCTGTCGCCCCTCGGGTACGTGGACGATCCCGGCGGCCACCACCCGGTCGGGCCGCTGCCCCTCCAGAGGGCGCCCGTCGAACCGGACGGTGCCGGTGCCGGTTCCTCCGTGGAAGCCGAGGGTCCGCGATACGGCCCGCAGCAGCGTGGTCTTCCCGGCCCCGTTGCCGCCGAGTACGGCGGTGATCGCGCCGGCCGGCACATCGAGGGAGACGTCGCGCAGGGAGCGTACGGGGCCGTAGGCCACGGACAGTGCGCGGATCTCGAGCGTTGCCATGCGTCCTCCTCCTTCCGCGTTCCTGTGGGGCCACAGGTCAGCAGGGGTGGGAGGGGGGCGTCCATGGGGGGCGGGGGAAACGCTGCGGGTGCCCCGTACGGGGCGGGGCGGGGTTGTGCGGGCGCACAGGTGGGCGGGCGGCGGGGCGCCTGCGGCGGGCGTCGTCCCCTACCCGCCCTTCCCGTAACCGAGGCTCCGCCCCGCACCCCGCGCCTCAAACGCCGGCGAGGCTGGAAGGTGCCGCGCGGGGGCTTTCGAGCCCCTCCGGCGATCGAGGAGCGGGACCCCGGGGGCTCCGCCCTCGGTTACGGGAAGGGGTAGGGGGAAACTTTCACACCAGAAAATCGCGCGCGATCGACTCCGCCGCCCGCTCCAGCAGCGGCCCCGCCTCCGCCATGCACACCGCCGGATCCGGCTCCAGGTCCAGCAACGCGTACGCCCGGCGGATCCCCGCCCCCTCCAGCGCCTCCGGCGCCAGCGCGAGACGGCCGCAGACCGCGACGACGTCGACGCCCGCCGCACGGGCGGCCGCCGCGACGCCCGCCGGGGCCTTGCCGTGGAGGGTCTGGGCGTCGAGGGAGCCCTCGCCGGTGATGACGAAGGTGGCCCGCTCCAGCGCGGGGGCGAAGCCGAGGACGTCGAGCATGACCTCGATGCCGGGCCGGAACCGCGCACCGAGGGCGACGAGCGCCCCGTAGCCGATGCCGCCGGCCGCTCCGGCGCCGGGCAGTTCCGCCTGCTCCGGGCCGAGGAGGGACGCGTAGTGGGCGAGTGCCGCGTCGAGTACCGCGATATCGGCCTCGGTCGCGCCCTTCTGCCGGCCGTAGACCTCGGGCGCGCCCTTCGGGCCGGTCAGCGGGTTGTCGACGTCGCTGGCGAGGATCAGGTCGATGCCGGCGAGCCGGGTGTCGAGCCCGGAGAGGTCCGCCTCGGCCAGGTCCGCGAGGCCGCCGCCGCCCGGCCCGACCGGCTTGCCGTCCGCGTCGAGGAAGCGTGCGCCGAGCGCGGCCAGCATGCCGGCCCCGCCGTCCGTGGTCGCGCTGCCGCCGACGCCGAACACGATGGTCCGCGCCCCCGCTTCGGCCGCGGCGAGCAGGAGTTCCCCGGAGCCGTACGTGGTGGCCGTGAGGGGGGCGAACACCCCGTCGGGCAGGTGCTGGAGGCCGGACGCCTCGGCCATCTCGACCACCGCGGTGGTGCCGCGCACCGCGTACGCGGCGGTGACGGGGTCGCCGAGCGGCCCGGTCACCCGCGCCTCGCGGCGCTCGAAGCCGGCGGCCACCGCCGCCGCCACCGTGCCGTCGCCCCCATCCGCGACGGGCAGGGTCTCCACCCGCACGTCGGGGACGACGCGCCGCAGCCCGGCCGTCACCCGCTCCGCGACCTGCACGGCCGTGAGCGAACCCTTGAACTTGTCCGCCGCGACGAGCACGCGTGCGGTCTCCATCACTGCTCCGTCCGCCACCTTGATTCCTTTGCATTCGAACAGGCAGTCGCGCCACCCCGACCCTATCCGCAGCAACTCCTGTGTGCCATGGTCTGATCGATCAAACTGCGCCCAGGGCCGTCCCCTCATCCCTGGTGGATCGGCGCGGGGCGTCGGATGCGATGCGTCGCATGACTGCGCGTCACGCACGGTCCTGTCGAACGGGGTCCCCGGCGTCGCCCCGGCCCGGGAGGGGCGCCGGTCCCGTACTGCCACGCGGGACGAGTTCCACCGGCAGGACCACATGGCGCTCCCGGTACGCCTCGGGGTCGTGGATCAGGCCATGGGCCAGCTCGGCCGCCGCCTCACCCAGTCGACGGGCCGGCTGGGCCAGCGTGGACAGACCCCACGCCTCGGCCATCCCGTGTCCGTCGAAGCCGAGGATCGACATCCCCTGCGGTACCGGGACGTTGACCCCACGCAGAATCGCCAGGAGCCTGAAAGCGATGTCATCCGTCTCGGCGAAGATCGCCGTGGGCGGCTCCGCGAGGCTCAGGAGCCGGCCCACCGCCGCGTCCAGGTTGGGCCCCTGCCAGTGCGCGACCTCGCGGACGAGGTCCTCGTCCGGGTCGATGCCGGCCTCCGCCAGGGCGGTGCGGTATCCGTCGAGCCGGTCCCTGCTGCTCCAGGCGAAGCCCGAGGCGTCCGCGGGCTCCAGGTAGGCGATGCGCCGGTGGCCGAGGTTGAGCAGGTAGCGGGTACCGCGCTGAGCGGCCTCCGCGTCGTTCACGTAGACACCCGCCCTGCCCTCTTGGTGCTGGCTGACGAAGACCAGGGGCATGCCCAGGTCGTCCAGTCGTGCCCGCTCCTCCGGTGAGAGCGCGAAGCTGACGACGAGCAGGGCATCGGCGTTGCGGCGGGCCGGCAGCCGATCGAAGAACTGGGCGCGCTGCTCGGCGGTGGTGACGCTGTAGACCAGCATGTCCAGGCCGGCCGCGGTGAGCGCGGGCGCCAGGCCGGAGAGCGCGGCGCCCAGGAACCAGGAATCGAGGTTGGGCACGAGCACCGCGACCCGGCCCGTACGTCCCGTCACCAGGCTGGACGCACTGCGCGAGATCGCGAACGACAGCTCGCGCGCCGCCTGCTCCACACGCACCCGGGTCTGCGGCGACACCGTCGACAGCCCGCGCAGCGTGCGCGAGACGGTGGAGGGCGACACTCCGGCCCGCTGGGCGACATCCGCCAACGTGGCGCCCTTTTCAACGACTTCACCAGCCATGCGCGAGACGGTAACACACTGATTTATCCCCTCCGGGCACATGGTTATGACAGCGCTGTCAAAAGGGGCTTTCGGCTAGAAAAAAGGACTGCAACCGTTGACATGGCGGTTTATGGGTACCTACGTTGCTAGCGCTGTCATTCGACAGTCCGAGAGGGGAGGAACACATCCATGTCCCTGCGTCGCAGAGCTCTGCTGACGGGCGCCGCCACCGCGGCCGCAGCAGGTCTGCTGTCCGGATGCGGAGGGAAAGACCTCGACGACCTGCTCGCGCAGGCTGCGGCCGTTCCCAAGAAGCCCGCCCGACTGACCTGGTGGGTTTCCGAGATTCCCTCACGCCGGGGATCCGTCGTCGCCGACCTGATCATCCGCGCCTTCGAGCGACGGCACTCCCATATCCGTGTCTCGAAGATCAACGCGCTGTCCACCTCCGACGGCAACCGCAGCGCCATCGCCACTCAGCTCGCGGGCGGCTCGCCCCAGCCCGACGTGTACCTGGGCGACACCACGTGGCCCGTGCAGTTCGGCCACTCCTCGCTGGCGCTGCCGGTGGAGACGCTGCTCCCGCGCGACTTCTGGGACGCCTACCCGGCGGCCCTGCGCAGCAGTTCCTCGTACCGGGGCAGCGTCTACGCCGTGCCGTTCTTCACCGACAGCACCTACCTCTACTACCGCAAGGACCTGCTCGCCAAGCACGGGCTGCGCGTCCCCCGCAGCTGGGAGGAGCTGCTGCGCACCTCCCGCGTGGTGCAGCAGAGCGGTGACACGCAGGCCGGGTTCCTGTGGCAGGCGGCGGTGACCGAGTCCCTGACGGCCAATGTGACCGAGTTCCTCGCCGACGCGGGCGCCACCGTCCTGGACGAGCAGGGGCGGGCGGCCCTGAGCGGCGCGGCGGCCGAGCGGGCGTTCTCGCTGATGGCCGAGTTCACCGCCCGCCGGGTGACGCCCCGCACCGTGGCCACCTATCAGGAATCGGACTCCCAGGCCGCCTTCGTCGACGGGCGCGGACTGTTCCTGCGCAACTGGTCCTACGCCTGGGTCAACGCGAGCAACCCCACCGCTTCCCACGTCTCGGGGAAGATCGGGGTCGTTCCGCGCCCGGGCTTCGAGGGCACCGGCCGCCAGGGCATTTCCTGCGCCGGCGGCTGGAGCAACTTCGTCAACCCCAGCTCCCAGGCGCTGGGTGCCGCGATGGAGTTCGCCCGGTTCTGCGCCGGGGAGGAGGTGCAGCGCCTGCTCGCCCGGGAGGCCGGTGTCATCCCCGCGATGACCTCGGTGCTCGGCGGCCGCGAGGCGCGTGCGTCCGGGGATCCGACCGTGCTGCGCGCCGCTGACCTGCGGCTCGTCTCCCGGCCCGTGCAGACCCCCTACTACCCGCAGGTCAGCAAGGCGCTGTACACCCCGGCGAACGCGGTCGTACGCGGCGATCTCTCCCCCGCCGCAGGTGTCCGCGCCGCACGCGAAGGGCTGCGGACGGCCCTGGAAGGAAACGCGCTGTGAGTTCCGCTCTGCAGACGAAGACGGCCGTGGAGCCGTCCGAGGACGAGGGTCGCGGTACGCGCGGCGGGACCTCGCGACCGACCGGGCGGAACAGGCCCCCGGGAACCGCCGCCCGGCTTCGGGCCCGCACCGGGTGGGTCTTCGCCTCCCCCGCCCTCCTGGTCGTGGCGGCGGTGACGGTGTTCCCCGTCGTCTTCTCCCTGGTGCTGTCGTTCTTCGAGGTCCGGCTCGAGTACGGCGGCCTGCGCCTCGGCTCGCCCACCCTCACCCATTACAGCTCGCTGCTGACGCACTCCGAGTGGTACCAGGCGCTGGCGTTCACCGTGGGCTTCACCGTCGTCTCGGTCTTCGTCGAGCTGGTGCTCGGCACACTCGTCGCGCTCGTCCTGGAACGGCTCGGCGCCGCCCGCGGCTGGATCCTCGCGCTGCTCCTGCTTCCCTGGGCCCTGATCAACGTGGTGGCCGCACAGCTGTGGTCCTATCTGTTCAACGGCACCTACGGCGCCGTGAGCTGGCTCTTCGAGCAGGTGCTGGGCACCCAGCCGGACATTCTCGGGCGACCGGTGCCCGCGATGGCGGCGATGGTGGCGGTCGACGTGTGGAAGACGACCCCGTTCGTCGCCATCGTCGTGCTCGCCGGCCTGATGCTCATCCCGGGTGACGTGTACGAGGCCGCCGAGATCGACGGCGCGGGCGTCTGGACCACGTTCTGGAAGGTCACGCTGCCCCAGCTGCGGCCCATCGTCGCCATCGCGGTGCTCTTCCGCATCCTGCAGGCGTTCGGGATCTTCGACCTGCCGTTCGTGCTGACCCAGGGCGGTCCGGGCACGGCCACCCAGTCGGTGGCGATCCTCGGGTACCGCATTCTCTTCCAGAACCTCGACTTCGGCGGTGGCGCCGCGGTCGCGGTCACCACCGCAGCCATCGTCCTGGGCTGCTGCCTGCTCTTCCTGCGCGTATTCCGCGCCCAAGTCGACGAGGAGGGCCGGGCATGAGCCGCCACGTCCCGCGCACAGGCCTGCGCCGTTACGTCAACATCGTCAACATCGGCGGACTCCTGATCGCCGTGTGCGCCACGCTGCCGCTGATCTGGATGGCGACGGCGTCCCTGAAGGGGCCGGGCGAGATCAGCGCGACGCCGCCCTCGCTGATCCCCCATCACCCGACCCTCAGCAACTACGAAACCGCGTTCTCCCGCAACGGGATCGGCCACTACTTCTTCAACAGCGTCGTCGTGGCCTGCCTGTCCACCGTGCTGATCCTGTCCCTGGCGTTCTTCGCCGGCTACGCCCTCGCGAGGCTTCCGCTGCGCGGGCGGGGGGCGATCATGACGGCGCTGCTGATGCTGTCGGTCTTCCCGCCGATCGCCCTGCTCGTACCGCTCTTCCTGATGGAACGTCAGGTCGGCCTGCTCAACAGCTATCCCGGCCTGATCATCCCGTACGTGGCGCTGAACCTGCCGTTCGCGATCTGGATCATGCGCAACTACCTCACCGGCATTCCGCGCGAGCTGGAGGAGGCCGCCGTCGTCGACGGCGCCGGGCCGCTGCGCACCGCGGTGACGGTGATCCTCCCCCTGGCGCGGCCCGGTCTGTTCACGGCCGGTGTGTTCTCCTTCACCGCGACCTGGTCGGAGTTCCTTCTCGCGCTGACGTTCAACGGCTCCGACGACCGCCGCACCGTCTCGGTCGGCATCGCGCTGTTCACCAGCCAGTACCAGGTCCCGTACGGGGTGATCTTCGCCGGCGCGATGGTGGCGACCGTGCCGATCGCCCTCCTGGTGCTGATCTTCCGCCGCTCGGTCGTCTCCGGCATGACCACCGGGGCCGTGAAGGGCTGATCCGCTCCGCGCCACGTGCCGCCGCACAGCCGTGACAGCGGCCGGCCCGGTCCGGCCGCTGTGTCCACCGCTCGTCCCCCCTCTGCTCCGCACCGTTGTCCACACCCACCCTGGGCCCACGCCCGAGAGGTTCACAGATGCCCCACCCCGACGTATCCGCCCCCGCCTCCGACGACGCGGACTGGTGGCGGCAGGCCGTCATCTACCAGGTCTACCCCCGCAGTTTCGCCGACTCCGACGGCGACGGGATCGGTGACATCCCCGGCGTCACCTCCCGGCTGCACCACCTCGCCGACCTCGGGGTGGACGCCCTCTGGCTGAGCCCGTTCTACCCCTCGCAGCTCGCCGACGGCGGCTACGACGTCGCCGACTACCGCGACGTCGATCCCCGGCTCGGCACCCTCGACGACTTCGACGCGATGATCCGCGAGGCCGACCGGCTCGGCCTGAAGGTCATGGTCGACATCGTTCCCAACCACTCCTCCGACCAGCACGTGTGGTTCCAGGAGGCCCTCGCCGCCGCGCCCGGGTCAGCCGCCCGCGAGCGCTACGTCTTCCGTGACGGCCGCGGGCCCGACGGTGAACTGCCGCCCACCGACTGGCCGTCCAGCTTCGGCGGCCCCGCCTGGACCCGAGTGCCGGACGGCCAGTGGTACCTGCACCTGTACGCGCCGCAGCAGCCCGACTTCAACTGGGACCACCCCGAGGTCCGCGAGGACTTCCACACCACCCTGCGGTTCTGGTCGGACCGGGGCGTCGCCGGATTCCGCGTCGATGTCGCCCACGGCCTCGCCAAGGATCTGAGCGCGCCGCTGCGCGACCTCGGCGAGCACCTCAGCTACCAGCCCGGGGCCCTGCCGCTGGACGGCAGTCACCCGCTGTGGGACCGGGACGCGGTTCACGAGATCTACCGCGGCTGGCGGCAGGTCTTCAACGCCTACGACCCGCCGCGCTTCGCCGTCGCCGAGGCATGGGTGCGCTCGGCGCGGCGCACCGCCTACGCCTCCGCGGACGGGCTGGGCCAGGCGTTCAACTTCGACTTCCTCTACGCCGGCCTCGACGCCTCCGAGATGCGCGAGGTGATCGGCTCCGCGCTCGCCGACGCCGAAAGGGCGGGGGCGACCAGCACCTGGGTGCTCTCCAACCACGACGTCGTACGCCACGTCTCGCGTTACGCCCTGCCCGCCGGCAGCACCAAGCGCGACGTCGAGGAATGGCTGCTCAGCGACGGCCGGACGCCGGCACCGGACATGGCGGCGGGAGTCCGCAAGGCGCGCGCCGCCGCGCTGCTGATGCTGGCCCTGCCCGGCTCCGCGTACGTGTACCAGGGCGAGGAGCTGGGCCTGCCCGAGGTCGCCGATCTGGCGCGCGCGGATCTGCAGGACCCCATGTGGGTGCGCAGCGGCGGACGCGTCAAGGGCCGCGACGGGTGCCGGGTGCCGCTGCCCTGGACCCGTGAGGGCTCGAGCTTCGGGTTCGGTCCGGGCGGCTCGTGGCTGCCGCAGCCGGCCGGCTGGGGCGCTTACGCGGCAAAGGAGCAGCGCGGCGACAAGGAGTCGTTCCTGGAGCTGTACCGGGCGGCCCTGCGGCTGCGCCGCGCGCTGGTCACGGACGAGACGCTGGAGTGGGCCTGCTCGCAGGAGCAGACGGGTCAAGGCCTGCTGCACTTCACCCGCACCGGTGGCTGGCACACCGTCAGCAACCTCGGCGACGCTCCCGTCCCGCTGCCCGAGGGCGAGGTGCTGCTCGCCTCCGGCCCGCTGTCCGGTGACGTGCTGCCCCCGTGGACCACCGTGTGGCTCCGGTCCGGGGAACCGTCCGGAAGCTGAAAGAACCGGTGGGCCCCGCGCGTCGCGGGGCCCACCGGTGGTCGCCTTCCACCCGCCGGCCGGTGAACGGCGC
>NZ_JBEYCF010000090.1:0-13803 GCF_040632605.1 Streptomyces sp. NPDC019224 | reverse complement strand
CCTGTCCGGTGCGCTGCTGCGGCAGGACCGGGGCGGAGGGCGGGGGCTGCGTCGGGGCAGAAGAAGAGGGCGCAGGGGAAGACGGCGCAGGGGAAAGCCGACCTCGGGGTCGCCCTTGGTGTACGAGAGCCGCTCGACCTGTCCGGGCTGGAACTGGTCCTCGACCTTCTTTCCGTTGACGAAGAGCTCGATCGACCCGGCGTTGCCGAGGACGAGGTCGACCCGTTCCTTGTCCTGGAAGGTCTTCGACTCGCCCTGCTGGAGCGTGCCGTCGAAGAGGGACCGGCCGTTGTGGTCCTTGGCCGAGATCCAGCTGCGGCCCTGGGTGGCGCTGAGCTTGACCGTGACCTTGTCCTGGGGCGCCGCGGCGATGGCGCTCTCGGACGGGACCGGCTTGGGGTCGGCGGGCTTGCTGGCGGAGGGTTTCGGGGCGATCTTGTCGGACGTGGGGCCCTCGGCCACCTGGCCGGCCGTCGAGGGTTCGTCGCCGCCCTTGAAGAAGGTGAAGCCGACGAAGCCGACCACGGCGACGATCGCCGCGACCATGGCCGCGGTCCAGTTGGGCCGGCGGGGTTCGGAACGGATGCGTTCGGCCTCGAACAGAGGCGCCGCCGGAGTGGGCGCGGGACGGCCGCCGTGTTCGGCGTCGTACTGCGTGACCAGGGGTTCCGGATCGGTGCCGACGGCACGGGCGAGTGTGCGGATGTGGCCGCGGGCGTACACGTCGCCGCCGCAGCGGGAGAAGTCGTCCTGCTCGATCGCGTGCACGATGGGGATGCGCACCCGGGTGGACGTGCTGACCTCTTCGACCGTGAGACCTGCGGCGATACGAGCCTGCTGGAGCACTCGACCGATCGAAGGCCGGTCGTCTTCGGGGGAGTTGCCGATGGACACGGGGGCGCCTTTCGAGCGTGAGCCACCTGCTGGGTGTTCAGTCTAGGGGGGGTACGAAAGGGTGGGGCAACCGGGCGGGTGGACTTTGTACGCCATCAGATTCGAACAGAGCCGGTTTCGCCGAGCCGCCGGGGAAGGACGATCCGTCCTTCCCTTCAACTTGACGTACAGCTCGGCGAAACGGTTGCCCGCAAAATTCTTACGAACCGGTTTCCCCCCGGATCTGTGCCAACACCCCGTCGAGCTCCTCCGGTTTCACCAGGACGTCGCGCGCTTTGGAACCCTCGCTCGGTCCGACGATGTTGCGGGACTCCATCAGGTCCATCAGCCGCCCGGCCTTGGCGAAGCCGACCCGTAGCTTGCGCTGGAGCATGGAGGTCGATCCGAACTGGGTGGAGACGACCAGTTCGGCGGCCTGGCACAGCAGGTCGAGGTCGTCGCCGATGTCCTCGTCGATCTCCTTCTTCTGCTTCGTCCCGACCACCACGTCGTTGCGGAAGACGGGGGCCATCTGGTCCTTGCAGTGCCGGACGACGGCCGCGACCTCGTCCTCGGTGACGAAGGCGCCCTGCATACGGGTCGGCTTGTTCGCCCCCATCGGCAGGAACAGGCCGTCACCCTTTCCGATGAGTTTCTCGGCCCCGGGCTGGTCCAGGATGACGCGGCTGTCGGCGAGCGAGGAGGTGGCGAAGGCGAGCCGCGAGGGCACGTTCGCCTTGATCAGTCCGGTGACGACGTCCACCGAGGGGCGCTGTGTGGCGAGCACCAGGTGGATGCCGGCGGCGCGGGCCAGCTGGGTGATGCGGACGATCGAGTCCTCGACGTCGCGCGGGGCGACCATCATCAGGTCGGCCAGCTCGTCGACGATCACCAGCAGATACGGGTAGGGCGACAGCTCCCGTTCGCTGCCCTCGGGTGTCTTGAGCTTGCCGGTGCGTACGGCGTGGTTGAAGTCGTCGATGTGCCGGTAGCCGAAGGCCGCGAGGTCGTCGTAGCGCAGATCCATCTCCCGTACGACCCACTGCAGGGCCTCGGCGGCCTTCTTGGGGTTGGTGATGATCGGCGTGATCAGGTGCGGAATGCCCTCGTACGCGGTCAGCTCGACGCGCTTGGGGTCGACGAGGACCATCCGGACGTCCTCCGGCGTCGCCCGCACCATGACCGAGGTGATCAGGCAGTTGATGCAGGAGGACTTGCCGGAGCCGGTCGCACCGGCCACCAGGACGTGCGGCATCTTCGCCAGGTTGGCCATCTCGTAGCCGCCCTCGACGTTCTTGCCGAGCGCGACGAGCATGGGGTGGTCGTCCTCCGCCGCGTCCGCGAGCCGCAGCACGTCACCGAGGTTGACCATCTCCCGGTCCGAGTTGGGGATCTCGATGCCGACCGCGGACTTGCCCGGAATCGGCGAGATGATGCGGACGTCGGGGCTGGCGACGGCGTACGCGATGTTCTTGGCGAGCGCCGTGATGCGCTCGACCTTCACGGCCGGCCCGAGCTCCACCTCGTACCGCGTCACCGTCGGCCCGCGGGTGAAGCCGGTGACCGCGGCGTCCACCTTGAACTCGGTGAAGACGTTGGTCAGCGAGGCCACGATCGCGTCGTTGGCGGCGCTGCGGCTCTTGCCCGGGCCGCCGCGCTCCAGCAGGTCGAGCGAGGGCAGCGCGTACGTGATGTCGCCGGAGAGCTGGAGCTGCTCGGCGCGGGCGGGCAGCGGCTGCGACTCGGAGCGCTCGGGGACCGGCTTGGTCAGATCGGGTACGCCACCGGCCGGCGTGGACTGCGCACGCTTTCCGGCCGGCTCCGCCTCCCTGGCGCCCGGCACCGGCGTTCCCGTGCGTTCGCGGTCCACCGAGACGCCCTGGGTCAGGCCGGCGACGACCGGCGAGGGCGGCATGCCGTTGAGCACGGCACCGTCCAGTGCGGCGGCGGCCGCGGCCGCGACGTCCACCGCGTCCATCGGGCGGTTCATCGCGGGCTGCACCGAGGGCCTGCGCGGTCTGCGGCGCTTGGACAGCGCCTCGGTCTCCGACAGGTCCGGGGCGTACTCCTCGGTCGCCTGGCTGCCGCGCGCCGGGGCACGGCGCGAGCGGGCCGGAAGCGCCTCGCGCCACTGCTCGTCGTACCGTTCGTCGTCGTTGACCTCCTGCGTCTCGGGGTCGTACACCGGTTCGACGATGCCCAGCTTGACGCCGAGCAGCCGCAGCCGCTGCGGGATGGCGTTCACCGGGGTCGCCGTGACGACCAGCAGGCCGAAGACAGTGAGCAGCAGGAGCAGCGGTACGGCCAGCACCTCGCCCATGGCGAAGATCAGCGGCTTGGACGCGCCCCAGCCGATGAGGCCGCCCGCGTCCTGCATGGCCTCGGTTCCCTCGGCGCGCCCGGGCGAACCGCAGGCGATGTGGACCTGGCCGAGCACGCCGACGACCAGGGCGGAAAGACCGATGACGATGCGACCGTTGGCCTCGGGCTTCTCGGGGTAGAGGATCAGCCGCACCGCGATGGCGCCCAGCAGTATCGGTACGAGCAGGTCGAGCCGGCCGAACGCGCCGGTGACGAGCATCTCCACGAGATCGCCCACCGGGCCACGCAGGTTCGACCAGGTGCCGGCGGCGACGATCAACGCGAGGCCGAGCAGCAGCAGCGCGACACCGTCCTTGCGGTGCGCGGGGTCGAGTCCCTTGGCACCGCGCCCTATGCCGCGGAACATCGCGCCCACGGCGTGGGCCGCCCCGAGCCAGACGGCCCGCGCCAGCCGGTACACCCCGCTCGTGGGCGAGGGCACCGGTGGCGGCGGAGCGGCCTTCCTGGCCGCCGTCTTCCTGGCCGGCGCCTTCTTCGCGGGCGCGGTCTTCCTGGCCGCGCTCTTCTTGGCGGGCGTGGCTTTCTTCGCCGGACCCGGGCCACCGCCGACGCGCTTCGCGGTGCCCGCCGTGCCCTGGGAACCCTTGCCGGACGTACGTGAGGCCATGGGGCCGAGGTTACCGGTGTCCACGCCGGTGAACACGTGCGCGTACCGGTTCACCCGTCCGTGTCGCCCTGGGGGGACCGGAAACTGACGCGCCCTCACCGGTGGGCGGGCGCCGAACGCCCACAACCGCCGGTCAGTTGCCCTCGGCCCCTTCCGGAGACGCTCGCGCACAGGGCGGGTGGCCGGGCGCGTCGTTACGAGGGAAGGACTGCCGAGGCCCCGCCGGTGCCCGGCTCCAGCGCGTCCAGCGCGCGGCGCAGCCCGGTCAGCTTCCGTTCGAGATGGGCGGCCGTCGCCACCGCGCCCGCGTCCGCCGACTCGTCGTCGAGCTGCTTGGACAGCGCCTCCGCCTGCTCCTCGACGGCCGCGAGCCGCGCGGAGAGCTCGGCCAGCAGCCCGGTCGGCTCCTTCTCCTGCTCGGCACTCCCCTGCCCGCCACCCTCCAGCTGGAGCCGTAGCAGTGCCGCCTGCTCCCGCAACTTGCAGTTCTTCATGTACAGCTCGACGAAGACCGAGACCTTGGCCCGCAGCACCCAGGGGTCGAACGGCTTCGAGATGTAGTCCACCGCGCCCGCCGCGTAACCCCGGAAGGTGTGGTGCGGGCCGTGGTTGATCGCGGTGAGGAAGATGATCGGGATGTCCCGGGTCCGCTCCCGCCGCTTGATGTGCGCGGCGGTTTCGAAACCGTCCATGCCCGGCATCTGGACGTCCAGCAGAATGACCGCGAAGTCGTCCGTGAGCAGCGCTTTGAGCGCCTCCTCCCCTGACGATGCCCGTACCAGTGTCTGATCGAGCGCAGAGAGAATGGCCTCCAGCGCCAGCAGATTCTCCGGTCGGTCATCGACCAGGAGGATCTTGGCCTTCTGCACCATGGCCCGTCCTCCTCGCCCCGGAATCGCACCGGGCGCCGCCCCAGGGGACGACTCCCTTACGCCGTCCGTCCTTGTGCCGGTCATGGTAGCCGCACCCCGGCGGTCACCACACCCTGTCACCGTGATGTCACTGTGCACGTACCGGAAACGCGGGGGGAGACCGGAAGGTTCCCCGTAATCCGCGTCGCCACACTCCTTCGGACACCGCCGGTCAGCGAACCTTCGTGGATTCGCTCAATGAGTGCTCACTCTCCGCTCATCCACTGCTCCATGACCGAAAGAAGATGATCGGGATCGACCGGTTTGGTGACATAGTCCGACGCACCGGACTCGATCGCCTTCTCCCGGTCGCCCTTCATCGCCTTCGCGGTCAGCGCCACGATCGGCAGGCCGGCGAACTGCGGCATCCTGCGGATCGCCGAGGTCGTCGCGTAACCGTCCATCTCCGGCATCATGATGTCCATCAGCACCACCGTCACATCGTCGTGCTGCTCCAGGACTTCGATGCCCTCGCGCCCGTTCTCGGCGTAGAGGACGGTCAGTCCGTGCTGCTCCAGCACGCTGGTGAGCGCGAAGACGTTCCGGATGTCGTCGTCGACGATCAGCACCTTCTCACCGCTGAACCGGAACGTCCTGCGTACCTCCGGCTCCTCCTGACCGCCCACGGCCCACGGCTCCTGCGGGGCGGCCGGGGCCGGCTGCGAGGCGGGGGCGGGCGCCGGACGCGGCGGCAGCGCGGGCTGTTGCTGTCCGCCTCCCAGCGCCTTGCGCCGGCGCCGCAGCAGCCCCGCCGCACCGCCGGACTCCTGCCGGGCGCCCCCCGGACGCGGCGCGGCCTGCGCGATGTCCGGGGAGCCCGGCACGTACACCTGGCCGGCCTCCGCCGTGCCGGTCTGACCCCCGGCCGGTCCCGGAGCGATCTGCGGGTAGCCCTGCGGCGGGAGTTCACTCGGGTGCAGCGGCAGGTACAGCGTGAACGTCGAGCCGCGCCCCGGCTCGCTCGCCGCGTGGATCTCACCACCCAGCAGCCGCGCGATCTCGCGGCTGATGGAGAGCCCGAGGCCCGTACCGCCGTACTTGCGGCTGGTCGTCCCGTCCGCCTGCTTGAACGCCTCGAAGATGACCCGCATCTTGCTCGCCGCGATCCCGATGCCCGTGTCGGTCACCGAGAAGGCGATCAGGTCGCCGTCCGCGTCCCGCAGCGAACCGGCCTCCAGCAGCTGCTCCCGGATGGCGTCCGGCACCTCCTGGCCCGCGTGCCTGATCACCAGCTCGACAGCCCCGCTGTCGGTGAACTTCACCGCGTTGGAAAGCAGGTTGCGCAGCACCTGCAGCAGCCGCTGCTCGTCGGTGTGCAGCGTGGCCGGCAGCTCCGGCGACACCCGTACGGAGAAATCCAGCCCCTTCTCCGCGGTGAGCGGCCGGAACGTCGCCTCCACGTAATCGACCAGCTGCACCAGGGCGATCCGGGTCGGGCTGACGTCCATCTTGCCCGCCTCGACCTTCGACAGATCGAGGATGTCGTTGATCAGCTGGAGCAGGTCGGAACCCGCCCCGTGGATCGTCTCGGCGAATTCCACCTGCTTCGGCGAGAGATTGCCCTCGGCGTTGTCCGCGAGCAACTTGGCCAGGATGAGCAGCGAGTTGAGCGGCGTACGCAGCTCGTGCGACATGTTCGCCAGGAACTCGGACTTGTAGCGCATCGAGACGGCGAGCTGTTCGGCACGCTCCTCCAGGACCTGCCGCGCCTCCTCGATCTCGGTGTTCTTGACCTCGATGTCGCGGTTCTGCCGGGCCAGCAGCTCGGCCTTCTCCTCCAGTTCGGCGTTGGACGCCTGGAGGGCCTTCTGCCGGTTCTCCAACTCCTGCGAGCGGTCACGCAGTTGCTCGGTGAGCTCCTGCGACTGTTCGAGCAGCTTCTCGGTCGTCGTGTTGACGCTGATGGTGTTGACGCTCGTGGCGATCATTTCCGCGAGCTGGTTGAGGAAGTCCCGCTGGATGTGCGTGAACGGCTGGAAAGAGGCCAGTTCGATCACGCCGAGGACCTTGCCCTCGAAAAGCACCGGCAGCACGATCACATGCGCGGGCGGTGCCTCGCCGAGCCCGGAGGAGATCTTCAGGTAGCCGGGCGGAACGTTGTCCACCTGGATCGTCCGCTTCTCCTCGGCGGCCGTGCCGATGAGCGTCTCGCCAGGCCGGAAGGACGTCGGCATGGAGCCGGCCGAATAGCCGTAGCTTCCCCGCATGCGGAGCTCATACGCCCCTTCGGCCTCGCCGCCCAGCGCGTCGGTCTCGCCGGTGGGCGTGGCCAGGAAGAACGCGCCGTGCTGCGCGGAAACCACAGGCGTCAGCTCGCTCATGATCAGCGAGGCGACGTCGTCGAGGTCGCGCCGGCCCTGCATCAGACCGGAGATCCGGGCGAGGTTGCCCTTGAGCCAGTCCTGCTCCTTGTTGGTGGCGGTGGTGTCACGGAGGTTCGCGATCATCGTGTTGATGTTGTCCTGGAGGGCCTGGATCTCGCCCGCCGCGTCCACATCGATCTTCAGGTTGAGATCGCCGCGCGTCACCGCCGTGGCCACGGCCGCGATGGCCCGCACCTGGCGGGTCAGGTTCCCTGCCATCTCGTTCACCGACTCGGTGAGGTCGCGCCAGGTGCCGTCCACGTCGCGCACCCGCGCCTGGCCGCCCAGCTGGCCCTCGGTACCCACCTCGCGGGCCACCCGTGTCACCTGTTCGGCGAACGAGGACAGCTGGTCGACCATCGTGTTGATGGTGTTCTTCAACTCCTGGATCTCGCCGCGCGCATCGATGTCGATCTTCTTGGTGAGGTCGCCCTTGGCGATGGCCGTGGTGACGGCGGCGATCTGGCGCACCTGGCCCGTCAGGTTCGACGCCATCGAGTTCACGGACTCGGTGAGGTCCTTCCACGTACCCGAGACGCCCGGGACGCGTGCCTGGCCGCCCAGCTCGCCCTCCGTGCCCACCTCACGGGCGACGCGGGTCACCTCGTCCGCGAACGAGGACAGGGTCGTCACCATCGTGTTGACGGTGTCGGCCAGCTCGGCGACCTCGCCGCGCGCCTCGACGGTGACCTTCTTCGTCAGGTCGCCGTTGGCGACGGCGGACGAGACGCGGGAGATGTTGCGCACCTGGCTGGTCAGGTTGTTGGCCATCAGGTTGACGTTGTCGCTCAGGTCCTTCCAGATGCCCGTCGCACCCCGCACCCGCGCCTGGCCGCCGAGGATGCCCTCGGTACCCACTTCACGGGCGACGCGGGTCACCTCGTCGGCGAAGTTGAGCAGCTGGTCGACCATCGTGTTGACGGTCGTCACCAGTTCGAGGATCTCGCCCTTGGCATCGACGGTGATCTTCTTCGAGAGATCACCATTGGCGACCGCGGTGGTCACCTCGGCGATGTTCCGCACCTGAAGGGTGAGGTTGTTGGCCATGCCGTTGACGGACTGCGTGAGGTCCTTCCACGTACCGGAGACCCCTTGCACCTCGGCCTGACCGCCGAGAATCCCCTCGGTACCCACCTCGCGGGCCACCCGTGTCACCTGCTCCGCGAAGTTCGAGAGCTGGTCGACCATCGTGTTGAGGGTGTTCTTCAGCTCCAGGATCTCGCCGCGCGCGTCCACGTCGATCTTCTGCGACAGATCACCCCGCGCCACCGCCGTGGCGACCTGCGCGATGTTACGGACCTGAGCGGTCAGGTTCCCCGCCATCCCGTTCACCGAGTCCGTCAGATCACGCCACACACCGGCCACGCCGGGCACCTGCGCCTGGCCGCCGAGGCGCCCGTCCGTCCCCACCTCGCGGGCCACCCGTGTCACCTGCTCGGCGAAGGCGGAGAGCTGGTCGACCATCGTGTTGATGGTGTTCTTCAGCTCCAGGATCTCGCCGCGCGCGTCCACGTCGATCTTCTGCGACAGATCACCCCGCGCCACCGCCGTCGTGACCTGCGCGATCTGGCGCACCTGGGAGGTCAGGTTCCCCGCCATGAAGTTGACGGAGTCGGTGAGTTCCTTCCACGTACCGGAGACGCCGTCCACCCGCGCCTGACCGCCGAGGCGCCCCTCGGTCCCGACGTCCCGCGCCATCCGCGTGACCTGGTCGGCGAAGGAGGAGAGCTGCGCCACCATCGTGTTGACGGTGTTCTTCAGCTCCAGCATCTCGCCCGCGACATCGACGGTGACCTTCTGCGACAGGTCGCCGTTGGCGACCGCCGTGGTCACCTGCGCGATGTCACGCACCTGACCGGTCAGGTTCCGGAACGCCGTGTTCACGGAGTCCGTGAGGTCCTTCCAGGTCCCCGCCGCGCCCGGCACCTCGGCCTGCCCACCGAGCCGGCCCTCGACGCCGACCTCCCGGGCCACCCGGGTCACTTCCGAACCGAAGGACTGGAGCTGGTCGACCATCGTGTTGACGGTGTTCTTCAGCTCCAGCATCTCGCCGGCCACGTTGACGGTGACCTTCTGCGACATGTCACCGCTGGCGACCGCCGTGGTCACCTGCGCGATGTCACGCACCTGGATCGTCAGGTTCCGGAAGACCGTGTTCACCGAGTCGGTGAGGTCCTTCCAGGTGCCCGCCGCACCCGGCACCTGCGCCTGGCCGCCGAGCACCCCCTGACCGCCGACCTCGCTGGCCACCCGGGTGACCTCGTCCGCGAAGGTGCGCAGCGTCTCGGTCATCTGATTGATCGTCTCGGCGAGCTGGGCGACCTCGCCGCGCGCGCTCACCTGCACCTTCTGCGACAGGTCACCGTTGGCGACCGCCGTCGTGACCTCCGCGATGCCGCGCACCTGGGAGGTGAGGTTGCCGGCCATCGTGTTGACGGAGTCCGTGAGGTCCTTCCACACCCCTGCCACGCCCGGCACCACCGCCTGACCGCCCAGCTCGCCCTCCGTACCCACCTCACGGGCGACCCGGGTCACCTCGGAGGAGAACGAGGACAGCTGGTCGACCATCGTGTTGACGGTGTTCTTCAGCTGAAGCATCTCTCCGGCGACATGGACGGTGACCTTCCGCGACAGGTCGCCCTTGGCGACCGCCGTCGTCACCAGCGCGATGTCGCGCACCTGCGCGGTCAGCCGGTACGCCATGGTGTTGACGGAGTCCGTGAGGTCCTTCCAGGACCCGGACATCCCGCGCACCTGGGCCTGACCACCGAGCTTGCCCTCGGTCCCCACCTCGACAGCCACCCGCGTCACCTGCTCGGTGAACGCCGACAGCTGGTCGACGAGGTTGTTGACGGTACGGGCGACCTTCAGGAACTCCCCGCGCAGCGGCCGTACCGTCCCGTCCGCCGTGTGGGAGCGCAGCTCCATCCGCTGTTCGAGATCGCCGTCGGCCACCGCCGACAGCACCCGTCCCACCTCGGAGACCGGCCGTGCGAGATCGTCGACCAGTTCGTTGGAGGCATCGATGGCCGCAGCCCAGGAGCCCTCACAGGCGCCCGTCTCCAGCCGCTCGGTGAGCTTGCCCTCCCGGCCGACCACGCGCCGCACCCGCGCCAGTTCGCCCGTGAGGTGCAGATTGCGGTCGGCGACCTCGTTGAACACCGCGGCGAGTTCCGCCATCACGCCTTCGCCGGAGACCGTGACGCGCCTGCGGAAGTTCCCGTCGCGCATGGCGACCAGACCTGCCAGCAGTCTGTGGAGCGCCGCGGCGTCGACCTCGACGGTTCCATGGCGCTGCTTCTTCACGGACTGACCGCCTTTACTGCGCGCACCTGAACCCCGCGCCGCCACGTCAGACTCCACCGTGTCCCTCCCGCAGGGGTTGACCGTCTAGCTAGGACCTCGTCCGAGAGCTTGCCCAGAACTTCCATGGCTCACCGCCACAGCCCACCGTCGACGGGTGACCATGCGGACGTCAAATCGTTGAAACGTACCAGGCGGGAACCGGTCGGGGTGGAACCCCCCATGGTTGTCCCACATCTCTCCGGGGGGAAGCCCATCCTGGCCGGTCACTCGCCTGTTCCCGCCCGGCTCTGTCCGAAGTCGGCCCTCCTGTACCCGGTGCACGGGGGAAGCGTCTAGCCTGGCAGGCGAATCGAAGCGGCGAGAAACGGGCACAGGACTCGGGGAAGCGACGAGACACCAATATGGGGAGTGCTGTGATCACGGCGCGTGCGGCTGCCACTTTCGACCCGGTGGCGCGCTCCGTCGCGACGGCCCGTGCTTTTGTCCGCGAAACGCTCCAGGGGTGGGGGTACACCGACGTCATCGACGACGCCGTGGTCCTCACCAGCGAACTCGTCACCAACGCCGTCGTCCACGCGGGCACCGCGGCGGACGTCCTGTGCCTGCGCACGGAGGACGGCGTCCGGGTCGAGATCTCCGACCACTACCCGGAGCGGGAGATCCCGCTCCAGTCGGCCGGCCTCGACTTCGGCAGCCCGGACCGCGAGAACGGCCGCGGCCTGCTGCTGTGCGCGGCTCTCGCTTCCCGGTGGGGCGTCGAGTACTCCCCCACCCACAAACATGTCTGGTTCCAGCTCGATCTCCCGGACCGCCCGGTGGGCGTCCGCTCGTCCGGCCCGCTCCTGCCGGTCGGCCTGCTTCCGGTCACCGACGAGCACGTCAGGGTCGCCGTCGTCCAGATCGACAGCGCGGGCTCCGTCGCCGCCTGGAACGACGACGCCGCATACCTGTTCGGATATACGGCTGACCAGGTCATCGGGAAACAGCTCACCGACTTCACCGCCTGGCCGCAGACCCCCGGCACCAACACCGGCATCGCCGACGCCCTGCGCCTCTCCCGCTGGGAGGGCAGCTACGGCATCCGGGGCGCCGACGGCCGCACCATCCCGGTCTACGGCTCCCACCTGCGGGTACGGGACCCCCAGGGCGAACCGTCGACGGTCTGCCTCCTGGTGCGCGACTACGAGCGCGCGGTCCTCCAGACCCCGGTGCGCGCCCCGGTCTCGGACGCCACCGAGAGCCGCAAGACGGACCCCTTCGAGGTCTTCATCGGCTCCCCCGCCCCCGACGACCTCGACGGTCTGCTCCAGCGCACCGTCGAACGGGCACGCGACATGCTCGACGCCGACGCCGCCTTCCTGCTGCTGGCCACGGACGACGAGACCGAGCTGGAGGTCCGGGCCACGACCGGTCTGCCCTCCGCCCGCCAGCGTTTCGCCCGTGTCCCCGTAGAGGCCGGCACCGGGCGGTACGGCTCCGCCCGGATGCCCGCCGTCCACGAGGACCTGGACGCCGTCCCGGGCGCGGTCCCGCTGCTCGGCAACACCGGCATGCGTTCGGTGGTCACCGTCCCGCTGAAGGTCGAGGGGCGCCTCACGGGCTCCCTGGGCGTCGCGGCCGAGGCCGCCGGCCGCTATTCCAACGAGGAGGCGCTGCGCCTCCAGTTCGCCGCGGACCGGATCGCCCTGGCGGTCGAGTCGGCGCGCCTGGGTGAGCTGGAACGGCTGCGCCGCGGCTCGCTGTCCTTCCTCGTCGAGGCGTCGGACCTGCTGGCGGGCACCCTGGACCGGGACCAGACGCTGGCGCTGATGGCCCAGATGACGGTCCCGACGCTGGCCACCTGGTGCGCCGTCTACACGATCGCCGATCAGGCGTCGGAACCGGAGCTCTCCTACGTGCTCCACGAGGACGAGGAACGCATCGACGGCCTCAAGGCCCTCCTCACCAGGATCTCCCCGCCGGAGCCGGTGCCGACTCCCGGGGCCCGCGTCTGGACCGCGCCGTCCCAGGCCGCTCATGAGGCGGCACTGCGCATCTCGATGCGCAGTATCGGTATCGGAGAGCCGGGAGGCCTCGGCTCAGGCACCCGTACGACACTCGCGACGGCGGCGGCGGTGGGCGGGGAGACCGTCGTCCTCCCGCTCGTCGCCCGCAACCGGGTCATCGGCATGCTCACGCTCGGCAAGCCGTCCGACGACCACTTCCGCCAGGAGATCCTGGAACTGGCCGAGGACCTGTCCCGCCGGGCCGCCCTGGCCCTGGACAACGCCCGCCTCTACTCGGAGCGCACAGCGATCAGCCAGTCCCTCCAGCGCAGCCTGCTGCCGCCGGGCCTGCCGACCGTACCCAACGTCGAGGTCGACGTCATCTACCGTGCGGCCGGCGAGGGCAACGAGGTCGGCGGCGACTTCTACGACGTCTTTCCCATCCGGGACGGCGCTTACGGCTTCGCCATCGGTGACGTCTGCGGTACAGGACCGGAGGCGGCGGCCGTCACGGGTCTGGCCCGCCACGCGCTGCGCCTGCTGGCCCGGGAGGGTTTCGGCGGCCCCGCGGTCCTGGAGCGGCTCAACGCCGCCATCCTCGACGAGGGAACCCGCAGCCGCTTCCTCACGCTGCTGTACGGCGAACTGTGGCCGCAGGAGGACGGCAGCGCACTGCTGAAGGTCGTCTGCGCGGGTCACCCGCTGCCGCTGCGCCTGCGCCAGGACGGCTCGGTGGAGCCCGCGGCGGACCCCCAGCCGCTCCTGGGCGTCATGGAGGACCTGGAGCTGTACGAGCAGGCGTTCACGCTGGAACCGGGCGATGTCCTGTTGTGCGTGACAGACGGCGTGACGGAGCGTCGGGAGGGTACGCGCATGCTCGGCGACGACGGCCTGGCGGATGTCCTCGCCCACTGCACGGGGCTTACGGCGGGTGCGGTGGCCGCGCGCATTCTTCGGGCCGTCGAGCGCTTCGCCGCCGACCCGCCCTCGGACGACATGGCCATCCTCACGATGCGCGTCCCGGAACCGCGCCCGGCATCCTAGGCCGGCACCGCCCCCGCGTACGAAGAAAGGCCCCGCCAGATGGCGGGGCCTTTCTTCTTTCTGAGCCCCAATGCGGAATCGAACCGCAGACCTTCTCCTTACCATGGAGACGCTCTACCGACTGAGCTATTGGGGCCTTGCTGCCCTGCGGCAACGAGCTAAAGCATACCCTGATCCGCGGGTTATGCAAAGCCGCCCGGCACACCGTCGCCGCCTCGCTGCGAGCCGGCCGGCGACGCGGGTGCACGGGGGTGGGAAGCGGCTCCGGAACGCGGAAAAGCCCCGTGCCACAGGGGCACGGGGCTTTTCCTAAAAGGAGTTCGGCGGCGTCC
>NZ_JBEYCF010000089.1:0-13871 GCF_040632605.1 Streptomyces sp. NPDC019224 | reverse complement strand
TTTACCCCCCCCCCCCGTCGCGGGCGGGCCCCCCCCCCCCCGCCCCCGGGGGGGGGGGCCCCCCCCCCCCCGGGGGCCCCCCCCCCCCCCCCCCGCCGCGTTCCTGTGGCAGCGCGATCTCGCGCCGCCGTGCCCGGCGGCTGAGGCGTCGGGCACGCGCCAGCCCGGGATTCGAGAGGATGGGTGAAGCCGGCCGCTGACGCTGCTGCCCGGGTTCCTCTGCTGCCGCCGGGTAGCCGACAGTGCAGCACTTGCAGTGTTTCTTCTTGGCGTGGATACGGAGTTTCAGGAGCTCGTCCAGCGTGTGGGGCAGTGGCCCATGCCCGGAGGCGGATGCGTCCTTCTCCACCACCGCGTAGAAGTCCCGCAGGAGCGTTTCCTCGGGGATACGCCCAGCATTCAGGTGGTTTGAGAGGGTCGTTGGCTCCTGGTGGGCATCCCTCGCGATGTCCGCCTGCGTGCGCGGGCTGCACTCCCGGGTCTCGCGCATGGCTGTCACCAGCGACCGGTGCGCAGCGGTGGTGTCAGGGGGCAGTTCTTTCCAGGCCCTGCGTCTAGGGGTCACGCACGCCTTCCGTTCATTCTGTGGTGCCGGACGGACACCAATTGTGTCGGAGGCAGCGGTTCTTCGGGAGTGCGTGGATGTTTTCCATAAGGCCTCGAAACCTTGCAGAACCTGGCGTGATGGGCTGTCAGGCGATCAGAGTGGTGGTGTCCGCAAGGGCGCCAGCTGCCTGGCGCCATGCATTGCCGTGCATCTGACACAAGGGGGTCTCCGCATGACTCTGCCGTCGTGGCAGGACGAAAAGCTCGGAACGATGAAGCGCGCCGCGCTCTGGCTGCTGACTGTTGTGCAGGAGGGCAACGTCTTCACCAAGGAGGAGGTGAAGAACGCTTTCCCTGGCATCAGCCAGGCGGATCGCCGGGTCCGCGACCTGCGCGACTACGGCTGGAAGATCGACACTCACCGGGAGGATGCTTCCCTGGGCCAGCACGAACAGCGGTTCGTCGCGCAGGGGCAGCCCGTCTGGGAGCCCGGCAAGGCCACCAAGAACAGCTCAGCCCTTACCGAAACTCAGCGCCGGAAGATTCTCGCCCGCGATGGCAACCGCTGCCGGTCGTGCGGGATCACGCCCGGTCAGCCGTACGCCGGCACCTTCGAGACCGCCCAGATCGACATCGCCCGGCGGAAGGTGAAGCTGCCCAACGGCACCTCGACGGTGCAGCTCATCGCGGAATGCAACCGCTGCCGTGTGGGGGGGCGCTCTCTGGAGGCCGACCTGGGCGCTGTCCTGGAAGACATCTCCAAGCTTGGAGGACTGCAGTTGCAGACGCTCACGGGCTGGGTCACCGCTGACGAGCGCGAGTTCAGCACCGTGGAACGTCTCTGGGCCGACTTCCGTACGCTGCCGGCGGACTCCCGCGACGAGGTCCGCAAGGTGCTCGGGCTCCCGCCCGCCTGAGACCCGCCCTCAGCTCATGGCGGGGCCGCCGGACGCGGCGGCCCCGCCATGAGCTGAGATGAACCCTTCAAACAAAAGGAGAACGGACCGTGACCAGTAACGCCGGGAACTTCGGCCTGCCGCCGCATGCCGCCAAGAACAAGGAAATCGTTGAGCAGCGTCTCCAGGACGTAGCTGCCGGCAGTGGGCTCCAGGAGACACTGACCATTGAGTGGCGCACGAAGCCGCAGGTGGTGCAGGTCATCGACATGCCGGTGAACGCGCTCTACTACAACCCCGGAACGCACCGCATCCGGGCGCAGCGCAGCTATGATCCTCAGCTGGACCGCCGGCTGGACGAAGACGCGTGGTGCGATGAGAGCCAGCAGTACCTCGACTTCCTCCTCAAGGCTGAGCCTTCTGATCCGTCGAAGCGGGACAAGGACTTCGACGCGCTGAAGCAGAGCCTCGAAGACTTCCGGCAGAACGAACCGGGGCTGATTACCCGCGAAGGCATTCTGGTCAACGGCAACACCAGAGCTGCCGCGCTACGCGAGCTTGGCGTGGCCGAGATCCGGGTAGCCGTCCTGCCTGACTCCTGCACCTGGGCGGACATCAACCGTGTCGAGCTCTCTCTTCAGCTGCGCCACGACACCCGTCGTCCCTACTCGTACATCAACCGGCTTCTCACGATCGACGAGCAGGTCGAGGCCGGCCGTCCGCTGAAGGAGGTCGCACGGGACTTCCGCATCAGGGAGTCGACGGCCGAGCAGGACCTGTGGGTGCTGTCCTGCCTCCGCGACCTGAGCGACAGGTCGGCGGCCGAGGGGGTGCGGCTTCGGCTGCTCGACTTCGAGGACGCCCAGGAAAGGCTCCGCGAGGTGCACCGCGCTTACGCCAAGGAGTCCAAGTCTGACGTGCAGAAGGCCGAACTGCTGAAGGAGAACCGTCTCGCGGCCATCGTGATGAACTTCTCCAAGACCGACCTCCGTCTTATCGAAGCGGACTTCCGCAACCGGTACCTGGAACAGCGGCTGCCGGCAGAACTGAAGTCCGCTCCCGCAGCAGCCCCGGGCCGCGTGATTCCCGGCATCAACCGCGCGGTGAAGGCTGAAGCGCCCCAGGTCGCTGCGGCCCGTGCCTTTACTGACTCGGTACTCCGGGCGAAGGCTGTGGTCAGGGCTCAGGCAAAGGTGCCCCCGGCTCAGCTGGAAGCGGCGTCCTCCGTCTTCGAGGCAGCGCACAGGGCAGTTGAGGACGCGCTTGAGCCCGCTGGAAAGGACGCTCGTGTCCGCAAGCGGAAGCAGGCTGCCCCCGACCGTCTGAACGACGCCTGCCAGGACATCGAACAGTGCATCACCGACATGGTGCTGGCTAGCGGGGCCCGCAGTCTCGACGAGGAGGCGCTGGACGAGGCCGTGCTCAAACTGAAGGCCACCCTGAAGAAGCTGGCCCAGGCCACGGCTCAGACCATCGAGGTGCCCGGTGAGGGCGTCGAGTGGCTGCGTGAGGCCGTAAAGCGGGATCCCTCGTGAGCATGATGACTGACGAATCGTCCCTGCACATCGGTTTCGATGTCACACGGACGAAGGCGCTCCTGCGCGTCGGTGAGCCTTACCGCAGCGATCTCACACGGCTCGCGGCCAGGTTCCCCGGCGGCAGTCCTCGAGGCCGGCTCGCCCTGGAGCTGGATCTCGATGACTTCCTGGTCGGCATCGACGCCTTGGCGGATTGGCCGCACCCCGACACCGTGGTGTGGTCGGACGAACTGGGCACCCTGGTTGGGGAAGTACTCGACGACGCCGACCGTGCTGAGGAGCAGCTTCAGGCTCCCTCCTCGACTGGGGGGTGGGACGACAGCGCTGTGGAAACGGCGCTGGGTGCCAGCTGGTGCGCTGCCCTCACCGAATTCCAGCGGCGGGACATCGCGCGGCTGCTTTCGCTCCGGCACGGCGCTAACTTCAGCGTCCCTGGTGCTGGGAAGACCCGCGTCGGACTGGCGGTTTACGCGGCGATGCGCGAGCGCGGTGACGTGCGCCGACTGCTGGTGGTCAGTCCCAAGTCCGCGTACGAGTCGTGGCTCTCGGAGAGCGAGCTGTGCTTCAAGGAGGCGCCGCACACGGTTGTCATGGGGAAGAGCCCCGACCACAGGGCCGAGATCATGGTCGTCAACTACGAGCGCCTGGACAGGTCGCTGGGGGCACTGGCGGAGTGGCTGCGGGGCGCCCCGTCCATGATCATCCTTGATGAAGCGCACCGGATGAAGCTGGGGGCCCAGGGTACGTACGGAAGCGCCTGCATGGCGCTGGGTCCGCTGACCCGCCGACGCCTCATCCTCACCGGCACTCCGGCTCCGAACGGGGCCCGGGACCTGGAGAATCTTCTGTCGTTCGTCTGGCCTGGGCATGGGCGCAGGGTGGTGACCCAGGCCGTAGCCGGCGGCGATCTCGCGTACGCGAGCTCCGTGCTGCGGCCCCTGTTCACCCGGACGACGAAGAAAGAACTGGGGCTGCCTCCCTTCGAGACGCGTATCCGGCGGCTGAAGATGCCGGAACTCCACCGCGAGGTGTACGACGCGCTGGTGGGCCGCTTCACGGCGAGGGCCGAGGCGTCGCGCGATGAATTTGATGCCCTGGGCAAGGCGATGCTCCGTCTTCTGATGGCGGCCACCAGCCCGGCGCTGCTTATCGAGAGTGAGAATCGCTACGAACCGCTGGTTTACCAGGTGCCGCCGCTCGAAGTACCGGAAGGCGAATCGCTGTACGCGCTCATGCGTAACCTGCCCGCGCACGAGCTGTCTCCGAAGTACAAGGAAGCCCTCAATATCGTTGCGACGAATGCCGCGATGGGACGCAAAACCCTTGTGTGGACGACCTTTGTCCGCAGTATCACCACCATGGAGAGCCTGTTCAGCGCCTACCAGCCGGCAGTCGTCCACGGTGGCACACCGGACCGGGAGGAGCAGATCAGGCGGTTCCGTGAGGACCCCGACTGTCACGTTCTCCTGTCCAACCCGGCCACCCTCGGTGAGGGCATCAGCCTGCATCACGTATGCCATGACGCGGTGTACGTCGACCGTGACTTCATGGCAGGGCGTTTTCTGCAGAGTCTGGACCGCATTCACCGGCTCGGGCTGGCCCCCGATACGCAGACACGCGTCACGGTGCTCGCAGTCGAAGGCACGATTGACGAGGTGGTCGCCATGCGGCTTGAGGAGAAACTCGAATTCATGGGGCGCATCCTGGATGACCCCGCCGTTCAGCAGCTCGCTGACCTGGAGGATGAACCTTCCGGTGCTGCCGGGATGGACATGGCTGACGTTCGCGCTCTGCTGAACCACGTCAATGCTGTCGCAGCCCACTGAGGCGACGCGCCGGGCGGCGCTCCGCTGGCTGGCCGAGCTGCGCGTGGCTGGCATACCGCGGGTGCGGGCGCTCTTCACCCACCACCCGGGCTACGCGGATCTCACGCCGGCCCAGTACGCCGAGGGCCTCGCCTGGCTCAGGCGCACGGGGATGGTGACCCCGGCTGGCCGGCCCGTCGTGGACATCAGCGAGAGCGAGGCGGCCGATGACGAGGGGCCGGAGTCGGTGCCCCGTGCGGTGTGGAGCCGGGCAAGAGAGGAAGCGAGGAGGGCCATCGGAGCCGCAGGCGAACAGGCGCTGCTCCGGCTGCTGCGTGAAGCCGGTGTGCCGCACGTCAGGCACGTGGCGGCGGTATCCGACGCGTACGGATACGACATACAGGCAGCCCGGTCTGTCTCTGAGCGGGCGCACATCGAGGTCAAGTCGACGACTGACCCGACCCGTCTGGTGATTCACCTGACGCGTCACGAGTACGAAGTGATGGCGAGGGACGAGATGTGGTGCCTCGCCGCTGTTCTCGTAGGGAGAGACGGGGGTGCGGTGAACGTCGCCACGGTCGACCGGGACTGGCTCCACTCGGCGGTGCCGGCCGACCAGGCGCGGAGCGGCCGGTGGGAGTCGGTGCGCCTGGAGGTTCCGGACCGTGTCCTTACCCCGGGGCTGGCTATGGGGACACGGCGGGTGTTTCCGGACGTGCTGCTGCCGCAGCACTCGGTCTGGACGGTTCAGACGGAGCACCAACTGTGGCCTGCGACGCATTCGGACCACTCGGCGAGGCATTCGCGCGCCAGCCAGGAGATGAGGGCCGAGCCGAGGTAGTCCTGCACCAGCTCGGACAGCCAGCGCGGCACGTACTCCGGGATCTGGCTGCGGGTGATTCTGGGGGCCCGTACGACGTCGATGTTCTCCACCGTCAGGACGACGACCTCACGTACGTCGGTCCACATGCTCCCAGGTCTGTCCGATCTCGCGCGAGCCAGCCAATTAGCTTGCATGTTCGAATAGACTCTCGAGTGCGCCTGTGCCGGGCTGATGTGCAAGCTGGGGTCGGGTCTCGGTGGCCTGTCGGGTCTCGGTGGCCTGTCGGGTCTCGGTGGCCTGTCGGGTCTCGGTGGCCTGTCGGGTCTCTGCGGCTCGTCGGGTCTCTGTGGTCGGCCCAGGTAGGCTCTGCGCGTGTTGCGTATTCAAGTTTCGTTGTGGCGTTTAGTCGCTCCGTCCCTGTGGGGCCGCCACGGCGTGACACTTGCGCCGCCAACTCAAACGTATGAACAGGAGACCGGAGCCGATGGGCCTCCCAGTGCACCAGGAGGACCCGATGGGTCCCAGTGACGCCGTGCTGACCTCGATCGAGATCTGTGCGGGGGCCGGGGGGCAGGCCATCGGCCTCCATCAGGCTGGTTTCAAGCACCTGGCGCTTGTAGAGATCGATCCCCACGCCGCACAGACTCTTCGGGACAACATCGGTTCCCTCGAAGAGTGGAGTTGGGAACGAGAACACTGCGATGTGATTTCTGGTGACGTTAATGAATTCGTTCCCATTGCTTCTGGGGATGGTGGAAAATCAGATCTGAAAAAGGCGCAAGCGTACTTGGGTAAGCCCCTTGTCAAGGGTGAACTTCATCTCCTCGCCGGTGGGGTGCCGTGCCCGCCTTTCTCACACGCTGGAAAGCAGCTCGGGAAGGACGACGAGCGCGATCTCTTCCCGCGCATTCTGGAGCTTGCTGACGAGCTTCGCCCTGAAGCGGTGATGATTGAAAACGTGCGCGGCATCAAGGACGCGAAATTCGCGGAATATCGCGCCTATATTGAGGCGCGTCTTCAGGGTGGCTGGGCCACGCACCCTGTCACCGGCATCGTCGAGGACTTCGAAGGGCTGGGCTACCAGGTCTGCGAGTGGGAGGTTCTGGAGGCTAGTGATTTTGGCGTGCCCCAGTTGCGCCCGAGGGCCGTTCTGGTGGCCATCCGCAAGGATGTGCTGGGCGACCTGAAGTTCGTATGGCCGACTGCTACGGGAAGCCCCGTGAGCGTTTTCCAGGCGCTTCAGGAGTCCATGGAACTCAGGTATGCGCCTTATCAGAAGATGGGCGGCGATATCGCCCTGCTGGCCCAAAAGCGCCTCGACAGATGGAAGGAAAAGGCGCAGGAGGCTGAGAGCAAAAAGGACTTCGGCGTCGCTCCCACCCTGGTCGGCGGATCCAAGAAGCACGGTGGCGCCGATCTCGGGCCGAGTCGCGCTAAGGCTGCCTGGCGTGAGCTTGGTGTCACGGGCGTAGGTGTCGCCAACTCTTACGAAGAGAGTGTGCGGAAGCAGAGCCAGGACCGGGATCTCTTCAGGGACACGGGCCCCATGCTCACGGTTGAGCAGGCCGCGATCATCCAGGGCTTCCCGCCCAACTGGAAGTTCTCCGGTGGCAAGACCGCGCAGTACCGCCAGGTCGGAAACGCCTTTCCCCCGCCCGTTGCCGCCGCAGTGGGGAAGGCCATCGCGGACGTGCTGCGTGCTGCCCACGAACGCGACCGCCGCAAGGCCGAGGCTGCCGGGGCGCTACCCGGGCAGGTGGCGCCGTCGCTCGCGGACAGTGCTGACGATCTCCAGGGCGCACACGTCTGAGTTCTGGTGCTCCCAGAACCGCAGGACCACCCACCCGGCCTCGGCCAGACGCTTGTCGGTGTCACGGTCCCGGGCCATGTTCCGGGCCACCTTGTCTGACCAGTAGCCCTGGTTCGTCTTGGGCGGGACGTAGTGCTCGGGGCAGCCGTGCCAGTAGCAGCCGTCGATGAATACGGCCACCTTCGCCGGACGGAAGACCAGGTCAGCCGTCCGGCGAAGGTCTGGGAGGGGCCGGGCGGCCACGCGGTAGCGAAGGCCGTTCGCATGTACCAGCCGACGGATGAGGCGTTCCGGCTGCGTATCGCGGCTGCGGATCGCCTGCATGTTCCGGCGGCGCGCCGCAGAGGAGGCCCACGAGCCCTCTGGCGGGGTCCAGTCTGCGGGCTCGGACACCGGGATCACTCCAAGGTCATGCTCATCGGACTTCAATGGTGGCTTCACCAGAGCGGGACGAGTCGACCGCCCGGAAGCGAACGTAGGGTACCGGCTTGCCCGCCGCGCTGGCCGCCGGGATGAACGCCGCAGCCAGTACCACCTTCCCGGGGTCGATACTGCCACCCGTCACGAGGTCCTCCGGGCTTCCGGCGCTGGGATCGACGACCGGGTAGAGGAGCACGGCTCCACGGCGCGGCCGGTGAAGCTGAGCGGCGAACGGGTCATCGTCGCTCAGGGGGCGGAGTCCGGCGATGCGCTCGGCGGACTGGCGATGAGCCACGCCGGAGATGCGATTGAACACGCCGCGGGCGTTCCGCTTGCGCTGTACGAGGGTCAGGGGCTGACTGCCAAGGACGCTGGCGGCCACACTCGTCGGTCCGGACGTCTGCGGGAGGATCAGCGCCCAGTCGTCCGTAGCGCACCCGGCGTCGCTCGCATCCCTCAGATAGGCCAGGTGCGGGGCGAAGAGGTCTGGGCGGCCCCAGGACAGGCTGCTCATGATTTCCAGCAGCTGGGTATGGCTGAGAACCGTTGTTCTGGCTGGGTAGCGGGTGTAGCTCCCCCGGTCATTGTCGGCGAGGGTGACGAACACGGACAGGTCCTCACTCAACGCCCCCAACGCCGCCCCCCAGGCCACCACGTTCCCCCGCAGCTCCTCCGCCCCCACCGGGTACGCCGTCGGCTCCACCCACTGCCCCGGGGAGCGGATCTCCACCAGTTCCGCGTTGAACATCTTGTTGCGGGCCGAGGGCTTGATCCAGGAGAGGTGCTGGGAGACCAACGGGGGGATCTGGGCGGGGGTGACCTGGGGTTTGCCGTCCACCGGCGTGGCGTAGCGGGTCAGCTGGGCGCGGAACGTTTCTTCGTCGCGGCAGATGGCCTCGAAGGCCTCGTAGAGATCGATGGTCTTCTTCTTGCCGAGGGGCTCCTCGCGGCCGATGTAGAGGCGGACCAGGTCGCGGTAGCCGGGGCGGAAGCCGAACCAGCGGCCCATCTGCATCAGAGTGTCGGCCTGCTGGGTGGTGCGGCGGTAGTACGTGACCGTCAGGCCCTCGACCGTGAAGCCGCGGGAGAGCTTCGTGCCGCCGACCAGGATCTTCCACACGTGCGGGGTGCGCTCGAAGTCCAGGTCGGGCTGGTCGTAGTCGCGTTCGGTGTCGCCGTTGACCACCAGGACGGGGGTGCCGCCGGCGTTGATGAGCTGGCGGGCGCGCGAGACGTGGGCCCTCAGTTCCTCGTACGAGTCCGGCGTGGGCAGGTCCGGGTCGGCGAAGCGGTGGAAGTCGGAGGCGAAGAGGGCGGCCAGGCGGTCGTGTCCCTGGCGGCTCGTGTAGGCGGCCTGGTGCCACAGGGAGCTGATGCGCAGGGCGAGGGCCGTGTGCTCGGCCATGCGCACCGACTCGTGGACGAGCATCGTGTGGTGCCGGAACGGCCCCTCGGGCACGCCGTGGCCGGCGCGGTACAGCTTGAGCGCGCCCGTGAGGACGAACGCGTCCAGGGCCTCCTGGAGGCGGTCGCCCGTGTCCTCGTAGATGCCCCGGACGTGCGTCTCCTCGGCGGTGCCCTCGTCCGTGTCGAGGTCGTGGAAGTCCTGGACGCCCATGTAGCCGGTCGGGCGGGGCAGCGAGACGAGGAAGTCGCGCGGGAAGATGTCCTCGCCGTCGCCCGGGTCGACGAAGACGTTGGCGAACGGGGTCGCGGTGTAGCCGACGTACTGGGCGCGGGGCAGCAGGCCGAGCAGCTGGGAGATCTGGCCGTTGATGGCCGTACGGGCGACCTTGCCGTCCTCCCACTTCTTCGGGTCCGTCGTGTTGACCGACGCCTGGTCCGACTCGTCGTCGATGATCAGCGCGGGGATCTCGGAGAGGATCGGGCCGATCTTCTTGAGGTCTGTGATCAGCTTGTCCAGGACGGACTTGTTCTTCTTCACGACCATGATCCGGGCCGCCGCGTGGTGCAGGTTGGCCGGGGCGTACAGCGGCTCGGTGCGGGACTGCTTCTCGAACTCGAGGGCGCGGATTCCGTTGAGCAGGCTCTTGTAGTCGTCGTCGCGGGTGGTGAGGCGCTCGATGTCGAAGGCGCCGAGGGCGGAGGGCCGTCCGCCGTGGCTGACGAACTTCTCCGGCCAGTCCGCGTCCTCCTGGTAGTCGATGCCGACGAGGGCGTCCGGGTCCGTCGGATCGGCGCCGCGCAGGATGTTCTCCCGGCCGATCAGCTCCATGTCCAGCCGGCGCTGGGTCTGGCCCCGGAGCAGGTTCAGTGTGCCGCCGAGGACGATGACCAGGCGGTATCCGGCGTCGATGGCCTTCGCGGTGACCCCGGTGAAGTTGGCGGTCTTGCCCGACTGGACGTGGCCCACCACCAGGCCGCGCGCGCCGTACGCCTCGGGGCGGGTGGGGTCGGAGAGGCGCTCGACCACGGCGTGGCTCGCCTCGTCGAGCCCGGAGACCGCCGCGTCGGACCAGCCCTTGCGGCGCAGCAACTGCTCGTAGGACTTCCAGTAGAAGGAGCGCGCCGCGGCCGTGTCCCGCGAGTACCAGGAGACGAACTCCTTGCTGATGACCGTCGGTCCGGGCTCCTTGAACACCGGGACCACGCTGTCGAGCGCCTTGCGGAGCCCGGCATCGAAGCCCAGCCGTTCGTAGGTGTCCGAGCGGCGCGCCTCCGTGCGGGGCGGCGCCGCCGACCAGTCGGCCTGCCCGGCCAGGTCCCAGGCGGTCAGGGTGCGGTGCCACAGCGCGATCAGCCCGTCGCCCGGGTCCGCGTTCAGGACGCGGTCCTGGAAGTGGGAGAGCGCGGTGTCTGCGGGTTCCTCGTCCTCGGAGAGCGCGAAGGCCAGCTTGGCGAACGGCCTGGGTCCCCGTCGCATCGCGGCCAGCACGTCGCCGTGCAGGGTGAACAGGTGGTCGGTCATGGCGGGGTGCTCTCTCGGGTGGGTGCGGGGGCGGGCGGAAGGGGGTTGTTCAGCGCTCCAGTTCACAGCGCGCCGCCGTGACCAGGACGCTGTTCCACAGCGCCACGTTGTCGGTGTGGACGGCCCGGACCCGTTCCTTCTGGAAGATCTCGTTGACCATCAGATAGAGCATGCTCTTGATCACCGGGGCGTCGTTCAGGCCTCCGCGCCGCCCGCCGTTCAGCACCTGCCGGTACTCCTTGTTGAGCCGGACCTCCCGGTGCTCGCGGTCGAGCTCGAAGAACACGTCCAGGGGCAGGCTGTCCCAGCGGAACGCGATCGGGTCCTCGCCCTCCAGCTCCGGCAGCTCGTCGCGCAGCGTCCGCCGCAGCTTCGGGTCCATCCCCTTGCCGGCCGGGAGGACCGCCTTGCGCTGCGGTTCGGTGGCGCGGCGGGCGGCCTCCCGGTACGTGAGCGCCGCCTCCTGGACGTACGCGCCGAAGGCATGCCCTGCGGCGTCCACGGCCTGCTCCAGGCCGCGGGCGAACGCGGGGGTGACGGTCACGCCGTCCTTCTTCACCGTGAGGTTGAAGACGTCGTTCGGCGCGGACGGCAGGTCGACGGCGATCCGCGCGAGCGCGAGGTGTCCCTCCGGACTGCGGGTGCCGTTCCAGCCGCCCGCCTGGACGAGGCGGTCGTTGCGGTAGATGTAGAAGCCCTGGCGCTCGGCGAGCGGGCCGATGCCCCGGTAGCTGACGAGCGGGGACTTCGGCGGCCAGATGTGCGCGGTCAGCTCGACCCCGCTGACGCCCTCGACGGGTGCGGTGTACGTACGGGGGTAGCCGGCCCGGCCGGGCACCCGGTAGCCGAACGGGTCGATCGGCTCGACCCCGCGGTGGTCCAGCTCCTCCCTCGTCCGTACGTCCTCCACGACGATGTCGATGTTGAAGCCCTCTCGGGCCAGGAAGCGGTGGAGATAGAGCCCCAGGTGGGTTTCCAGCTTCTCGATCGCGTCGTTGAGATAGCGGTCGGCCTGACCGGCGGTGATGGTCTCGAAGGCGCGGACCCGGTCCCAGCGCACGATCGTCCCGTGCCACTGGATGACGCCGTCGTAGCGGTCGACGAGGTCCTGGCAGTACCCGGGGTCGACGATGTCGCAGCTGAAGTCGGCCCGGGCGCGGGCCGTCAGCCAGCGCCGGCCGGTGGACGGGCTGCGCTTGGTGCGGCTGATCACGGTGAGCGAGTCGGCGTGGGACAGGGACGCCGCTTTGAGACCCGCGCCGAAGTGGCCGAGTGCCGCTTCGTCGTAGCCCTGTCGGCCGCCCACCGTCATCGCGGTGTCCAGGGCCGCGTCGTCCATGCCGCAGCCGTCGTCCACGACGAGGAGGCTGACCAGCCGGTCGTCGTCGCGCAGCAGACTGACGACGACGTTACGGGCGCCCGCGTCGATGGAGTTGTCGACGAGGTCGGCGATGGCCGCCTCGAATCCGTATCCCTGGTGCGTCAGCGACTCGACGTACCGTGCGGCCGGAGGGAGCCGCTTGGTGCCGGTGGTGGGGACCTCGAACTGCCAGTCGGCAGAGGGCTGGTACGGCACCATGAAGCCTTCCTCGCGCGCACAGAGCTGAGACCTGCGGGGGAGGTGCGGCCCTGGTGAGTAGTTGAAATGTGATGGTATTGCAAAGGTGGGACAGTCGGGAATCCCGGTGACAAGTACGCCGCGTTACGCCGCCGCCCCCAACTCCCGCACAAACGCCGCCCCCCGCTCCCCGCTCAGCACCACCTCTTCGCCCGTCGCCACGAACCCCGTCCGGCTCAGCACCGCCCGCGAGGCCGTGTTCGTCAGCGCCGCCCTCGCCCTGAGCGTCGTCAGGCCGTACCTCGTCCGGCACAGGTCGAAGAGCTGGTGCACCGCCGTCGTCGCCAGGCCCCTGCCCGTGGCCTTCTCCGCGAGGCGGAAGCCCAGTTCGGCGGTGCCGCCCGCCACGTCCACCAGGTTGAAGCGGCCCAGCACCTCGCCCGTCTCCTCCGCCACCAGGACGTGGAAGTGGCAGACGCCCGCCTCCTGTTCGGCGAGCAGGGCCGCGTGCCGGGGCGGGTAGTCGGTGAAGTAGGCGTCGCCGCGGTCCGGGACCGATGCCGCGAAGAAGGCGCGGTTGGCCCGCTCGAACGCGAGGACGGCGGGGGCGTGGTCGGGGCGCAGGCGCTGGAGTGCGGGCATGGCGGCGGCTCGTTGGTTCGCGGGCGAGGGATTTACGGGTTCAGGTCCAGGACCCTGACCGGCTCCCCCTGCCACGTGTGGGGGGATGCGGTGGCGATGACCGCGCCGTCGGGGCGGTCTGCGGTGGGCTGTGCGGCGTAGCCGCTGTGGGCGGCGGACCAGCTCTTCTGCCGGGCCACGACCAGGGCCGCGGGAAGGTCCAGGTCGAGCACGGTGATGCCGGGCAGGGCGGCCAGGTGCTCGGCGGTCCCGGGGCGGTCGCGGTCGGCTTCGACGAGCGCGCATGTCGGCGCGTAGAGGAACCATCCGGCTTCCGCGTGCGCTCGGTGGATGAGACGCGAGGCGAGGACGTTACCCTGACCGGCGGCGGTCATCGCCGTGGCGTCCAGGACGATGTGCATGGCGTCGGTCACCGGCTCGTCACCTGTGCCAGCCGGCGGTCCAGCTCGCTGTCCAGCTCGTTCTGTTCTGCGGAGGTCGGTGCGTAGCCGTTCCACGCGTGCAGCGCGGCGCGGGCCTGTTCCGCGCGCTCGGCGCGCTCGGCCGGGGTGAGCATGGTTTCGGCCAGCCGGGCCAGGTAGGCGCGCAGTGACAGGCCCTCGGCGGCGGCGATCGCCGCGAGCCGGTCCTTGGCCTCTTCGGGGATACGGATATTGGCATCGGGCATCGTCGTACTCCTTGTCATGCCGCAAGGGTACGGGTACGTACCCGTACCCGTCTGTTCGATCGGGGAATCTCCTGGCCCCCGCCCCGCACCCCTGCCCCATCCGCCCCCCATGGCACTCCCGGTACGACTCGCCCGACCCGCGCCAGCAGTTCCCGCTCTTCGGCGGCGGCCACGGGACGGCGCGGCCGCGGGCGGCCAGGGTGGTGGCGTACTGGGGGAGCAGGTCCGGGTCGGCCG
>NZ_JBEYCF010000088.1:0-15050 GCF_040632605.1 Streptomyces sp. NPDC019224 | reverse complement strand
GCGGGCTTTCCTCCGGGCGCTTCCCTCCGGTCTTGCGTTTCCGACTCTATCAGACTCTTCCGTGTCCGATTCCCGGCCGAAGCGGGTCAAGCAATCTCCGCTTTCCAGTTCTCCGCTTCCGCGTTTCCCTTTCCGGCGACTCCGACTCTATCAGATCCTTTCGGGCCCGATTCCCAGTCAGCGGGTCTCGCATTTCGCTTTCCAGTTCCCGCTTTCGCGTTTCCCTTTCGGCGTGTTCACTACTTTAGCGGATTCTCCCGGTTACTCATAATCGAGTCAGTGGGTCTGAATTCCGGCATGCCGAAATCCGCACCCTCTGGGGTGAGTCTTAGGTAGTGGTTGGCCGCCTCGGGTCTGCGCGGCATGCGATCCGATGGACCGAACCAACAGCTATACCCGTGTCAAGCGACTCGGACAACATTAGATGCCCCGGCCGGGCGAGTCAAGTCGACCCGCGGCGCGGCGCATGGGGTCGGCACGGGCTCGCTGTCGGGTCACCGTCGATCCGGAACCGCCATGGGTGCACCACCCCGTTTCCGCCCGCTCCGGTGCGGGACCGTGCCTGCCTGGTCATGGGGTGAGGGGTGCCGTGCAGCATGAAGAGCCCGGCGCCCTCGAAGATCCCTCCGGCCGGCCACAGCACCTCGTTCGCCCTGTTCTCGAGGCAGTACGGACGGTGCGAGCGAGCGTCCACGCCAGGCTCAGCCCCATCCCGTGATCGAGGAGTCGCCGGGCGGGAACCCGACACCACAGGTCGGGCCGAGGCAGACGTTGTTCAACCGGAACGGCTGGTCCGCCGCGGCCCTGAGCAGGACGCACAGCGGCTCAGGTTCCGGCGGACGGCCTGGCTCTCGGGCTCAGACGGTACGCCGAGACCGTGGGATCACCGGCGAGGTAGAAGCGGTGCTGCCAGTCGTGGGCTTTGCTCACCCCCACCCGGGGGCCGACCCGGATGAGCGCAGCGGGCACCGACTCGCCCTCGGAGAGCACGACCGAGGCACCCGTCAGCAGGTCTGTGCCGTCGTGCTCCGCCGTGATGCCGAGCGCCTGGCAGAAGTTCCCAGGTCCCCGGGCGAGGCGTGGGCTCTCGACCTTCTCCCCTCGCCGCTTGCGCGCCAGGTCTTCCCCAGCGATGACCCTGCCTGCCCGGACAAGGACGGCCGAGGCGATACCGGCCGTTCCGGTTACGACGTTGGCGCACCAGTGAAGACCGTGGGAGCGGTAGACGTAGAGGTGCCCTGCGGGGCCGAACATGGTGGCGTTGCGGGCGGTACGCCCCCGGTAGGCGTGGGAGGCCGGGTCGGCCGTACCGGAATACGCCTCGGTCTCGGTGATGGCGATGCTCACGGCCCCCTCGGGGGTCGTGCAGGTGAGGACGCTTCCGAGCAGCTTGGGGGCGACCTCTTCAGCAGGATGGGCGAGAGAGTCCATATTCATGCTGACCGCTTTGACATGCCGTACGTGAAGTAAACGTGAGCGTGCCCGGGCGGGCCGTACATCTCGCGCCGCGTCCGGCCGCGGAGGGCGTGGGAGCCCGGCTCGATCTCGCCGGGGTACGCCTCCGGCTCCGTGAGGCGCAGGGCGATCGATCATGAGATCGGGGTCAGCGGGAACCGACTACGGTCGTCGCACGTATGTAGGGGTCAGGACCTAGGAGGAGAAAACATGGGCTTCAAGCGGCTGCTCGCGAGCATGGGTGCCGGCGGCGCCTCGGTGGAGACGGAACTGACCGAGGTCAACGTCGTCCCGGGCGGGGTCGTCCAGGGTGAGGTGCGGATCCAGGGCGGTTCCGTCGACCAGCAGATCGAGGGGCTCTCCGTGGGTCTGCAGGCCCGGGTCGAGGTCGAGGGCCAGGACCAGGAGACCAAGCAGGACATCGAGTTCACCAAGCTGCGCATCGGCGGCGCCTTCGAGGTGCGGGCCGGGGCGGTGCACGTCGTACCGTTCGGCCTGGAGATCCCCTGGGAGACCCCCATCACCATGTTCGCGGGCCAGCACCTGCACGGCATGAACATCGGGGTGACCACCGAGCTGGAGATCGCGCGGGCGGTGGACTCCGGCGACCTCGACCCCATCAACGTGCATCCGCTGCCGGCCCAGGAGGCCATCCTCGACGCCTTCGGTCAGCTGGGCTTCGGCTTCCGCAGCGCCGACATGGAGCGCGGCCACATCCGTGGCACACGGCAGCGGCTGCCGTTCTACCAGGAGATCGAGTTCTTCCCGCCGTCGCAGTACCGCGGGCTGAACCAGGTGGAGCTGTCGTTCGTCGCGGACGACCGCGAGATGGACGTCGTCCTGGAGATGGACAAGAAGCCGGGTCTGTTCAGCGAGGGAAGCGACTCGTACCGCGCCTTCAAGGTCGGTCTGCACAACTTCCACGAGACCGACTGGGCGGCATATCTGAACCAGTGGCTGGCGCAGGTCGGCGGGCAGCGCAACTGGCTCTAGGGTCGGAAGGGGAGAGCGATCTTCCCCAGCAATCCGACAGAGCCGACAGAGAGGTGCTGACGTGACCGAGCCGAAGAGGGCGCCGCTGCCGCACGACTTCCATCCGGAGGTTCCCTCGTTCACCGTGGTGAGCGAGGACATCGCCCCGGGGGCCGTGCTCGCCGACGCGCAGGTGTACGCGGCGGGGAACACCTCGCCGCAGCTGCGGTGGGAGGGTTTCCCGGCCGGCACGAAGAGCTTCGCCGTGACGTGCTTCGACCCGGATGCCCCGACGGGCAGCGGGTTCTGGCACTGGGTGCTCTTCGACATCCCGGCGTCGGTCACGGAACTGCCCGCGGGCGCGGGCAGCGGGAAGTTCGAGGGGCTGCCCGCCGGTGCCGTGCACGCGCGCAACGACTACGGGACGAAGGACTTCGGCGGTGCCGCGCCGCCGGCCGGGGAGAACCACCGCTATGTGTTCACCGTGTACGCGGTGGACACGGAGAAGCTCGGTCCCGACAGCGACACCTCGCCCGCGGCGGTCGGCTTCAACCTCCGGTTCCACACCCTGGGCCGGGCCCAGTTGATCTCCGAGTACGCGGAGCCCGCCGAGAGCGCCTGAGTACCAAAACTTCCGCAGCCGTTTGCCCTGCCCTGGTCCTGGAGAGACCAGGGCAGGGCATTTTTTAATGCGTTGTCCATCACGGCGTGCCCGGCCACAGTTGATCCGGGCCTGCCAGGGGGCGGCCGGCACACGGGAGGTGGGCGAGATGCGGGACACGCTGGTACTGAACGCGAGCTTCGAGCCGCTGTCGACGGTGACGCTGAACCGTGCGGTGGTGCTGATCCTTCAGGACAAGGCCGTCGTCGAGCAGTCGCACCCCGGCCTCCGGATGCGCGGGGCCGATGTGGACATCCCGGTGCCCCGGGTGATCAGGCTCTGCCGGTACGTACGGGTGCCGTTCCGAAGACAGGCCCCGTGGTCCAGGAGAGGCGTGCTGGTCAGGGACCAGCACCGGTGCGCGTACTGCGGGAAGCGGGCGAGCACTGTCGACCACGTGGTGCCGAGGGCGCAGGGCGGGCAGGACACCTGGCTCAATACGGTGGCCTCGTGCGCCGAGGACAACCACCGCAAGGCGGACCGTACGCCGGAGCAGGCGGGGATGCCGCTGCTGCGGAAGCCCTTCGTGCCGTCCCCGGCGGATGCGATGCTGCTGGCGCTGGGGGCCGGTGACCGCTCTGCGCTGCCGGAGTGGCTGGCGCGGTCCGCGGCGTAGCCGCCGTACGCCTCATGACGTAACCGAAGCCCGTCTCCTCGGGGGAGGCGGGCTTCGGTCGTTCAGCGGAGCAGCAGCTGGACGATGGCGACCGTGCCGACGGTGACGATGAGGGCGCGCAGGAGGGTGGGGCTGAGGCGGCGGCCGACCTTGGCGCCGATCTGGCCGCCGAGGGCGGAGCCGACCGCGATGAGGACGACGGCCGTCCAGTCGAAGTCGGCGACGAAGAGGAAGAAGAGTGCGGCGATGCTGTTGACGACGGCGGCGAGGACGTTCTTCACGGCGTTGAGGCGCTGCATGGTGTCGTCGACGAGCATGCCCATGAGGGAGAGGTAGATGATCCCCTGGGCGGCGGTGAAGTAGCCGCCGTAGACACTGGCCAGGGTCAGGCCGATGAAGAGCAGCGGGCCGCCGTCGGGGTGGGCGGGGACGCCGGTGCGGGCGCGTCGCCGCTGGACGGCCTTGCTGATGCGGGGCTGCAGGATGACCAGGACGAGCGCCAGGGCGACCAGGACCGGGACGATGGTCTCGAAGGCCGTGGAGGGCAGGGCCAGCAGCAGGGTGGCACCGGTGAGGCCGCCGATGAGGGCGCCCACGGCGAGCTTGAGGACGCGGGAGCGCTGGCCTTGGAGTTCCTTGCGGTAGCCGATCGCGCCGCTGACGGAGCCGGGGATCAGACCGAGCGCGTTGGAGACGGTGGCGGTGACCGGGGGCAGGCCGGTGGCGAGCAGGACGGGGAAGGTGATGAGCGTCCCCGAGCCGACGATCGTGTTGATCGCGCCGGCGCTGATCCCCGCGGCGAAGACGGCGAGCATCTCCCAGATGGACATGGCGTATCCCCCGTACGTGATCGGTGCTTGGTGCACCGCATCATGCATGGGGGGTGCACACGTCAGTCGACCGGGGGTTCCTCGCGTCGTTCCTTGCCGGTGTTGAAGCCGGGGGCGCCGGTGCCGAGGTTGCCGAAGGCGCCGCTGAGGCCCTTGAGGGCGTCGCCGATCTCGCTGGGCACGATCCAGAGCTTGTTGGCGTCGCCCTCGGCGATCTTCGGCAGCATCTGGAGGTACTGGTACGAGAGCAGCTTCTGGTCCGGGTCGCCGGCGTGGATGGACTCGAAGACCGTACGGATGGCCTGGGCCTCGCCCTCCGCGCGCAGGGCCGCGGCCTTGGCCTCGCCCTCGGCGCGCAGGATCGCCGACTGCTTCTCGCCCTCCGCGGTGAGGATCGCGGACTGGCGGGTGCCCTCGGCCTGGAGGATGGCGGCGCGCTTGTCACGGTCCGCGCGCATCTGCTTCTCCATCGAGTCCTGGATGGAGGTGGGCGGTTCGATCGCCTTGAGCTCGACGCGGTTGACGCGGATGCCCCACTTGCCGGTGGCTTCGTCGAGGACTCCGCGCAGGGCGGCGTTGATCTCCTCACGGGAGGTGAGGGTCCGCTCCAGGTCCATGCCGCCGATGATGTTGCGGAGCGTGGTGACGGTGAGCTGCTCGATGGCCTGGATGTAGCTGGCGACCTCGTACGTCGCGGCCCGGGCGTCGGTCACCTGGTAGTAGATGACGGTGTCGATGTTGACGACCAGGTTGTCCTGGGTGATGACGGGCTGCGGGGGGAAGGGCACGACCTGCTCGCGCAGGTCGATCCGGTTGCGGATCGAGTCGATGAACGGGACGACGATGTTCAGGCCCGCGTTGAGGGTGCGCGTGTACCGGCCGAAGCGTTCGACGATGGCGGCGCTGGCCTGGGGGATGACCTGGATCGTCTTGATCAGGGCGATGAAGACGAGCACCACCAGAATGATCAGGACGATGATGATCGGTTGCATCGTTTCCTCGTGCCCTTCGGTTGATGATCGTCATCGAGTCTGACAGAACACGCCTTGTCGTGGGGGTGGTTCGGTCACATGACGACGGCCGTGGCCCCGTCGATGTCGACGACGTCGACCTGTTGGCCCGGCTCGAAGCTGATCCCGGCGTCGAGTGCGCGGGCCGACCAGATCTCGCCGGCCAGCTTGATGCGGCCGCCCGCGCCGTCCACGCGTTCCAGGACGACGGCCTGACGGCCCTTCAGGGCGTCGACGCCGGTGGCGAGTCGGGGGGCCCGGTCCGCCCGCTGCCGGCCGGCGATCGCCCGGACGACGGCGGTCAGCGCCACCGCCACGACGACGAAGACCAGGACCTGGGCGACGATTCCGCCGCCGAGGGCCGCGACGACCGCGGCGGCGACCGCCCCCACGGCGAACATGCCGAACTCGGGCATCGCGGTGAGGACGAGCGGAATGCCCAGTCCCACCGCGCCGATCAGCCACCACACCCACGCGTCGATGTCCACGTGGTCATCGTAGGACCGGATGCGGCCTTACCGACAGGGCGCAACCGGGCGGCAACGGCGGCCGACCGCCGGGCCGGCTCAGGCGAGCGGCAGTCCGCGGGCGGTGTAGCGGTCGCCCTGGTGCTCGACGACGAGGGGCAGCCCGAAGCAGAGGGAGAGGTTGCGGGAGGTGAGCTCGGTCTCCATGGGGCCCGCGGCGAGCACCTTGCCCTGGCGGATCATCAGGACGTGGGTGAAGCCGGGGGCGATCTCCTCGACATGGTGGGTCACCATGATCATGGAGGGCGCGTACGGGTCGCGGGCCAGCCGGCCGAGGCGGCGTACGAGGTCCTCGCGACCACCGAGGTCGAGACCGGCTGCGGGCTCGTCGAGGAGGAGCAGTTCGGGGTCGGTCATCATGGCGCGGGCGATCAGGGTGCGCTTGCGCTCGCCCTCGGAGAGGGTGCCGAACTTGCGGTCGAGGTACTCGGTCATGCCGAGCCGGTCGAGGAAGGCGCGGGCGCGGTCCTCGTCGACCTTGTCGTAGCTCTCGTGCCAGGTGGCGGTCATGCCGTAGGCGGCGGTGAGCACCGTCTGCAGGACCGTCTGGCGGCGGGGGAGCTTCTCGGCCAGGGCGACACCCGCGATGCCGATACGGGGACGCAGGTCGAAGACGTCGGTGCCGACGCCGCCGAGCTGCTCACCGAGGACGCTGACGCTGCCCCTGGTGGGGAAGAGGTAGCTGGACGCGATGTTGAGCAGGGTGGTCTTGCCGGCGCCGTTGGGTCCGAGGATGACCCAGCGCTCCCCCTCCTTGACCGACCAGGAGACGTCGTCCACCAGAGCGCGTCCGTCGCGGACCACTGATACGTCCACCAGCTCCAGTACATCGCTCATGAGCGCGTTGTCTCCCCATGCAGTGTCGAGATCGTCGCGTGCCTGTGGGCACAGCTCCCAGGGAAAACCTACGCCACCGCGCGAGCGCGGAGGGCGCTGGGCCCGTCATCGCGCGGCAGACGGGCCGACCGGGACACCGCCTAGGCTGTCCGCATGCTTTCGGAACCACGCTCAGGGCTGCTGGCCGCATGGGGGAACGCGTTGCTGGCGGGGCTCGTGTCACCGGACGACGCGGTGCTCGCCATCGTCGGGGAGGACGCGGTGCACCGCGTCGAGGGGCTGCCCGGTGAGGCCGGTCCGGTCGGGCTCACGTTCGCCCTGGGGCGGCTGCGGTCGCTGGGGGTGAGCGGCTTCCGGGTCGCGCTGCCGGTGCCGGGCCATCCGCTGGGGCTGAGCGGTCCGGCCGATTTCAATGCCCGGGCCCTGGAGGCGGAGGAGGCCGTGGTGACCTACGGCGCGCCGTACGGGCTGGTGCCCGAGGTGCGTGAGGCGGGCCCGGCCGGGGATGTGCACGTGGACGTGGTGTGGCACTGCCTGGCGGTACGGGAGGCGCCGCCGGCCGACGTGCCTTCGCTGGGAGAGGCGGAGCGGGAGCTGGCGGAGGCGTTGCGGGACGCGACGGCGATGCTGACCCGGCTCGACGTGGCCGGGTCGGGGCCGGTGGCCGAGGCGGCGGTGGACGCGTACCGGGCGCGGGCGGAGCGGGGGCGCGAGGTGCTGGCCCCGGGCTACCCGCCGAGGGCGGTGCGGGTGCTGGAGCTGGCGCAGCGGGTCGGGCTGCTGGTCTCGGTGGCGTACGAGAACGGGCACGGCGGCGCGGTGAGCGCGTCGGAGATGGCGGCCAGGGGCGCGGCGCTGCGGCCGGTGGAGCGGGTGGCGCGGCGGGCGCAGGTGGCGGCGTACAACGCGTATGTGGAGGAGCGGGCGCGGTAGGGGTGTGGGCGGCGCCCCGTACCAGTCGGGCGCGACGGCCCGGGCGGCCGGACCGCGTGCGTGTGCTGGTCCCCGCACCGGGCGGGGCCGGCGCCCGTCCCTCCCGTCAGCCCGCCGCCCCGTTCCGGACCGCCCACAGCGCTGCCTGGGTGCGGTCGGCGAGGTCCAGTTTCATCAGGATGTTCGAGACGTGGGTCTTGACCGTCTTCTCGGACAGGACCAGCGCCCGCGCGATCTCGCGGTTGGACCGGCCGTCGGCGATCAGGCCGAGGACCTCCCGTTCGCGTTCGGTCAGGGTGCTCCCCCGGCCGGTGCCCGCGCCCGGCTCGTCCTGGGCCAGCAGCGCCCCGGCCACCTCCGGCTGGAGGAGGACGTGCCCGGCGTGGACCGAACGGATGGCGCCGGCCAGGGCGTCCGGGTCGACGTCCTTGTACACGTAGCCGGAGGCGCCCGCGCGCAGGGCGGGCACGACCGTGCGCTGCTCGGTGAAGCTGGTGACGATCAGCACCTTGGCCGGGTTCTCGAGCTCGCGGAGCCTGCGCAGCGCCTCGATGCCGTCGGTGCCGGGCATCTTGATGTCCATCAGTACGACGTCGGGCCGCAACTCCTCCGTCCTGGCCACGCCCTCGGCGCCGTCGGCCGCCTCTCCGACCACCTCGATGTCGTCCTGGATCTCCAGGAACGTGCGCAGGCCGCGGCGGACGACCTGGTGGTCGTCGACCAGCAGCACCCTGATGATCCTGTCAGCCACCGGGGATCTCCATCTCGATCGTGGTGCCCTTGCCGGGCTCGGACTCAACGGTGAGGCGGCCGCCGACGCCGCTCGCGCGGTCCCGCATCGAGACCAGGCCCAGGTGGCGCCCGGCCCGGCGGGTGGCGGCGGGTTCGAAGCCCCGGCCGTCGTCGGTGATCCGCAGCACCGTGGCACCGTCGCGGCGGGCGAGGGTGACGTCGACGTGGCCGGCGTCCGCGTGGCGCAGGGCGTTGTGGAGGGCTTCCTGGGAGACGCGGAGCAGCGCTTCCTCCTGGGCGGCGGGCAGGGCCCTCACGCCGGCGCTGCCGAAGGTGACCCGGGCGGTGTGGGCCCGGTCGAGGACCTGGACCTGGGTGCGGAGGGTGGCGACGAGGCCGTCCTCGTCCAGGCCGGCCGGGCGCAGCTCGACGACTGCGGCGCGCAGTTCCTCGACGGCTTCGGCGGCGAGGGCGGCGACCTGCTGGAGCTCGCCCTTGGCGCGGGCGGGGTCGCGGTCGACCAGGGCGGCGGCGGCCTGGGCGGTGAGCCGCAGCGAGAAGAGTTTCTGGCTGACCGCGTCGTGCAGTTCGTGGGCGAGGCGGGAGCGCTCCTCGGCGATGGTGAGCTCGCGGCTGCGTTCGTAGAGGCGGGCGTTGGTGAGGGCGATCGCCGCGTGCTGGGCGAGGATCGAGAGCAGTTCCTCGTCCTCGGCGGTGAATCCGCAGACGCCCTCCGGCTTGGGGCACCTCTTGTTGGCGAGGAAGAGCGCGCCGATGGTCTCGTCGCCGTCCCGGATGGGCAGGCCGAGGAAGTCGGACATGTCGGGGTGGGCGCCGGGCCAGCCCCCGAAGCGGGGGTCCTCGCGGACGTCGGCGAGCCGCTCGGTCTTCGCGCCGTGGAGCATCGCGGCGAGGATGCCGTGCTGCCGGGGCAGGGGGCCGATGGCCTTCCACTGTTCGTCGCTGACGCCGTCGACGACGAACTGGGCGAAGCCTCCGTGGTCGTCGGGGACGCCGAGGGCGGCGTATTCGGCGTCCAGGAGTTCGCGGGCCGAGGCGACGATCGTCTTCAGGACGTCCCGCACCTCCAGGTGGCGGCTCATCGCGAGCAGCGCGGCGCTGACGGCGGCGAGGCCGGAGGGTGGGCGGTGGCTCATGCGGCTCACCGTACCGGCGGGGTCCTCTCCCGCGTATCGGACCGCGGACGGCCGGGGGCGGGCCGGAGGGACTAGGACCTCCGGCCGGGGCGGAGCCGGAACCCCTGTTCGGGATGTCGCATTCCGAATTGCTGTCGCAACGCGCGGTGATCGCGTTATGCGGCCGATGTGAGGCCGCGCATAGGGTCCACGTCACTTACGAAGCCGCCTAGTGGAGCGAAAAGGGCGATTTGGGTGGGGATGGCCTGGGGGCGAACCCGGCAAACCGCCCGCCTTTCCACTATCCGGCTTCGTACGTCACACCTTTGCCACGGCATTTTGCCGCCGCTAAGAATTGAGCTCGTCCCCGACGGAAATGCGTAGTCGCTCCGTCTTCGTCCTCCGTGAGGACCCCCCGAATTCGAAGAGGTACGCCTGTATGTCCGCGTCCAACGTCACCGGCCGTCTCCTCCGCCTGAACAAGACCCAGAAGCTCTCCGCCGCCGGCGTCTCCGCCGTCGCCGCCGCTGCCCTCTCCTTGTCCCTGGTGCCCGGTCACGCCGAGGCCGAGACCGAACCGCAGGCCCTCTCCGCCGCCCCCGTCGTCTTCGACTCCGCGGACTCCAAGCAGGCCCGGGCGATCCAGGACAGCCTCATCGAGCAGCATTCGACCGCCGAGAAGCTGGTCAAGGCCGCCGACGCCGCCAAGGCCGAGAAGGCCGCCGCGGTGAAGGAGCAGGCCGAGGCCAAGTTCGAGAAGGCGAAGAAGGCGAAGGCGAAGGCGCACGCCGAGACCGAGTCCCACGAGTCGGCCTCGCACGCCAACCGCTCCTCCGCCCGTACGCACATGTACGCGAACAACCTGGACGGCTGGATCCGGGAGTCCCTCGACATCATGCACGAGAAGGGCATCCCGGGGACGTACGAGGGACTGCACCGCAACATCATCCGTGAGTCCAGCGGCAACCCGAACGCCATCAACGACTGGGACATCAACGCGCAGAACGGCGTGCCGTCGATCGGTCTGCTGCAGATCATCAAGCCGACGTTCGACTACTACCACGTCCCCGGCACCCCGCACACGCAGTACGACCCGGTCGCCAACATCACCGCGTCGGCCAACTACGCCGCCGACAAGTACGGCTCGATCGACAACGTCGACAGCGCGTACTGATCCACCGCGATCCGTACGCCGGTGACAGACGCCGAAGGGCGGCACCCCGTGCGGGGTGCCGCCCTTCGGCGCGTTTCCGGGCCGGTTACTTGCGCATGACCTCGGGCTCGTGGCGGCGCAGCAGCCGTGCGACCGCGAAGCCGCAGACGACGCCGATGAACAGCAGGACCGCGATGTTGGTCCCCCACTGGCTCGCCGTGTGCTCCCAGAGCGGGTCCAGGTCCGTGGGGTTGCTCGCGTCCCACGGCGGCATGAGGTGGGCGAGGTCCAGCGTCGAGCCGGCGCCCGCGATGGCCCAGCGGGACGGCATCAGCCAGGCGAACTGCTCCAGGCCGGGCGATCCGTACACCTGGAAGAGGATGCCGGTGAAGACGACCTGGACGATCGCGAACATGACCAGCAGCGGCATGGTCTTCTCGGCGGTCTTCACCAGCGAGGAGATGACCAGGCCGAACATCATCGAGGTGAAGCCGAGCGCGATGACCGTCAGGCAGAGCTCTGCGGCCGGCGGCATGATCAGGCCCTCTTCGGGCAGGTCGCGGGTGGCGAAGCCGATGCCGCAGATGATGACGCCCTGGAGGGCGGTGATCAGGCCGAGGACGATGACCTTGGACATCAGATAGGCGGAGCGGGACAGACCGGTGGCCCGTTCCCGTTCGTAGATGACGCGTTCCTTGATCAGTTCGCGTACGGAGTTGGCCGCGCCGGAGAAGCACATGCCGATGGTGAGGATCAGCATGATCGTTCCGGCGTCGCCGTTGAACTTGTGCGGAGGCTTCGGCGGGGCGAGGCCGTAGTCCGACGGGATGACCACGCTGACGATGCCGAGCACCGCGGGCAGGATCACCATCAGACCCATGAAGCCCTTGTCGGAGCCGATCACCGAGAGGTAGCGGCGCATCAGCGTCCACAGCTGCGTGCCCCAGCCCTGCGGCTTGGGCGGGCGCATCTGCTGCGGCGACGGCATGTGCACGGACTGCACGGCGGCGGAGTCGATGTCGGCGGCGTACATCTGGTAGTGCTGCGACCCGCGCCAGCGGCCCGCCCAGTCGTAGTCGCGGTAGTTCTCGAACGCGGAGAAGACGTCGGCCCAGGTGGTGTAGCCGAAGAAGTTGAGCGCCTCGTCCGGCGGGCCGAAGTAGGCCACGGCGCCGCCCGGCGCCATCACCAGCAGCTTGTCGCAGATGGCCAGCTCGGCCACCGAGTGCGTGACGACCAGGACGGTGCGGCCGTCGTCGGCCAGGCCGCGCAGCAGCTGCATGACGTCGCGGTCCATGCCCGGGTCGAGGCCGGAGGTCGGCTCGTCCAGGAAGATCAGCGACGGCTTGGTGAGCAGCTCCAGCGCCACCGAGACGCGCTTGCGCTGGCCGCCGGAGAGCGAGGTGACCTTCTTGTCCTTGTGGACGTCGAGCTTGAGCTCGGTGAGGACCTCGTGGATCCGGGCCTGGCGCTCGGCCTCGGTGGTGTCCGCGGGGAAGCGGAGCTTGGCCGCGTACTTCAGGGCGCGGGTGACGGTCAGTTCCTTGTGCAGGATGTCGTCCTGCGGGACCAGGCCGATGCGCTGGCGCAGCTCGGCGAACTGCTTGTAGAGGTTCCGGTTGTCGTAGAGGACGTCGCCCTGGTTGGCGGGCCGGTAGCCGGTGAGCGCCTTGAGCAGGGTGGACTTCCCGGAACCGGACGGGCCGATGACGCCGATGAGCGACTTCTCCGGGACGCCGAACGAGACGTCCTTGAGGATCTGCTTGCCGCCGTCGACCGTGACGGTGAGGTGGCGGGCGGCGAAGGAGACCTCACCGGTGTCGACGAACTCTTCCAGCCGGTCGCCGACGAGCCGGAAGGTCGAGTGACCGACGCCGACGATGTCGTTCGGGCCGATGAGCGCCGAGCCGGACTTGGAGAGCGGCTGACCGTTGACGTACGTGCCGTTGTGCGAGCCGAGGTCGCGGATCTCGAAGCGGCCGTCGGGCGTCGCGTGGAACTCGGCGTGGTTCCGGGAGACCTGGAGGTCCGAGACGACCAGGTCGTTCTCCAGTGCGCGGCCGATCCGCATCACCCGGCCGAGCGCCAGCTGGTGGAAGGTGGTCGGGCTGCGGTCGCCGTAGACCGGCGGCGCCCCCGCGGGGCCGCCGGTGCCGGGCCCGGGCGACGCCGGAGCCGCGCCCTGCTGCGGCACGTACGGCCGCTGCGGCTGGGGCTGCTGCCAGCCCTGCTGCGGCGGGACGGGCTGCTGGGGGGCCTGCTGCTGCCAGCCGGGGCCGCCCTGCTGGGGCTGCTGGGACGGGGTCTGCTGCGGCTGCGCGGGCCCGGCGGCCCGGCCGCTGTAGAGGTCCGCGGCGCTCAGGTTCAGCCGGGGCCCGTCGGTGGCGTTGCCCAGGTTCACGGCGGAGCCGGCCGCGATCTCCATCTGGTGGATGCGCTGCCCGTGCACGTACGTGCCGTTGGTGCTGCCGTGGTCCTCGATGAACCAACCGCGCCCGTTCCAGCTGATCGTGGCGTGCCGCCACGACACTCTGGCGTCGTCGATCGTCATGTCGCCCTGCGGATCGCGTCCGAGGGTGTACGACCTGGACGGATCGAGCGTCCAGGTCCTGCCATTCAATTCCAGTACGAGTTCCGGCACTCCGCGCCCCACTAGTTGTCCCCCGTGTTACCCCCGTCGCAGGGAGTCTAGGGATGCTGAACATCGTGGGGAACTATTCCAGGACCAGTCCCCGATACGAAAGCCGGGCGGCCGAGGGAGACCGCACCGAGACCTGCGCAGCCAGGCGAAAAGGGACGGACCGGTGCGCGCGGGCGGGCTGTCCGGCAGTCGGGACGGGCTGCCGGGGACCGCTCGCGGACCGATACGGTGGGAGCACCATGAGCGTATCCCGGCCTCCTGAGCCCGCCCTGTCTCCCGAGCCCGCCGCGTCCCGGCAGGGCCCGGACGTACCGACCCTTCTCGTGAAGATCTTCGGGAAGGACCGCCCCGGGATCACCGCGGGCCTCTTCGACACCCTCGCCGCCTACTCCGTCGACGTCGTCGACATCGAGCAGGTCGTGACGCGGGGCCGCATCGTCCTGTGCGCGCTGGTCACCGCCCCCACCGCGGGCGGGACCACCGAGGGCGACCTGCGGGCCACCGTCCACAGCTGGGCGGACTCGCTGAAGCTCCAGGCCGAGATCATCTCCGGTACGGGCGACAACCGGCCGCGCGGCTACGGCCGTTCTCATGTCACGGTGCTCGGTCACCCGCTGACCGCGGAGTCGACGGCGGCCATAGCGGCCCGGATCACCTCGACCGGCGGGAACATCGACCGCATCTTCCGGCTGGCGAAGTACCCGGTGACCGCGGTCGAGTTCGCGGTGTCGGGTACGGGGACCGAGGAGCTGCGCACCGCGCTGGCACTGGAGGCCGCGGGCATCGGCGTCGACGTGGCGGTCGTGTCGGCGGGGCTGAGCCGCCGGGCGCAGCGGCTCGTGGTGATGGACGTCGACTCGACGCTGATCCAGGACGAGGTCATCGAGCTGTTCGCGGCGCACGCCGGCTGCGAGGCCGAGGTCGCCGAGGTGACCGAGCGGGCGATGCGCGGCGAGCTGGACTTCGAGCAGTCGCTGCACGCGCGGGTGGCGCTGCTCGCGGGGCTCGACGTGTCGGTGGTCGACAAGGTCCGCTCCGAGGTACGGCTGACGCCGGGGGCCCGGACGCTGATCCGTACGCTGAAGCGGCTCGGCTACCAAGTGGGCGTGGTCTCGGGCGGGTTCACCCAGGTGACCGACGATCTGAAGGAGCGCCTCGGGCTCGACTTCGCCTCCGCCAACACGCTGGAGGTCGTCGACGGGAAGCTCACGGGCCGGGTGACCGGGGACATCGTCGACCGGGCCGGCAAGGCCCGGCTGCTGCGGGCCTTCGCCGCCGAGGCGGGGGTGCCGCTGGCGCAGACGGTGGCGATCGGCGACGGGGCCAATGACCTGGACATGCTGAACGCAGCGGGGCTCGGGGTCGCCTTCAACGCCAAGCCGGTGGTCCGCGAGGCCGCGCACACGGCGGTGAACGTGCCGTTCCTGGACACCGTGCTGTATCTGCTCGGCATCACCCGCGAAGAGGTCGAGGCGGCCGACGGTCTCGTCGAGTAGCTCCCGCCGCTTGTACGGACTGGGCCCCGGCGCGCACCACGTGGTGCGCGC
>NZ_JBEYCF010000087.1:0-15747 GCF_040632605.1 Streptomyces sp. NPDC019224 | reverse complement strand
AGACGATCCCGGCGGCGGCGAAGGCCGCGAGGTACGGGGCGAAGGTGTGCATCCCGTCGGGGGCGACCGGGAGCAGGATGCGGACGAACCCGCCCCGCTTTCGTCGGCTGCGTCAGCCGATGTTCGGGCCGTTGTCGTTCGACAGGTCCAGGCCGAAGCGGGCCTTGAGCACCGGGGCGCCCAGGTCGACCGGGTTGAAGGCGAAGGAGCCCGTCGCGGTCAGGCCCGAGGAGGCGCCCCGCAGCGACCACGCCGCACCGCCGTCCGCGACCGCGTCGAGGTTCTCGTCGGGGGCACCGGCCGCCAGGTCCGCCCTGCCGTCCTTGTTGATGTCGAGCAGCCGGACCGATCCGCCGAAGTGGTCACCGGCCTCCGCCACGCCCGGCACCCCGGCCGAGTCCTGGTGGAAGGACTGCGAACCGGTACCGCTCAGTCCGCCGGAGCCGCCCTTCAGCAGCACCACCGCGCCCGCCCCCTTGGTCGTCTCGATGGCCTCGAAAGGCACACCCGCGGCCAGGTCGGCGTAACCGTCGCCGTTGACGTCACCCGCGCTGAGCCGGGCGCCGAACTGGTCGCCCCTCTCGCTCACCCCGGGCACGCCCGCGCTGTCCTGGGTGATCGTCTTCGTCCGGGTGGTGCTCGGACCGGACGCGGAACCGTAGTAGATCTTGATGGTTCCGGGGGCCGCGGGCAGCTCCTCCGTGATGCCGTTCGGGATCACCTGGGTGGCGAGGTCGTCCTTGCCGTCCTTGTCGAAGTCACCGACCGCGGTGGCCCCGGCGCTCGGGAGCGCCGTCGGCTTCGTGGACAGGCCCGTCGGGGTGCCCAGCCACAGCTTGCCGCCCTCGGCGTGGTTCTCGTACACGAAGAACGTGCACAGGTCGTCGATGCCGTCGCCGTTGAAGTCACCGGCCGCGGTGTTCGACATGTAGTTGTCCGTGCTGAACATGAGGATCCCCTGCTCGCGCGCCGGCTTCCCGGCCCGGGTGAACGGCCCGTAGAGCACGCTGCGCCGCTCCCCGTCGTCTCCGTTCAGCATCATCAGGTCCCTCGTCCCGTCGCCGTCGAAGTCACCGGCGGTGAGGTTGTCTCCGATCTGGTGGTCGGGCGCAGTCGGTATACGGACCGCGCCCTGCCCGGTGATGCCGCCGGCGCTGCCCCACAGCAGGACGACGGAGCCGTTGATGGCGTAACCCTCGCCCAGGAACCGTTCATGGGTGACCAGAGCGAGGTCGGTCAGCCCGTCCTGGTCGAGGTCCTCGGCGAACATCCGGTAGCCGAAGCCGTGATTGTCCCCGGGGGCCCCCGGCACGCCCGGGGTGTTCTGATCGATGACCGTGGTCTTCGCCGTCGTCAGACCCTGGGCCGAGCCGTAGCTGACGGTGACGTAACCGGCCCAGGAGTGGCCGGCCACCGTGGCGGCGGGGGCGGCGACGGCGAGGTCCTGATACCCGTCCCCGTTGAAGTCCTCCCGCACGGTGGTGGTTGCCGTTCCCCCGGCCGTGCCCGCGTGCGCGCCCCCGGGGGCCGCGGCGACGGCCGTGCCGCCGGTCAGCGCCGTGGCAGCACAGACGGCAACGGTCAGCATGGTGCGAATGCCCACAAAATTCTCCTTGGTCGCGTACGCGGAGCCAATGGCGTACGAGGTGTGAGGGCTCGCATGGGAGACACGTGCGAAGCGGAGAAGGTTGCCCGGCGAACGGAAGGTGAACTCGGCGCGCGGCCAAGGGAGTCGGGGGCGGCCGGTGGCCGCCCCCCGCGGCACTAGCGGCCGGCCAGCAGGGTGAGGGTGTCGATCACCCGGTTGGAGAAGCCCCACTCGTTGTCGTACCAGGCGGACACCTTGATGTGGCGTCCGTCGACCCGGGTGAGCTCGGAGTCGAAGATGGAGGACGCCGGGTTGCCGGTGATGTCGGCCGACACGAGCGGGTCGTCGGAGTATTCGAGCACGCCCGCCAGGGGGCCCGCGGCCGCTGCCCGGTACGCCTCCAGCACCTGATCGCGCGTCACGTCCCGTGCCACGGTGGTGTTCAGCTCGACGATCGAACCCACCGGGACCGGCACCCGGATGGAGTCGCCCGACAGCTTGCCGTCCAGCCGGGGCAGCACGAGTCCGATCGCCTTGGCGGCGCCGGTCGTGGTCGGCACGATGTTGACGCCGGCGGCGCGGGCGCGGCGGGGGTCGCGGTGCGGCCCGTCCTGGAGGTTCTGCTCCTGGGTGTAGGCGTGCACGGTCGTCATGAATCCGTGCTCGATGCCGGCGAGGTCGTCGAGCACCGAGGCCAGCGGCGCGAGCGCGTTGGTGGTGCAGGAGGCGTTCGAGACGATCGTGTGCAGCTCGGGGTCGTACGCGTCGCTGTTGACCCCGTACGCGAGCGTCACGTCGGCCCCGTCCGACGGCGCGGCGACCAGGACCCGCTTCGCACCGGCGTCGATGTGGGCGCGGGCCGCCTTCGCCGAGGTGAAACGGCCGGTCGCCTCCACGGCGATGTCGATGCCGAGCTCCGCCCAGGGCAGTCGCGCGGGCTCCCGCTCGGCGAGCACCTTGATGCGGCGGCCGTCCACGACGAGGGTGTCCCCGTCCACGGTCACCGGGCGGCCCAGCCGGCCGGCGGTGGTGTCGAACGCCAGCAGGCGGGCGAGGGTGGCGGGCTCCGAGAGGTCGTTGACGGCGACCAGGTCGAGGTCGCTGTCGCGTTCGAGCAGCGCGCGCAGCACGTTGCGTCCGATGCGGCCGAATCCGTTGATGGCGATGCGAGTCATGTGAGATGTCCCTTCTCTCTTCGCCCTCCACGATCGCGCTCGCCGCCCGCCCGGGACAGCGGCGCGATCGCCACGGTCCGCAAGGATCCCGCCAGCCGCACCGGGGGCGGGATGCCCCTATTCGCCCCGGGTGAAGGTGCGCCGGTACTCGCTCGGGGTGGTGCCCAGGATGCGCTGGAAGTGCAGCCGCAGATTCGCGCCGGTCCCCAGGCCCACATCGGCGGCGATCTGCTCGACGGCCCGCTCCGAGCGTTCGAGGAGTTCGCGGGCCATGTCGATACGGGCGCGCATCACCCATTGCATCGGGGTGTACCCGGTGTCCTCGACGAACCGCCGCGAGAACGTCCGGGGCGAGACCGCCGCGTGCCGGGCGAGCGCGTCCAGGGTGAGCGGTTCGCCGAGCCGGTGCAGCGCCCACTCACGGGTGGCCGCGAACCGCTCGCCCAGCGGCTCGGGCACGCTGCGCGGCACGTACTGCGCCTGGCCGCCGCTGCGGTAGGGGGCCGCGACGAGCCGCCGGGCCGCGTGGTTGGACGCGGCGACGCCCAGGTCGCCGCGCAGGACGTGCAGGCACAGGTCGATCCCGGAGGCGGCACCGGCCGAGGTGAGGACGCTGCCCTCGTCGACGAACAGCACGTTCTCGTCGACCCTGACCAGCGGGTACTTCGCCGCGAGCGCCCGCGTGTAGTGCCAGTGCGTGGTGGCCCGCCGGCCGTCGAGCAGCCCGGTGGCGGCGAGCGCGAACGCCCCGGTGGAGATGGCGGCGAGCCGGGCCCCCCGCTGGTGCGCGGCGACCAGCGCCTCGATCACGGCCCGGGGCGGGTCCTCCCGGTCCGGCCGCCGGTACCCGGGCACGAAGACGATGTCCGCCCAGGCGAGCGCTTCGAGCCCGTGGGTGACGTGGTAGGCGAGCCCGTCGCCCCCGGCCACCGGGCCCGGGGCCGCGCCGCACACCCGTACCTCGTACGGCATGCTCGCCCGGGTCGTGAAGACCTGCGCCGGGATCCCGACGTCGAGCGGCTTGGCCCCGTCGAGCACAAGGACGGCGACGCGGTGCAGACGGGAGCTGGGCACAGGCGCTGACATGGGCGCGAGCGTACGCGGCCGGGCGCCGGGCGCCGGGGGGCGCGCGGACGCGAAGCCGGCGCACACGTCGCGCCCGCCCGGCCGGGCCCGCTCAGTCGAGGCAGAACTCGTTGCCCTCGACGTCCTGCATGTTGAGGCACGACTCGTTCTCGCCGTCGGCGAGCAGCAACCGCCCGCGCTTGGCGCCGAGCGGGAGCAGCCGCGCACACTCGGCCTCCAGCACGGCAAGGCGCTCCTCGCCGACGAGTCCGGTGCCGACCCGTACGTCCAGGTGCAGCCGGTTCTTGGCGGCCTTGCCCTCGGGAACCTTCTGGAAGTACATCCGCGGCCCGGCCCCGGTGGGGTCGGAGGCCGCGAACCAGGTGTTCCGTTGCTCCGGCGGCAGTGAGGCGTTGTACGCGTCCCAGGAGTCGAACCCCTCGGGCGGCTCCGGTGCGACGTACCCGAGCACCTCGCACCAGAAACGCCCCACACGCTCGGGATCCGCACAGTCGAAGGTCACCTGGAACTGCCTGATCGTTGCCATGGGGTCACCCTAGAGGGGAGACCCGGCGCCGCTTCGAGGAGCGACAGCCGCGAATTCTTTGCATAAAAGTGCATCGCTGCGTATAGTCATGCCATCGACGAGGAGGCTTTCGATGGCGGTACGCGCAGCAGTGGCAGGAGCGAGTGGATACGCGGGCGGGGAACTGCTCCGTCTGCTGCTCGCCCACCCCGAGGTGGAGATCGGCGCACTCACCGCCAACTCCAACGCGGGCCAGCCCCTCGGCGCGCTGCAACCGCACCTGCGCCCCCTGGCCGGCCGCATCCTCCAGCCCACCGCCGCCGACGTGCTCGCCGGGCACGACGTGGTCTTCCTCGCCCTGCCGCACGGGCAGTCGGCCGCCGTGGCCGAGCAGCTCGGTGACGAGGTGCTCGTGGTGGACATGGGCGCCGACTTCCGCCTCCGGGACGCCGCCGACTGGGAGAAATTCTACGGCTCGCCGCATGCCGGCACCTGGCCCTACGGGCTGCCCGAACTGCCCGGCGCCCGCGCCGCCCTCGCCGGGACCAAGCGGATCGCGGTACCGGGGTGCTATCCGACCGCCGTGTCGCTCGCGCTGTTCCCGGCGTACGCGGCGCAGCTCGCCGAGCCGGAGGCCGTGATCGTCGCCGCGTCCGGGACCTCCGGCGCCGGCAAGGCGGCCAAGCCGCATCTGCTCGGCTCCGAGGTGATGGGCAGCATGTCGCCGTACGGCGTCGGCGGCGTCCACCGGCACACGCCCGAGATGATCCAGAACCTCAGCGCCGCCGCCGGCGAGCCGGTCACCGTCTCGTTCACCCCGACCCTCGCGCCCATGCCCCGCGGCATCCTCGCCACGTGCAGCGCGAAGGCGAAGCCCGGGGCCAGCGCCGAGACCGTGCGCGCCGCCTACGAGAAGGCGTACGCGGACGAGCCGTTCGTCGACCTGCTGCCCGAGGGGCAGTGGCCCGCCACCGCCGCCGTGTACGGCTCCAACGCCGTGCAGATCCAGGTCGCGTACGACGAGGCGGCCGGGCGGATCATCGTGATCAGCGCCATCGACAACCTCGCCAAGGGCACCGCGGGCGGCGCCCTGCAGTCCATGAACATCGCCCTCGGCCTGCCCGAGGACACAGGTCTTTCCACGATCGGAGTCGCACCGTGAGCGTCACGGCAGCACAAGGATTCTCGGCAGCGGGCATCGCCGCCGGAATCAAGGAGAACGGCAACCCGGACCTGGCCCTCGTGGTCAACAACGGTCCGCGCCGCGCCGCCGCGGGCGTCTTCACCTCCAACCGCGTCAAGGCCGCCCCCGTCCTGTGGTCGGAGCAGGTCCTCAAGGGCGGCGAGGTCACCGCCGTCGTCCTCAACTCCGGCGGAGCCAACGCCTGTACGGGCCCCCAGGGCTTCCAGGACACCCACGCCACCGCCGAGAAGGCGGCCGAGGTGCTGGGCGGCCACAACGCGGGCGAGATCGCCGTCGCCTCCACCGGGCTCATCGGCATCCCGCTGCCCATGGACAAGCTGCTCCCCGGCATCGAGAAGGCCGCGGCCGAGCTCAGCGAGCACGGCGGCGAGAAGGCCGCCATCGCCATCAAGACCACCGACACCGTGCACAAGACCGCCGTCGCCGGAGGCGAGGGCTGGACCGTCGGCGGCATGGCCAAGGGCGCCGGCATGCTCGCCCCCGGCCTGGCCACCATGCTCGTCGTGCTCACCACCGACGCCGACGTGGACGCCGCCGGGCTCGACGCCGCCCTGCGCGACGCCACCCGCACCACCTTCGACCGGGTCGACTCCGACGGCTGCATGTCCACCAACGACACCGTGCTGCTGCTGGCCTCCGGCGCCAGCGGGACCACCCCGGAGCCCAAGGAGTTCGCCGAGGCCGTCCGGACCGTCTGCGACGACCTCGCCCGGCAGCTGATCGGGGACGCCGAGGGCGCCTCCAAGGACATCCGCATCGAGGTCGTGAACGCCGCGACCGAGGACGACGCCGTCGAGGTGGGCCGCTCCATCGCCCGCAACAACCTCCTCAAGTGCGCCATCCACGGCGAGGACCCCAACTGGGGCCGGGTGCTCTCCGCCATCGGCACCACGAAGGCCGCCTTCGAACCGGACGCGCTGAACGTCGCGATCAACGACGTCTGGGTCTGCCGCAACGGCTCGGTCGGCGAGGACCGCGACCTCGTCGACATGCGCTTCCGGGAGGTGCGGATCACCGCCGACCTCGCCGCGGGCAACGAGTCGGCCGTCATCTGGGCCAACGACCTCACCGCGGACTACGTCCACGAGAACAGCGCGTACAGCTCATGACGACGGCGCGGAAGCACACCGCACTCCCGAAGGCGCAGATCCTCATCGAGGCGCTGCCCTGGCTGACCCGGCACAACGGCAGGACCGTCGTCATCAAGTTCGGCGGCAACGCCATGATCGACGACGAGCTGAAGGCGGCCTTCGCCCAGGACGTCGTCTTCCTGCGGCACGCCGGCCTCAAGCCCGTCGTGGTGCACGGCGGCGGCCCGCAGATCAGCGCCCAGCTCGACAAGCAGGGCCTGGTCAGCGAGTTCAAGGCCGGCCTGCGCGTCACCACGCCCGAGGCGATGGACGTCGTCCGCATGGTGCTCGCCGGCCAGGTCCAGCGCGAACTGGTGGGCCTGCTCAACCAGCACGGGCCGCTCGCCGTCGGCATGACCGGCGAGGACGCCCACACCATCACCGCCGTACAGCACCGGCCCACCATCGACGGCGAGCTCGTCGACATCGGCCGGGTCGGTGAGATCACCGCCATCGACACCGGTGCCATCCAGGCCCTGCTGGACGACGGCCGCATCCCGGTCATCTCCTCCATCGCCCGGTCCGCCGACGACAACCACGTCTACAACGTCAACGCCGACACCGCGGCCGCCGCCCTCGCCGCCGCGCTGGGTGCCGAGACCCTGATGGTCCTCACCGACGTCGAGGGCCTGTACGAGGACTGGCCCCACAGCGACGACGTGATCAGCCGGCTCACCGCCACCGAGCTGGAGAAGCTGCTGCCGGAGCTGTCCAGCGGCATGGTGCCCAAGATGCAGGGCTGCCTGCACGCCGTGCGCAACGGCGTCGAGACCGCCCGCGTCATCGACGGCCGGGTGCAGCACTCGATCCTGCTGGAGATCTTCACCGACGAGGGAATCGGCACGATGGTCGTGCCCGACGCGCAGGGGGAATCATGACCAACGCAGAACTTTCGCAGCGGTGGCAGCACGCGCTGATGGACAACTACGGCACCCCGAAGCTGTCCCTGGTCCGCGGTGAGGGCGCCCGGCTGTGGGACGCGGACGGCACCGAGTACCTCGACTTCGTCGGCGGCATCGCGGTCAACGCCCTGGGCCACGCCCATCCCGCCGTCGTCGAGGCGGTCACCGCCCAGATCTCCACCCTCGGCCACGTCTCCAACCTGTTCATCGCCGAACCGCCCGTCGCGCTCGCCGAACGGCTGCTCCAGCTCTTCGGCCGCACCGGCAAGGTCTACTTCTGCAACTCGGGCACCGAGGCCAACGAGGCCGCGTTCAAGATCGGCCGGCTGACCGGGCGCACCCACATGGTCGCCACCGACGGCGGCTTCCACGGCCGGACCATGGGCGCCCTCGCGCTCACCGGCCAGCCCAAGAAGCGCGAGGGGTTCTCCCCGCTCCCCGGCGACGTCACGCATGTCCCGTACGGCGACGTGGAGGCGCTGCGGGCCGCCGTCACCACCGACACCGCCTTCGTGATCATCGAGCCCGTGCAGGGCGAGAACGGCGTCGTCGTCCCGCCCAAGGGCTACCTGGAGGCGGCCCGGGAGATCACCCGGGCCACCGGCACCCTGCTCGTGCTCGACGAGGTCCAGACCGGCATCGGCCGGTGCGGTACGTGGTTCGAGCACCAGGCCCACCAGGGCGTGGAGCCGGACGTCGTCACCCTCGCCAAGGGGCTCGGCGGGGGACTTCCCCTCGGTGCCACGGTCGCCTTCGGCGCCGCCGCCGACCTGCTCGCGCCCGGCCGGCACGGTACGACGTTCGGCGGCAACCCGGTCGCCTGCGCCGCCGGCCTCGCGGTCCTGGACACCCTCGCCGCCGACGGCGCCCTCGACCAGGTGAAGCGGCTCGGCGAGCGCGTCCGGGAGAGCGTGGAGGCGCTGGGCCACCCACTGGTCTCCCACGTCAGGGGCTCCGGCCTGCTGCTGGGTATCGTGCTCACCGAGCCCCTCGCGCCCCAGGTGCAGCAGGCGGCTCAGGGGGCCGGCCTCCTGGTGAACGCGGCCACGCCCGATGTCGTGCGGCTGATGCCGCCGCTGACCATCGGCGACGCGGAGGTGGACGCGTTCCTCCGGGCGCTGCCGGGCGCCCTCGACGCGGCATACGGGGACGGACGATCCGGAGAGAAGCGCTCCGGAGAATGAGGCGACGACGATGACCGAGGCGCAGGAATCCGAGTTCGGCGGGCCGTCGGTGCCGCAGACCCGCACGGCGCGCCACCGCCGGATCGTGGACATCCTCAACCGGCAGCCGGTGCGCTCGCAGAGCCAGCTGGCCAAGCTCCTCGCGGACGACGGGCTGAGCGTCACCCAGGCGACGCTCTCCCGGGACCTGGACGAGCTGGGTGCGGTGAAGATCCGCAACACCGGCGGCGAACTGATCTACGCGGTGCCCAGCGAGGGCGGTTTCCGCACCCCGCAGGCACCGCTGGGCGGCTCCGCCAAGGAGGAGCGGATGCGCCGGCTCTCCGCCGAGCTGCTCATCTCGGCGGAGGCCTCGGCCAACCTGGTGGTGCTGCGTACGCCGCCGGGCGCCGCGCAGTTCCTCGCCTCGGCCATCGACCAGGCCGAACTGCACGACATCCTCGGCACCATCGCGGGCGACGACACGCTCATGCTGATCAGCCGTGACCCGGCCGGCGGGCAGGCGCTCGCCGACCATCTGCTGCGGCTCGCGCAGAACGAGCGCTGACGGCGGGCGCCGTCGTCAGTAGTTGGTGATCGCGGTCGCGCCCGCGACGGTGCCGATCGCGATGTGGGGGCTGCGGGCCGGGTCGGCCCAGGCCAGGATGCGGTCCATCGCGTCCGCCGGTACGGAGACGCAACCGGCGGTCGCGCCGCTCCCGTTGACGTGCAGGAAGATCCCGGCGCCCCGGCCGCGTACCGGCTTCTCGTAGTTGAAGCCGATGACGAGCGCGCGGGCGTACTGCGTGGGGTACGCGGTGATCTGCTCGGACTCCGAGGCCCGGCAGTCGGAGGGCAGCGGCTCGACCCAGCGGTTGTAGTCGGCGGCCTCGTTGTCCTCGCACCACCAGGACTTGGTGGTCGCCTGCCGGTACGAGTAGCGCGTCCCGGCGGGCGCGGCCTTGACCCCGAAGGCGTACGGCAGGTTGTAGAGCCCGGTGGGCGTCGTCCAGGTGCTCTGCCGGCGGGTGCTGCCCTCGGTGAGGCCCTTCGAGCCGAACCGTGCGGTGGCGGTCCCGGCAGCGGTCCACTTCCCGTCGCGCAGGTCCCACCAGGTGAGTGTGCCGGTGGTGGACGAGGTGCCGTTCGCCATGGCGGTGATCAGCTGGGTGCCGCCGCCCGTGTCGGCGAGCCGCATCGGCAGCGGGGCGGTGGCCAGCGGCGGCCGGCCGGCCCCGACCACGCCGCCGAGGGCCAGCAGGACGGCGGCGGTTGTCATAAGTCTTCGCATGCCAGGGACTTTAGGCCGTGGACGCCCCGAAAGCACTTCGGCAGCAGGGCAGTTCAGGGTGCGGGCCGCGGGAGCGGAAGCCCGGCCGCCCGCAGCAGCCGTCGTGCCGCCACCCGGGTGGCCCGGGGCCGGTCCGGGGCGTCGCGCTCACGCAGCCATGCGACGGGGAACTCGGCCGCGTGGGGGAGCAGGGCCCGGGTGGCCGCCCGGACGACGGCGGGTGACGGATCGTCGAGCAGCGGGCCCAGCCCCTCCCGGGTCACCGCGTCGAGCGCCCGCAGCCCGGTCACCGCCTGGGCGCGCACGGCCGGAACCGGGTAGCGGACCAGGGCCCGCACCGTGCCGGCGTCCGAGCGGTCGCCGCACTCGCCGAGCCCGGCGGCGGCGCCCGGTGCCGTGACCCCGTCGGCGCACAGCGCCCTGTACAGCGGCAGCGGATCGCCTCCGCCCTGGCGTACCACGTACCGGGCGCAGGCCCGCACCACGCTCGAACGGTCGGCCAGGTAGGCCCGCGCCTCGTCGTACCGTCCGGCGCGCCGCAGCGCGGTGACGCCGCCGCCCGGACCCGGCCGTCGGGGTGGCACAGGGCGAGGGCGGCCGCGGGTCCGGTCAGCGGGGCGTTCCGGTCCCAGCGCGGTGAGACCCCGCCGTGCGGGGCGTACGGGGGTAGGTCCTGGGGCGGCAGACGCCGCACCGCCAGGTCGAGCGCCACCCAGCACTCCGCGGCGTCCCGGTCCCCGAGCGCTTCGCGCAGCGGCACGCCGTCGGCCAGGTGCTCCGCCGTCGTCCAGGCGTCGTCCATGATCCCCCCAGGTGGTCCGGGGGAGACCGTACCGGCGGCCGGACGGCCCCGGCACGCGCTTTGACAAACCATGCAGTCGACTGCATAGTTATGCCTATCAATGATCGTGGCACTCCCGAGGAGCACGCAGTGAGCAACGGCAACGGCAACGGCGACGTACGTCTCTGGGGCGCCCGCTTCGCCGACGGACCGGCCGAGGCGCTGGCCCGGCTGTCCGCGTCCGTCCACTTCGACTGGCGCCTCGCGCCGTACGACATCGCCGGCTCCCGTGCCCATGCCCGCGCCCTCAGCAAGGCGGGCCTGCTCACCGAGGACGAGCTGACCCGGATGACCGCCGGGCTCGACCAGCTCGAAGCCGACGTGGCCGACGGCTCCTTCACCGGCACCATCGCCGACGAGGACGTCCACACCGCCCTGGAGCGCGGCCTGCTGGAGCGGCTCGGCCCCGACCTCGGCGGCAAGCTCCGCGCCGGCCGGTCCCGCAACGACCAGATCGCCACGCTCTTCCGGATGTACCTGCGCGACCACGCCCGCATCATCGGCGGTCTGATCGCCGACCTCCAGGACGCCCTGGTCGGCCTGGCCGAGGCCCACCCGGACGTGGCCATGCCCGGCCGTACGCACCTCCAGCACGCCCAGCCGGTGCTCTTCGCCCACCACGTCCTGGCCCACGTGCAGTCCCTGTCCCGGGACGCGGAGCGGCTGCGGCAGTGGGACGAGCGGACCGCCGTCTCGCCGTACGGCTCCGGCGCGCTGGCCGGGTCCTCGCTGGGCCTGGACCCGGAGGCGGTCGCGGCCGACCTCGGCTTCGAGCGCGGTTCGGTGGGCAACTCCATCGACGGGACGGCGTCCCGGGACTTCGTCGCCGAGTTCGCGTTCGTCACCGCGATGATCGGCGTCAACCTCTCCCGGATCGCCGAGGAGATCATCATCTGGAACACGAAGGAGTTCTCCTTCGTCACCCTGCACGACGCCTTCTCCACCGGCTCCTCGATCATGCCGCAGAAGAAGAACCCGGACATCGCCGAACTCGCCCGGGGCAAGTCGGGCCGGCTCATCGGCAACCTCACCGGCCTGATGGCCACGCTCAAGGCCCTGCCGCTCGCGTACAACCGCGACCTCCAGGAGGACAAGGAGCCGGTCTTCGACTCCTGCGACCAGCTGGAGGTCCTGCTCCCCGCCTTCACCGGCATGATGGCGACGCTCACCGTCAACCGGGACCGCATGGAGGAGCTGGCCCCGGCCGGCTTCTCGCTCGCCACCGACATCGCGGAGTGGCTGGTCAAGCAGGGTGTGCCGTTCCGCGTCGCCCACGAGGTCGCCGGTGAGTGCGTCAAGGAGTGCGAGCACCACGGCATCGAGCTGGACGAGCTGACGGACGAGCAGTTCGCGAAGATCTCCGAGCACCTCACCCCGGAGGTCCGCACCGTCCTCGATGTGGCCGGCGCCCTGGCCTCCCGCAGCGGGCGCGGCGGCACCGCCCCCTCGGCCGTCGCCGTCCAGCTGGCCGAGGTCAAGGCGGACCTCGCCGTGCAGCACGCCTGGGCGGACGCGCACAAGTAGTCGAAAACGCATCGCGGGCTACGTTGAGGGTAGGCGCGTCCTGCCCGACGACGAGGAGCCCGCGATGCCGTTCGCCCGACTTTCCGCAGCGACCACCCCCACCGCCCACATCGGCCTCGGCCTGGCCGCCGTCGGCAGGCCCGGCTACATCAACCTCCACCGCGACCGGGACCTGCCCGAGGGCCGCTCGCCCGACGCCCTGCGCGACCGTACGCACGAACTCCTCGACGCCGCCTACGCGCAGGGCGTCCGCTACTTCGACACCGCCCGCTCCTACGGGCGCGCCGAGGAGTTCCTGGCCGGCTGGCTGGACGCGCACCCCGAGGCGGACGACGTGGTCGTCGGCAGCAAATGGGGCTACACCTACACCGCGGACTGGGGTCTCGACGCCGAGGTGCACGAGGTCAAGGACCACAGCCTCGCCGCGTTCGAACGCCAGCGCGCCGAGACCGCCGCCCTGCTCGGCGACCGGCTCGACCTCTACCAGATCCACTCGGTGACCCCGGACAGCCCGGCGCTCAGCGACAAGGAACTGCACGCCCGCCTCGCCGAACTGGCGGCCCGGGGCGTCAGCGTCGGCCTCTCCACCAGCGGCCCCGCCCAGGCCGAGGCGGTCCTGGCAGCCCTCGCCGTCACGGTCGACGGCGCCCCTCTCTTCCGTACGGTCCAGGCCACCTACAACGCGCTGGAGACGTCGGCGGGGCCCGCGCTCGCCGAGGCCCACGCCGCCGGGCTCACCGTCATCGTCAAGGAGGCCATGGCCAACGGGCGGCTCGCGGGCGACCAGGCGCCCGCCGTCGTGCGGGAGATCGCCGACGAGGAAGGGCTCGGGAGCGACGCGGTCGCCCTGGCCCTGGTGCTCCATCAGCCGTGGGCCGGTGTCGTGCTCTCCGGCGCGGCCACCGTCGCCCAGCTCTCCGGCAACCTCCACGCGGCCGTCCCCGTCCTCGACGAGGAACGCCGTGCCCGGCTGGACGCCCTGGTCGAGGAACCGGAAGCCTACTGGCGCCACCGCGCCTCGCTGCCCTGGAGCTGAGTCGGCCCCGCCCGCCGCCCAGGGGCCGGACCGCTCACCCGAATGAGACGTTGATGTCTCATTCGGGTTAGCGTTGTCTCATGACTCTTGATCGTGAGCAGGTGCTGCGCAGCGCCGCCGCCCTGCTGACCCGTAGATCCACCGCCACCATGGACGAGGTCGCCAAGGCGGCCGGCATCGGGCGCGCCACCCTGCATCGGCACTTCGCCGGACGGGACGCCCTGGTCAGGGCGCTGGAGGAGCTGGGCATCCAGGAGTTCGAGGCGGCGCTGGACGCCGCCGCGATGGGCGAGGGCACGAGCGAGGAGGCGTTGCGCCGGTTCGTCGTCGCCGTCGAGCCGAGCGCCGGACTGCTCTCGTTCCTCGTGACCGAGAACCAGCTCTTCGAGGGCGACGACCGGAACACCGGCTGGGACCGGCTGGACGCCCGCGTCGCCGCCTTCTTCCGGCGCGGCCAGGAACGCGGCGAATTCCGCATCGACCTGACCCCTGCCTGGCTGACCGAGGCGCTGTACGGGCTCATCGGCACCGGGGCGTGGGCCGTTCAGGCGGGCCGGGTGGCCGCGCGGGACTTCCCGTACATGATCGCCGAGTTGCTGCTCGGCGGCGCACGCCGGAGCGTGGAGCAATGAGCAGCGTCGAAGAGCGCCCGGAGCCCCCCGTCGATCCGTACCGCCCCGGACGGTGGATCGCGCTGGCCGTCCTCGTCCTCGCCGTGCTGCTGGTGGCCGTCGACGCGACCGTGCTCGGCCTGGCGACGCCGTTCCTCAGCGAGGACCTGGAGCCGACCGGCACCCAGCTGCTCTGGATCGGTGACGTCTACTCCTTCGTCATCGCCGGGCTCCTGGTGTCGATGGGCAGCCTCGGTGACCGCATCGGCCGCAAGAAGCTGCTGCTGTGCGGCGCCACCGCCTTCGGCGCGGTCTCGGTGCTCAACGCCTACGCGCACACACCCGAGATGATGATCCTGGCGCGGGCGCTGCTCGGCGTCGCCGGCGCCACCCTGATGCCGTCCACCCTCGCCCTGATCCGCAACCTCTTCCACGACCCCCGCGAACGCAGCTTCGCCATCGGCATCTGGGGCGCGATGGCCTCGGCCGGCGCCGCCGTCGGACCCGTCGTGGGCGGGTTCCTCCTGGAGCACTTCTGGTGGGGGTCGGTCTTCCTGATCAACCTGCCCGTCATGGCCGTGCTCGTGGCGGTCGGCATCAAGATGATCCCCGAGTCCAAGAACCCGGCGCCCGGCCCCTGGGACCTGCCGAGCGTGGGCCTCTCCCTGGTCGGCATGATCGGGTTCGTCTACGCCATCAAGGAGATGGCCGCCCACGGCCCGAGCTGGACCTCCGCCCTGGTGGGCGTCGCCGGTCTGCTGGCGCTGATCTGGTTCGTACGCCGTCAGTTCCGGCTCCCCGCACCCCTGCTGGACATGCGGCTCTTCCACCACCGGGGCTTCTCCGGCGCGGTCCTGGCCGACCTGCTGACCATCCTCGGCCTGTCCGGCCTGGTCTTCTTCCTCTCCCAGTTCCTCCAGCTGGTGCAGGGCCGCGGACCGCTGGAGGCGGGGCTCGCCGAACTGCCCGCCGCCGTGGGCGCCGTCACCGCGGGCCTGCTGGCCGGCACGGTCGCCCGGCGTTTCACCGTCCGGGTGGTGGTGTCCGGCGGGCTCGGCGCGATCGGCGTGGCGCTGGCCGCGGTCGCCGCCGTCCACCGGGACACGGCCTACTACCCGCTGATCGGCGCGCTGCTCCTGATCGTGGGCGTGGGCGCGGGCTTCGCGTTCACCGTGACCTCCGACGTGATCCTGTCCAGCGTCCCCAAGGAGCACGCGGGCTCGGCCTCCGCGGTCTCCGAGACGGCGTACGAGCTGGGCGCCGCCCTCGGCATCGCCCTGCTCGGCTCCATCGTGACCGGCGCCTACCAGAACTTCACGGCCCCGCCCGGCACCCCGCCCGCCGTCTCGGACGCCGCGCACGAATCGCTCGGCGGCGCCGTGGAGTCCTCGCACCTGCTGCCGCCGCAGGAGGCGGCCGAGATGGTCTCCGCCGCCCAGGACGCCTTCGTCGACGGTCTGCACCTCGCCTCGGTCATCGGAGCGGCCGTCCTCCTGGCGACCGCGGTCGCCGCCTGGTTCCTGCTGCGCGGGCAGGAGCTGGAGGAGGGCATCGTGCACGAGTAGCCCCGGACCGGCGCATGCGAGAGGGGCGGCGACCGGACTGGCCGCCGACCTGCGTGGCCTCGGGCGGTACGACGAGGCGCTGGAGATCTCCGGCCGGGTACTGGCCGGCTACCAGGAACTGCTGGG
>NZ_JBEYCF010000086.1:0-15880 GCF_040632605.1 Streptomyces sp. NPDC019224 | reverse complement strand
AGAACCCCAAGCCGTTCATCTGGACCAAGACCGCCGACGACATCCTCGACACCCTCGCCGCATACTGCACACGAATTAACGACTCAAGACACTAGCCACTGCTTTTCGGCCTCGTCAGTCGAGGGCAGAGCACCCCGGGAATAATTCTTGATGGTCGAAGTCCGCTTAGACCCGAAGGCATCGAACGCGTGCTTGGCCGCGGCAATGCGGCACGCCTGTGGCCCGTCACTGTGCATGCGAAGCTGGACGCTCCCGTCGTACGGATGGTGCCCTTGATCCAAAGGGCCTTGTTGTAGCGCACGTCCAGGCGAAGGGATCAGAGGAGCGGCCCGGTCAGTGAAGGCGGCGAGGTCCGTACGTGGCCGCCGGCTGGCCAACCGTCAAGGCCCAGTACCGGTCGCCGTAGCTCCAGTGCCACCACTCGGTCGAATAGTTGACCAGCCCGGCAGCGGACAGGGCGTCGGCCAGCAGCTTCCTGTTCGCGCGGGCCTGGGGGCCGATCGAGGCGGCGTCCGTGTAGCAGGCGCCGTCGCTCTCCTCGGGGCTGGCGTTCACACGCGTGCCCATGTCAAGCTCGGTCCCCTCGGCGTCCACGAGGGTGAGGTCGACGGCGGCACCAGCGCTGTGCGGGGCGATCTCCGGCGGGGACACATACCGGCTGGCGGCCTGGTGGACCTGCTCGTCGGACCAGGCCGGGTTGGCCGCGCGAAGCTCCCCGGCGTACTCCTCGAAGTACAGCCGTTGCAGGTCGGGTGGGCGGTAGCCCTCGACGAAGAGCAGGCGCAGCCCGTCGGGCAGGAGCGACTGGGCATGGACGAGCCGGTCAAGGACGCCGCGGCGCAGGTGGGCGTACGAGCCGGCGGTGTCGGCGCGGCGGTCGTCGACCACCAGTGTTCCGCGTACGTCGACGAGCGGCTCGCCGCAGTCGGTGACGGGGATGGCCGTCACGCGCGGGTCGGACATCAGAACGATGGGGTCGGGCGCGAGGGTGATGTGCATCCAGGGCGCGGCGTTCTCACGGAAGGAGTGGCCGAGAGGTTCGATGCCGCTCTGGTCGGTGAGGGAGAACCCGGTCACCATGACCGTGCTGGAGCCGTGGGCCACGGACACCACGTGTGATCCGCAGTCGGGACAGAAACCGCGCCGGAGAGTCGGATAGGTCGCGTACCAGTTCGGCTCGCCCCCGGGTCCTGTCCAGATCAGGGAGTCCAGGGGGAAGCCGACCCACAGTACTGCGGGCCCGCCGGAGATCCGCGTCTCATGGACACAAGAACACAAATGGGGGTCATTTGGCACACCGGTGACCTGGTAGGAGATCCGGCCGCACTGGCAGTGCCCTGTTCGCACCGGCGCCGGAGCCTCTGATGCGGTTCGTGCGGCCGGCAGGGGGTGCGCGGGTGAGGTGTTGCTCATGCGAGTCCTCGTTTCGGAGTGGCCGGGTTACAGGGTGGTGAGGTCGGTGGCGTCGGGCAGTTCGGTGAGGGGCTGCCGCGTGGCGCGGGGCAGCCCGAACCGTGCTGGGGCGTGGTGGACGGCGGTGAGCTGGCCGGCGCCGCCGGGGCCCCAGTTGAACAGTTCGATGACCTGCTCGGGGGTGGCCAGCGCTCGCACGTAGGTCTGCCCGGTGGCGGGGTCGGGCCGGGAGGGGCCGAGGTCCGTGAGGGCAGCTGCCATGCGGACGCGGGTGCATGGCCCTGCATCGTGCTCCCGGTCCGGCAGGTGGCCGAGGAGAACCGCAGGGCTGATGTGGGCGGAGGCTTCCTCGAGGGCCTCGCGGATGAGGGTCGCCGCAGGGTCCTGGTCGGGTTCGGGTGTGCCGCCGGGGAGGCAGGCGGCGCCGTTCGCAGGGTCGAGGAGTACCAGGATGCGGCCGTCGGGGGCGAAGATCCACCCCCAGCTCTGGCGGACGGGGAGCCCGGCTGGGGCGGGCCCTTCGTGCCAGGGCCAGTGGTGCACGGCGCGGTGCCGGGTGAAGGCGTTCACGCGGTCGAGCAGGGTGGGGGAGAGGGGGCGGCCGTCCTCGAGGATCGCGGGGCCGGCGCCGTTGACGCGGGCGCGCAGGGCGGACAGCGCGCGGCGGGCGTCATCCGGAGACATGAGCGCGGGCAGGTCGGCAGGTTCGACGAAGCCGACGCCCTCGATCTCGCCGGGCGCCGGGCGGACGGACGCGATCCGGTCCTCGTCCCAGACGCCGCCGTCGAAGACGTGCAGGAGTTCACCGGGGAATCTCAGGGCGTGGGAAGTCCTGCGGCCTGCCGGGGACACCCAGTCGACGGCCAGCCCACGGGTGAGGGGCTGGGCGAGGCCCAGCTCCTCCTGCAGCTCACGGGCGGCACCCTGGGCCGGGGACTCGCCGGGATCCAGCGCGCCGCCGGACAGGAGACGGGTGGGCCGGTAGCCGACGCGCTGGACCAGGACCCGGCCGTGCTGGTCGGTGATCAGTACCGAGGTGCCGGCCCACAGCGCGTGGGAGGCGCGCAGCGCGCCGTACGCCTCGTCGGTCATCTTCACGCTGGGAGGTTCGGCGGGTGCGGAAGCCGTGGTCATCTTCACGCCTTTCTCTTCGATCGGTGGGGCTTGGCCGTGGCGGCAGTCAGGTGGTCAGCTGGGCCGGGTCGCCCTGCACGGGGCCGGTGCTGAGGCGGGTGAAGTGTTCGGTCTGGATGATGCGGTGCCGGTCTGCTGCGGGGAGACGGGCGAGGATGCCGGGCAGGGGCCGCTCGCGCGCGATCTCCCCGGCGTGCGAGCTGATGGCGCGCCACTTCACCTCGGTGAAGGGAGTGACGTCGACGGTGGTGGTGACGTACGAGTCGGGTACCGCGAGGATGCTCTTGCCGACGCCTTCGAGCAGCGCGCGGAGCGGACCGACGTTGGAGACGGGGTGTGTGGCGGCGTACAGCGCGGAGGGCTGCCACGGTGGGCTCGCATCGGGGTGCAGGTGGGCGAGACCGGCGGCTTCGACCGCGAGCAGGGTGATCTGGTGGGTGCGTACGTGGTCGGGGTGGCCGGTCAGCTGCCCGACCGCGTCGTGGGTGACGACGATGTCCGGCCGGAAGTCGCGGATGTGGGCGACGAGCTGGCCGACGGCTTCGTCGAGCGGAGCGTCGACGAGCCGGGGCCGGCCGGGCGCGGCTTCGGGGTTGCGGGCGTCGTTGTAGCCGAGCAGGCGCGGGGGGCCGGCGCCGAGGACGGCGAGGGCGTCGGCTGTCGGGCGCCCAGGTGGCGGTGACGACTGCCGTGCGGGCCCCGGCGGCGTGGTGCTGGGCGAGCACGCCGCCCGCGAGGAGGGACTCGTCGTCCGGGTGCGCGAAGACGGCCAGGAGGCTGGGATACACGGGGTTCTCCGGAGCGGTCACGGTACGGGGGTGACGGTGAGGTGTGCGGCGTGGCGGGTGAGGTGGGGTGCGAGGTCGGGGTGGATCCGGGCGGCAGTGTCGGGCTGCAGGAGGCTGTAGGCGTGCATGAGCCCGGCGTCGAAACCGACGGGGATCCGCCCCCAGCCCTCTCAGTCGCAGATGACCAGCGGAGGACCGGTGAGATTCACGAGGGGCATGTCCGCGTGTCCGGTGGTCCACGCGATCGCCGGGGCCGGGATGCCGAGGAGGCGGGTGAAGTGCCGGTCGATCCATTGCTGCCGGATCGTCGTACGGGTGGTGGGCACCGTGGCGGTGGCGGACAGCGCCTCCCGTAGATCTGCCCACCAGGAGGAGGGCAGATCAAGTTCCCTGCCCAGTACGGGCCCTCCGGCGGCAAGGGCCGGCCGCGGCAGGTATTCGGACAGCTCGGCGCGGTAGACGTACCCATCGGCGGTCCACTCGGCCACGGCGTACAGCCTCGGCCGGGGCACCGAACGGGGGAGCAGTGCGTCCGCCCGCGCGTTCCCGTCCCAGGTCGCCCCCGGCGCCTTGTCGACAGATCTGGCGACCACGCGCAGCCACCGTCTGCCGGCCCTGCGGCTGAGGGTGCGCCCCTGCCACCCCCACTTCTCCGCCCCGTGGGCGCGGGTCTTGAACAGGGCGGCGCCGACCGTGTGGGCACAGCGCATCCGGGCGCGCTCGGAGGATTCCCGGGGCGGGGCGAACACCGCCGTCGGGGGCGCCTCGTGCGTCGTCACGCCGGTCCGCCCAGCAGCCGGGCCGCCCCGGCGCGCAGGAGCTGCTGTCCCGCTCGGCGCCCGGTGCGTGCCGCTTCGGTGGACGGGCCCACCGCGGTCGTACGGATCGGGGTGCCGCCGGCGGGGCCGAGGACGACGGCGTACACGGTCACTGTTCCAGATCCCGGGGTATGGACGGCGTGGACCGAGGCGGCGGTCAGGCAGCCACCGCCGAGCGTGGCGAGGGTGGCCCGCTCCGCGTCCAGGACGACACGGGTCGGGGCATGGGTGAGCGGGGCCAGCAGTTTCCCCGAGCTGTCGTCGTCGGTGCGGTGTTCGACGACGACGATGCCGGCACCGGAGGCGGGCAGCCAGTGGGCGGGGTCAAGGATCTGCGAGGCGCGCTCGGAGCGCCCCAGGCGGCGCAGCCCCGCGAGAGCGGCGGGCATGACGTCCACGCCGAGCGTTCCGGCGTCGAGGCGTTCCAGCCTGCTGTCCGCGTTTCCCCTGATCGAGACCGGCACCAGCCCGGGGTACAGGGCGCGCAGGAGCGCGGCGCGGCGTGGGGCGCCGGTGCCGACCCGGGTGCCGGGCGGCAGGTCGGCCAGGGTCGCCGGCTCGTGCCCCAGGGGCAGGACCAGGGCGTCGCGGGCGTCCTCGCAGGGCAGGACCGCACCGACGGTGATGCCCGATGCCCGGTCGTGCGGACCGGGCAGGTCCTTGGCGCAGGCGATGGTGGCTTCGACCCGCCCGTCGAGGAGCCTGGTGTCGGCACGGCGGGTGAAGGCGCCCTTCCCGCCGATCTGGGTGAGTGGGCCGGGGTGTTGGTCGCTCCCAGAGGCGATCGAGAGGATGTCCAGGTCCGTTTCCGGGTGGCGGGCGCGGAACAGCTCGGCGAAGCGGCCGGTCTGTTCCATGACCATCGGGCTGGGCCGGGTACCCAGCCGAAAGGGCCGGGTCGTGGTGGTGGTCACGGCGTGCTGGTCTTCCTGTGCGGCGGAGCGGTCGGGTCAGGTGGCGGTGTGGAGGTGTGCGAGGGCGGCCTGGAGGGTTTGGTCGGCGGTGAGGGCGGTGGTGTCGATGACGTGGCCCTGGGCGTGCAGCCAGGAGACGGCGGCTTCCTGGTAGTCGGCGGCCCGGCACCGACGGTAGGCGCGTACGGCTTCGCCGCGTTCAGGATCGCCGGGGCACTCGCAGCTGGCCTCAATCCGCTCGTGGAATGCTGCCGGTTCGGCGTGCAGGACGAAGTGGTGGAATCGGCCGGCCTGGCGCAGGCAAGTGAAGATCTCCTCGGCATAGGTGGGGCTGAGGACGGTCATCGGAACGATGACGGGGCCGCCCGTGTGCTGGACCGGGCCGGCGACGAAGGCCCCGGTCAGCTGCCGCCACAGCGGAAGGTCCTGGTAGTCACGGGGCTTGAGTGCACGGCCGGCGAGCGTGCTGCGCAGTAGGTCGCCGACGGCTTCCGGTCGGCGACCGTCGCCCCGGGCTGCGCGCGGCACAGCCCGGGGGCGAGGGTTGTTTTGCCGCCGCCGAATGGCCCGTTTAGCCAGACGATCATGCTGTTCCTGTGGCGGTGGTGGCTGTGTCGGTGGTCCTGGTGGGGGAGAGGAGGTGGCCGTCGCGGCCGGGCCATCGGAACACCAGCCGGGAGGACGCCTTGTCCAGCACGTCACCCAGGGGCAGTTGACGGGTTGGGGTGCCTGCCGGGTGGACGGTCAGGACGGGATCGGCGTGCTCGTTGTCGTCGTCGGCGCGGATGTGGCGGTCCCATGCGTGGACCGTGGCCGTGAGCTGCTCGGCGAGCTGCGGGCCCTGCTCGCCGAAAGCGTGCACAACCCATTCCCATTCCCGGTCCTGCGACTGTTCGGCGTGCCGGGTCTGGACATGGGTCAGGTAGGCGAGCGAGGCATCGCCGAGGACGGCGGGCGCGTCACGGCCCTTCGGGATGACGGTGACCCCGGGGTCCTGGTGGGCGTGCAGTCGGCAGAAGCCGGGCAGGGTGGTCGCCGCGTACAGCTGAAGGGATCCGAAGTAGGCGTTCGCCCCCATCGTGATGCCCGTGGCGATCTCGTGCCGCGACCCGCGCAGCGCCTCCTCCAGACCGTGTGCGCCGGCGGGGACGCCCTCATCGAAGCGGAGGCTGAGCGCCCCGTCGAGAAGGTGGACGACCGGGGCGGTGCGGGCCTGCTGTCCCTGGTCGCGGACGAAGCCGCAGTACGTGAAGTGACAGGCTTGCAGAACCTCGCCGCGCCGCTCGAAGGTGACCGACCGCGTGTAGCCGCCCATCTCCAACGGCATCACGAGGCGCCCTCCGTCAGCCAGTTGCTCGACCCAGGCAGGGCTGATGTCCCAGCAGTTGTAGGTGATCACGGTGGCGTCGAAGCCCCCGCGCGGCACGAGGCGGGCGGGGGCGCCGAGTACCGCATCGGCCTCGACGGCGGTGACACGTCCGCTGCCGGCTTCCGTGAGGAAGGCCCGGGTGCGGCGTACGACCCAGGGGTCGATGTCCACGCTGACCACTCGCCCCTGGGTGACGTGGGCGATCAGCTCGGCGTTGTAGCCACCGGACCCCGCCTCGCACACGATCGCGCCCGGATCGAGACGCAGCTGCTCGATCATGTCGGCCTGGAGCCAGGCCGCGGACACTGAACTGATGGCCGTCCCGGTCTCATCGCGGCGGGTGATGACCGCCCGGTCGCCGCCGTCGTACGCGTCCGCCAGGCTCGCCTCCGGGGCGTAGCGATGCCGGGGCACGGTTTCCAGTGCACTGCGGACGGCAGCGGACGGGGCCCAGCCGCCCTCGATCACCGTCCGGGCCATCGCCCGGCGGAGCCGGACGGCTTCGACCGGTTCGCCCGGCACGGGCGGCCGATCAGCGGCGATCGGATAGGAGACCACCGGCGGCAGGCCGGGGATGACGCCGGGCCACACGCTGTCGATCGCGAGTGCGGCCGGGACGAAGACGTCCCCGACACAGGCGAGAGCGTGCAGGTCGAAGAACTCCCAGCGGTCGAACTTGTCCGCCTCCGGGTTGGTCAAAGTTCCCGCCCACGCGGTGATGCGGACGACGGCAGTGAGCCTCGGGATGCCGTGGCTGTCGTCGACGAGCATCGTCACCACGTACGCGTCTGCCGGGTCGGCGACCAGGCCCGTTTCCTCGGCGAGCTCGCGCACGGCCGCAGCGGCGAAGTCCTCCGGGCCGCAGGTTTTGCCGCCGGGCAGTTCGAGCAAGCTGCGGCGGGAGCGGCCGAGCAGGACCCGGCCGGCGTCGTCGGTGACGACCGCGAGGGCCCCGGTCAGGGCATGGGCGGTGGGTGGCCGCTTCTCGACGGCCCTCGTGCCGGTGTGGCAGGGGCCACGCAGGACCAGAACAGCCAAGCCGTCCGCGTCCAGCCTCTCCACCGTCTTCCATCCGGCGGCGAGCACGGCGATCTCGTCTTCGTCCAGGGCGATGCCGCGCCGCTCCTCCGGCGTGGTCGCCACCACTGGGCTGATGGCGACGAGAGCACCACCGTCCCGGAGCCGCTCACCCGGCCCGTGAAGGACGCGCCCCCTGTCCTGCACGAACGCGTACATCAGACGGAGCGTGATCAGGTCGTACCCCTCCTCGTGCAGCAGGGCAGGGTCGTCGCGCTCGATGTCCAGGTGCAGCCAGCGCACGCCATCGACGCCGGCGTACTCCTCGCGGGCCCGCGCGAGCGCGCCGGTGGCGAAGTCACACGCGTCCACGGTGAAGCCGAGCAAGGCGAGGTAGGCGGCCAGCTCGCCCGTGCCGCAACCCACCTCGAGCGCGCGGCCGCCGCCCGGGGCGGGGGCGTGCTCGGCCAGGATCTCCCGCTCCCGCTCACCGACCTGCCGGAACCCCCGGCCGTCGCTCAAGTGCTGCTCCCACTCGTCGCGGGCTGTATACGTCAACGTGCTGCTCCTCGTGCGTGGGCAGTGGTGGTGTTCAGGGGCGTTGTGCGGTGCGGAGCCGGGCCAGCGTGCGCCGGCCGCGTTCGACGAGCTCGGGATCGTCGTGGGCGGCGCCGTAGGAGATGCCGGAGACGGCGTCCAGGACGGACAGGACCGTGAGGTGGGCCTCTTCGTCCGGGGTGAAGAGGCGGCCGTACCCCTCCATCACGGCGGCCAGGAGGTCGGGGCGGCCGTGCCAGGCATCGGACAGCCTCACGAAGTCCCTGATCGCCGGGCCCTCCTCTGACCGCTCGAAATCGATGACGTACAAGACATCGGCGGCCTCGTCCCAACGCAGATTGCGCAGCTGAAAGTCGCCGTGTGTGGGCACCACGTCCGGGGCAGGAAGGCCGGCGGCCTCCTCGACAGTGGTGCGGACGAACTCCTCTTCCCCGGCCGCGAAATGGGGCCGGGCGCCGTTCAGGTGCCGCTCCACCTTCCCCAGGGGCAGGGTGTAGGAGGCCGGGCGTGGTGGGGCACTGGTGTGGACGGCGGCTGCGAGTTGCCCGATGCGGTGGAAGACGTGGCGCTGCTGCTCGGGCGTGTACGAGGCGCCGTGCAGGGATCGGCCGCCCACCGCGGTGAGCACCACGGCCCGCAACCGCGCGTCGGCGGCTACCAGCCGGGGCGCGACCGCACCGAGGGCGGGCACCCAGCCGCGCAACGCGGCCACTTCACGCCGGTGGAAACGGTCGTTCTGATGGATCTTGACGTACCAGGTGCCCCCCTCGGTACCGCGCACCCGCCGAACGCGGCTCTCTTCACGTGCCCAGGACACGTCCGTCCAGGTCGTGATCCGGCCTACCGCACGCTCGGCGAACTCCCGCACCTCCTTTTCAGGCCGCTGCTCGTCAGGTCCTGAGCGGGGCACGAGGCGGATCCGGTCGACAGCCGGGTCATGACCGATCGTGTCGCCCGGCTCCTGGAAGTGCAGCGCCACGGGAACACCGCCCCGGTAGGCATCCAGCCCCACGCGGCAGTAGGCGACCATCGGCTCCGGCAGAGCGTCGAACGCGAACCAGTCCATGGCGTCGCACACCGTGGGCTCCATGACCTGAGGCGTTCCGGACCAGCGGCGGACCTCGAAGAAGAACCCGACCCGCGCGCTCCCGGCCGGTGCCCGGTGATGGATAGCAACCGCGGCCCGCACATCGCCCGGATCCACCACCAGGCCAGTCTCCTCGTACGCCTCGCGCACGAGCGCGGTGACGACGTCCTCGAAAGGACCGTCGACGTGCCCGGACGGGACGTGCCAATGCCCCGCGGCGTAGATGGTCCCGGCCCGCCGCGACAGCAGAACCTCCGCCCCCTTCTCCCCTTCGCGGACGGCGATCACGTGCACGTCCACCGGCACCGTGTGCCGCTCGCCGCCGCTCACCGGGCACCTCCCGGCCGGCGCGCAAGCAGAACATCGAACACCCCGTCTTCGACGAGCCCGCTCTCCGGTGCCGCGTGCTCCAGAAGGGCCCGGACCTCGGTCTCGAACCGGGGATGCCGGTCGCCGAAGAGGCCAGGGCGGGCGAAGCTCGTGCTGCGCAGGTAGCCGACCACCGTCTCCGGGGTCCACACGCGGCGGAGCGGGACGTGGTGCTCCTCGACGTCGCTGAACGCCGACTCGGCCAGGTCGCCCTCGTAACGGCGGCCCGGCTCCGCGTAGACCCCGGTGGTTCCGGCGCGCCGTTCGGAGCCGAGGGAGGACTGGATCAGCTGCCGCAGCGCGACGGTCCACGGCGCCGGATGGGTCCAGAGGCTGCCGTCGCCCATGATCGCCAAAGTGGCGCCGGGGGCGGTGACACGGTCGACCATGGCCAGGACGGCCGGGCGGTCCATCCAGTGGAAGGCCCGCGCGCAGGTGACCAGATCAGCCCGGTATCGCTCCTGGGGCGGCGTGAACTCCTCGGCCCGGACGGGATGAAAGGCGGCGGCCCGGCCCGCGAGAAGAGGACGAAGGGTGAGATCGGCCTGGTGGAGCATGTCCCGGTCTGCATCCACCAGGTCCAGGCGGGCGAGCTGCGGCAGGACCGGCAAAAGGGCGGCCGGTACCTGGCCGGTCCCCGTGCCCAGATCGAGCAGAGCCAGACGGTGGATGCCGCGCAGGGGGCCGGCGAGCAGGTGGACGACTTCATCGGGGAGGCCGGGGCGGTGCCGACTGTAGTCATCCGCCGTGGCGTCGAACAGGCTCACAGGGCCTCCGTTGGGTGCTCGGTCGGGCAGGGGACTGCGGGTTGGTGGGGCACCGGCGCGAGCGGAGGCAGGTCCCACTTCAGGGCGCGCCTGCCGGTGCCGGACGACACGTGCTGGGACCCGCCGTGTTCCGGCACGGTTACCCGGTACGTGTCGGGCCGTCCGGCCAGGACCCAGCGGGCGTGCACGTCCTCCAGCTCGGCCCACACCTCCCGGGGTCCGTGGACGCGGACGGTCGCCTCGCCGGGCCCCGCGACCGCCCAGGAGCCCTCGTCGGGAGCGACGATCGTCATCGTCTCCGCCTGGAAGTCGCGGACCAGCCCGGGCGCCAGATACGCGGCCGCGAGCCAGAAGCCGTACGCATCGCCCGGCGGCGGCGCGAGCCGGGTCGGGCGCGGTACACCGGGTTCGGCCTTGATTCTGGGCCGCATCGGCACCGCGTCGAGCCACTGGTAGCCGAGCATGGGCCGGTATCCACACGGCCGCCCTTGCAGCACTGCCTCGATCTCGCCGGCCGCGGTACGGGTGGCCAGAAGCTGTCCCGGCCAGCTGGGCGTGCGGGTCACGAGCGTCGTGAGTATCCGGCCACCAGGCGCGAGCTGGTCCACCCACGCCTCGGGAAGACGGGGGACGCCAATGCCGGAGTGGATCCGGTCGTACGGCGCCCGCGCCTTCAACCCATCGAGCGCGTCGCCCACGGCGACGGCCGCGCCGACGCCCGGACGGTCCAGGTTCTGCTGGGCGAAGGCGGCCATGTGCCTGTCCCGCTCCACCCCGGTGGCAAGTCCGGGGCCGGTGATGGCGGCGGCGAGCGCCAGGGAGATGCCGGGCCCGGTCCCGAGCTCCAGATACCGCTGCCCGGGGCCGAGTTCCAGGGCTTGGAGGGCTTCGACGGTGGCGGGGAGGTACGTGGACATGGACGTCATGTGTCCGCCGGTCACCGGACCGCGGGCAAGAGTGTCAAGCCGCTCGCCGTCGCGCTGGAGCAGAACCGACTCGCCGCTGTGGATCAGGTCGAGCCATTCCTGACGATCCTCGGGATGGGAACCGTCGAGGAGGCGCCAGTCGATCGGCTCCGTACCCGGACCGCTGACCCGCACATACGCGTGAGGGAGCAGGACCTCGCGCGGCAGGCGAAGCAGCGCGTCGCGCAGCAGCATGTCGCTCAGGAGGCCGTCCGCCGAGAGCCGGTCGACCATGCGGGAGCGGGCGCAGTACGCGTCCCCCGATCCGGCCCCGGTCACTGTCCCCACCCCAGCTCGCTGTAGGCCCGGCCCGCCGTGATGCCCTCGATCGCGGCGCGCGCGTAGGGGACGATCGGCTCGGGCAGGTCCTCGGCGCTCCACCACTGCCAGACCACGCATTTGTCCGGCTCTCTCAGCTCGGGCACGCCCTCCCAAGTCCGGGCGCGGAAGAACAGACCGATTCGGGGCTGGGCGCCTGGCCGGTTGACCATGTGGACGGTGTGCACGAGCTCGACGTCCTCCGGGTCGATCACGAGCCCCGCCTCCTCGTACGCCTCCCGCACGAGGCAGGCGATCGCCGATTCCGCCTCGCAGTGACCCGCGAGCAGATGCCAAGTGCTGCCTGCGTACGCCGAGTCCGGGTGGCGCAGCCCCAGCAGGACCTGGCCGTCACGCTCCAGGTAGAGGTGGACGCCGACCACGTTCAAAACGGTCCCCGGCGGCGGCCCGGCCGGGGCGACTGCGGGGGCCGGGGGGTGCTCGGCGGCGTGCCGCTGCAGGAGTGCCCTGGTCGAGGAGAGCATCGTCATGTACGGGAACTTCTCGGGGTGCACCCAGGCGACCATCACGCCCTCGGTGAGCGGCAGACGGGCCGGATCCCCGTTCCACCGGCCGGCGAAAACCTGCACCGGAACGCGCGTCCCGTCCATGCCGGTGACCCACTCGACCGCGTACGGCTCCAGGCCGGCGACCGTGAGCTCGGCCTCCTCGCGCAACTCCCGGCGGACGGTGTCGAGCAGGGTCCGGTCCTGCAGTTCCCGGCCGCCGCCGAGGAACGACCAGCACCCCGACTCCCAGATCGGCTTGTTGGCGTCCCTCAGGTGCAGCAAGTACCGGCCGTGGCCGTCGTGGATGATCGCGGACGCGTTCACCGGTTGCGGCCGCCCGTCCACCCCGGCCTGCAGGAGTTTGTCACGCAGTGTCAGTGAGGGGACCTCCGGCAACGGGATCCACCGGGCGCCGGACACCTCTTCGTCCTGCAGGGTGATGGCCGGCGCCTCCTCGTCGGCAAGGCAGAACACGTAGCGGAAGTCGTAGTGCTGATGGGCTGGTTCACCTTTGGCGGCGCTGGGGGAAATGTCGTGCACGTCGATGTCGATCGGCGCGTCCAGCAGCTGCAGGGTCAGGCACAGGGCCCCCGGCGCGATTCCGGCCTCCTCCATCACCTCGCGCAGCGCCGCAGCGAGCAGCGTGCGGTCCCCTGGTTCGACGTGGCCTCCCGGAGCGAGCATGAGCCCGTCGGTGGTCCGGTGCCGGATGTGCAGGACCCGGCGCCGGCGGTCCATGACGACGGCGCTGCACGTGACGTGACCCGGCAGCGTCGCCCGGGAGGTCACGTCGCCGGGCCGGTCCAGCGCGTCGAGCAGCCCGGCCAGGGCGTCGCGCTCGCCCGGGCGGCGATCGAGGTAGGCATCGACGGTGGTGCGGATCGAGGAGGAGCTGAGCATGTAGTCGCCTTTGATGTAGGGGAACGAAGCACTGACGGCGGGCTGCGGGTCAGCTCGTCGGGTCGTGATCGGGCGTGGGTTCGTTACGAGGGTCGGGCAGTGCCCGGGTTGCGGCCGCGAGACCGTACTGGGCTGCCTGGGCGTCGAACATGCCCCGGTAGACCCCGTCTTCGTGAGCCATGAGCTCGTCGTGGGTGCCCTCCTCGACGACGCGCCCCCGGTCCAGGACGTAGATGTGGTCGGCGCGCATGGTCGCGGCGAGCCGGTGCGTGACGAGGACGACCGCGTGGCCTTCGTCGGCCAAGTCCCACAACCCGCGAAACGCGGCGATCTCGGAGTGGGGGTCAAGGGCGCTGGTCGGCTCGTCGACCAGCAGGAACGGCGCCATCCGGTACCGGAAGCGCGCGGACCCGAGCTTCTGCCACTGCCCCCCGGACAGCTGGACGCCGCGCTCGTAGCCCTTGAAGACGATGGACTTCCAGCCGTGCGGCAACTTCTCGACCACGTCGAGTACGTCCGCGTCCCGCGCTGCCATACGGACGCGGTCCATGTCCCGTGGCCGGTCTCCGGCACCGATGGCCACATTCGCGGCCGCCGTCATCTCCCACCGCGGGAAGTCCTGCGTCAGCAGCCCGACAGCGTCGAATACCTGGGCGCGGTCCGCCTCACGGAGCTCGACCCGCTCACCCGGCCCGCCCGACCACCACACATCCCCGTCGGACGGCACCAGCAGCCCCGCCAGCACCTTCGTCAGCGTCGTCTTCCCGCTGCCGTTCGCACCCACGAGTGCCGTCACCTTCCCCCGAGCTACCCGCACGCTCACATCCTGCAGCGAAGGACTGTCGGCGCCTGGATAGGTGAACGAGACGCCCTCCGTACGTACCTCCTGCACGGACGCGGGCAGCGGACGGCCAGAGGCAGGGATGGCATTCTCGCCCGCCACCTTGATGGCGTCCTCGGTGTCCGTGAGGAACAGCAGCTCCTCATACAGGCGGTTGACCTGCTGCACCAGCGACGTGAGGCGCGCGGTCGAAGTACGGATCGCGATCACCGCGGTCCCACCAACAGCCAGCGGCAGCCCTCCGGACTCCAGGAGCCACCACAGCAGCTCATAGCAGGCCAGCGACGCGAGCCCGGCGAAGCCGCCCGCCACCAAATCCGTGCCCGCCTGCGCCCGCGCCAGACGCCGCTGCTCCGCCTCCGTCTGCCGCGACATCTCCTCGTAGCTCGCCAGCAGCTTGCTGCCGGCGGCGTGCACCCGGATCTCCGCGGCGGCGTGTGGGCGGGTCAGGTAGGCCAGCAGGGACGCGATCGCCCGGCGGTGGTCGACCCAGGTCAGGCGGGAGATGTACTCGCGGCGCGCGGAGCGCACCGCCCCCCACCCCTTCGGGAACGCGATGGCCAGCAGCATGGGCAGCAACGTCCAGTGCAGCGATGCCAGCACAACCGCGGCCGCCGCCATGCCGATCACCACGCCGCCCACACCGACCGACAACCGCAGCATGTTGCGGGCCGAGTCCGTCCCGAACCTCCCCGCCTCCAGGATCCGCTGGACCTCCGGCCGCTCCGTCGCCTCCACCTCGACATGGGTGACGGCCCTGTAGTACCGGGCGGACACTGCCCGCTCCACCTGGGGCTCCAGCCGGCCCGACATCGCCGTCGACCACGCCGTCAGCACCGCTGTCGCCACCGCCGCGACAGCAAGCACCACAAGCGACGGCAGCGCCTCACGAAGTTTTTCCGCGGTTGGGCCGTCGGCGAACAGTCGGGTGAGGACGCTGTTCACGGCCACCAGCCCCCAGCCCGCCGTCACCCCCTGCCCGAGCTGCGCCGCGACGACTCCGGCCAGCGCCCGCCGGTCTGTTTCCCAGCCCGCGCGCAGCACCATGCCAACCATGCGGGGCAGCGCCGCCGCCATGTGACCGAAGCCAAGCCGGGTCAGCGGGCCTTCATGCTGGACGAATGACTGGGTGTACCGCAGTCGGCCGCCGTATAACTCCTGCTCGGCGTCCGAGATGCCGGCAGCAGGGGCCGAAGAGGTCTCCTGGGGGGCCGCGCTTTTGCTACTGCCCGGTTCGGTTTGCGTCAACGTGGATCCTCCAAGGACGTGGAAGCGGGGTGTCAGGGTGTTCAACGACGCCGCACCGATTTCGAGCACGTGTTCTTTCGGACGGCTTTCGCACGCTGGAATTCAGCGGGTGTTCGAAGGTGCGCGATGCACCGACCCTTGCCGTGCATGAGCACACGGTTGGGCAGGGTTGGCCGAAACGCCGCCCTTGGCTGTTGCCGCTGAGCGCGACGAACCACGCGGCTCGGGCTCGACGCGGTTCGCGCGGTCGGGGAGACGGGAGACTGGGCTTTGCCCAGACACCACGCACGCCAGGGCCCGCCATCGTGTCAAGCCCCGGGTTTTATGGAGAGTGAGTTAGACCCACCGGCAAATGGATCACTTGAGGCGTCGGGTGGTGGGGCGGCCGTCCCAGCGGTAGCGGCTCGTCGAGCGTCGAATGAGCATGCGGAGCGTGACGAGTGTGGCGGCGAGGTAGAGGTAGAAGTCCACGACATCGCCGCTCCTCTCGGTGCAGCGCCGCAGCTTGCCGTAGTCGTTCATCCACGAGTGCGTGCGCTCCACCACCCAGCGCTTGCCGGCCTGGATCGGGGCGGGCACGCCCTTGCGGGCGATCTCGGCCGAGAATCCCAACTCGCCGATCAATACACGTGACTTGGTGCTGTCGTACCCGCGGTCGAGGTTAACGTTGACGGCCTCCGGCATCGCACCGGCCTGCTCTTTGGCCGCTGCCAGGGTGGGGCCGAGCAGCGGCGAGTCGTGCCGGTTCGCCCCGGCGGACACGATCCCGGGTGGAACCCCGCACGCGTCGGAGGCGACCGAGCGCTTCAGTCCCTGCTTGCCCCGGTCGACGGGCGAGCGCCCCGCTTTCTCTCCGCCGCACGGC
>NZ_JBEYCF010000085.1:0-16397 GCF_040632605.1 Streptomyces sp. NPDC019224 | reverse complement strand
CGCCCGGTTACATTCCGAACCCGGAAGCTAAGCCTTTCAGCGCCGATGGTACTGCAGGGGGGACCCTGTGGGAGAGTAGGACGCCGCCGAACAATTTTTGAAGGACCCTTGGTCCCAGCGTTCAGCGCTGGGACCAAGGGTCCTTTTGTTTTGCCCGAAGCGCGTCGGGTGTCCGGCTGCGCAAGAATGTCTGTAGTACCCCGATGACAGGAGCTCCACCCATGTCCACCAACTCTCCCGACGATCGTTCGGAGCGCGAGCCGCGTCGCCGGGACGGCGGTGACCGGGGCGGCTTCAGCAGCGGTCGCGATGACCGGTCTCGTGGACCGCGCCGGGATGACGACAACCGCGGTGGCGGTTTCCGCCGTGACGACCGTCCCTCCGGCGGCGGTGGCTTCCGCCGCGACGACCGGGACCGTGGTCCGCGTCGCGACGACACCCGCGGCGGCGGCTCCGCCGGCGGCGGTTTCCGCCGCGACGATCGTGGGGGCGGTTCCGGCGGTGGCTTCCGTCGTGATGACAGCCGTGGCGGTTCCACCGGTGGCGGTTTCCGCCGCGATGACCGTGGCGGTGGCTTCGACAACCGCGGTGGTGGGTTCCGTCGTGATGACCGTGCGCCGCGTCGTGATGACGACCGCGGTGGCCGGCCGGGTGGCTACGAGCGCCGCGACGACCGGCGCGACGACCGTCCCTCCGGCGGCGGTGGCTTCCGGCGTGACGACCGGGACCGTGGTCCGCGCCGGGATGACGACAACCGCAGTGCCGGTTTCCGTCGTGACGACCGCCCCTCCGGCGGCTTCCGCCGCGACGATCGGCGCGACGACAACCGTGGCGGTTCCACCGGTGCTGGTTTCCGCCGCGACGATCGTGGGGGCAGTTCCGGCGGTGGCTTCCGTCGTGATGACAGCCGTGGCGGCTCCTCCACTGGTGGTGGCTTCCGCCGCGATGACCGTGGCGGTGGCTTCGACAACCGCGGTGGTGGGTTCCGTCGTGATGACCGTGCGCCGCGTCGTGATGAGGACCGCGGTGGCCGGCCGGGTGGCTACGAGCGCCGCGACGACCGTCGTGACGACCGTCCCTCCGGCGGTGGTGGCTTCCGGCGTGACGACCGGGACCGTGGTCCGCGCCGGGATGACGACAACCGCAGTGCCGGTTTCCGTCGTGACGATCGTGGGGGCAGTTCCGGCGGAGGTTTCCGTCGTGATGACAGCCGTGGCGGTTCCACCGGTGGCGGTTTCCGCCGCGACGACCGGCGCGATGACAGCCGGGGTGGTTACAGCGGCGGCGGCGGTGGCTTCCGGCGGGACGACCGGGACCGTGGTCCGCGTCGTGACGACGACCGCGGTGGCCGGCCGGGCGGCTACGAGCGCCGCGACGACCGGCCCCGCGCTCCCCGCCGTGACGACAGCCGGCCGACGGGCGGCGGTTTCCGCCGTGACGACCGTGACCGCGACCGCGGTCCCCGTCGCGAGGACAGCCGTGGCGGCGGCTACCGCGGACAGCGGGACGACCGCGAGCGCGGCGGCTACCGGGGCCGTGACGACCGCGGGGGCCGGCCGGGCGGTTACGAGCGCCGCGACGACCGCGACCGCGAGCCCATCAAGCGGCTGCCCATCCCGGACGACGTCACCGGGCACGAGATCGACCAGGACGTTCGCCAGGAGCTGCTGAGCCTGCCGAAGACGCTGGCCGAGGACGTGGCGAGGAACCTCGTCATGGTGGCCCGGCTCATCGACGAGGACCCTGAGCAGGCGTACGCGTACTCGCGCATCGCTCTGCGGCTGGCCTCGCGCGTCGCCGCCGTCCGTGAGGCCGCCGGCTTCGCCGCCTACGCGACCCAGAAGTACGCGGAGGCGCTGGCGGAGTTCCGGGCGTCCCGGCGGATGACCGGCTCGGTGGAGCTGTGGCCGGTCATGGCCGACTGCGAGCGCGGCCTCGGCCGGCCCGAGAAGGCCATGGCGATGGCCGGTGAGCCCGAGGTGCAGAAGCTGGACAAGGCCGGCCAGGTCGAGATGCGTCTCGTAGCCGCCGGCGCCCGGCGGGACATGGGGCAGCTCGACGCCGCCATCGTCACGCTGCAGAGCCCCGAGCTGGCCTCGAACGCCGTGCACCCGTGGACGCCGCGCCTGCGCTACGCATACGCCGACGCGCTGCTCGAAGCGGGCCGCGAGGACGAGGCCCGCGAGTGGTTCGGCAAGGCGCTGGAGGCCGACAAGGACGGTGCCACCGACGCCTCGGACCGCCTCGCCGAGCTGGACGGGGTCGAGTTCGTCGACGCCCTCGACGAGCACGAGCACGAGGGTGGGGGCGCGGACCAGCACGTCGACACCGCGGCGCCCGCCGTGGCCGACGCGGACGGTGATGACGCCGACGAGGACGACGCCGACGAGGACGGCAAGTCCCAGGCGTAACGCATGAGAAGAGGGCGGCACCCCATCGGGTGCCGCCCTCTTCTGCGTTCCGGCCCGGTTCAGCCGAGGTGCAGGCTCCGCAGGACCAGGCCCGTCGCCGGCTTGGGGCCGAAGGACGTCGACTTGCGAGGCATGGTGACGCCCTGCCGGGCCAGGTCCCGGACGAGTTCCTCGCGTACCGGATGCATCAGCACCGCCGTGGAGCCGTGCCGTTCGGCCTGCTCCACGGCCGCCGCCGTGTCGTGGATGTAGGCGATGTGCGCCGGGTCGTCGGGGATCTGCCAGACGTGGTCGAGCAGCGCCGAGTGCAGGACCGTCGCGTCGAGCGTGCGCCATGCGGCCGGCCGGTCCGCCGGAATGGTGCGGGCCAGCAGCGCCTCGTCGGGCAGGTCGACCAGGTGGAAGCCCCCGTCACCCGCGAGCAGGAAGGCGTTGCCCTCGGCGGCCGCGCCGGCCAGCGCGTCCAGGGCGCGGGGGAGCGGCCCCGCCACCTCGCGTATCCGGAACAGGCCGGCCAGCGCGGTCAGCGCCTCGGCGACGGGCAGTCCGTGCAGCAGCCGGTGGATGGCGCGGACCCGGAGCGGGTAGCGGGCCGTGTCGACCAGGAGGACCAGGCCGTAGTCCCAGGGGCCCCGGCCGGTGTGTTCCTGCTGGAGCCTGAGGTAGGTGGCCCAGCGGTGGTGGCCGTCCGCGATCAGTGCCTGGTGACGGAGCAGGTCCGCCTCGATCTCCGCGCGCCCCGCGGGATCGGTGACCGCCCACAGCCGGTGCCGGAAGCCGTCCTCCGTGGCTGTGGCGAGCAGCGGCTCGCGGTCGACGGTCCGCTCGATGACGGCGGCCGCGCCCGTGGCGGTGTCCCCGTCGCTGCGGTAGGTCAGCAGCAGCGGTTCGAGGTGGGCTGCGGTGGCGCGCATCAGGTCGGCCCGCTCCTCGACGACATGCGCCATGACGTCCTCGTGCGGGAGCACGACGCCGTCGGTGGGCCCCGAGAGCGCCAGGGCGCCGATCACGCCCCGTTGCAGGATGCCGTCGCCGCGCTGCTCGTACACGTACAGGGCGGGCTCGGCGTCCGACGCGATCACGCCCTCGGCGAGCCAGTCGTCCAGGGTGGCGGCGGCCTGTGCGTTGCGGGCGGTGACCGTGCGGGCCTGCGGAAGGATCAGCCGGACGATGTTGTGCGGGTCCGCCGACTCCAGGTGCAGCAGCCCGTCGGGCCGTACGACCACGTCGTACGGGGGAGAGGTCACCGCGGCGAGACTGCCGACCCGCTCGGGGACGTACCGCAGTCCACGGAACGGAATCAGACGCAGTCCCCGGTCCGCCGTGCCTGGTGTCTTCATCCGTGCATCGTATGTGCGGTACGGGGATGCGCGATGATCGGGGGAGAAGCAGGCGATGAGGAGCACGGAAACATGAGTCAGGCGAGCAGGACCAGGCCGAGCGGCAGCAGCACCGCGTTGAGCGAGGCGTACGACACGGCGCTGCTCGACCTCGACGGTGTCGTGTACGCGGGCGGGCTGGCGATCGACCATGCCGTCGAGGCGCTCGGAGCGGCGCGGGACGGCGGGATGCACCTGGCGTACGTCACCAACAACGCGCTGCGCACCCCGGCCGCGGTCGCACAGCACCTGACCGAGCTGGGCGTCCCGGCCGAGCCCACCGACGTGATCACCTCGGCGCAGGCGGTGGCCCGGCTGGTCGCCGATCAACTGCCCACCGGGGCGCGGGTCCTGGTGATCGGCGGCGAGGGACTGCGCGTCGCGCTGCGGGAACGCGGCCTCGAACCGGTGGAGTCGGCGGACGACGACCCGGTCGCGGTGGTACAGGGGTACGGCGGGCCCGATCTGGCGTGGGGCCGGTTCGCCGAGGCCTCGTACGCGATCAACCGCGGGCTGCCGTGGTTCGCGTCCAACACGGACCTGACGATCCCGGGCGCCCGGGGGATCGCGCCGGGCAACGGTGCGGCCGTCGAGGTCGTCCGGATCGCGACCGGCGCCGAGCCGCAGGTCGCCGGGAAGCCGCTCCCGCCGATGCACCGCGAGACCGTCCTGCGCACCGGGGCCGAGCGGCCGCTGGTGGTCGGCGACCGGCTCGACACGGACATCGAGGGGGCGTTCAACGGCGAGGTCGACTCGTTGCTGGTGCTGACCGGGGTGACGGACGCGGCGCAGCTGGTGACCGCCCTGCCCCGGCACCGGCCGACGTACATCGACGCGGACCTGCGCGGGCTGCTCACCGGCCAGCCCGAGGTGACGGCGGACGGGGAGGGCTTCGGCTGCGGCGGCTGGACGGCTTCCGCCCGGGACGGCCGGCTGGTGCTGGAGGGCGACGGCGACGCGCTCGACGGGCTGCGGGCGCTGTGCGCGGCGGCCTGGTCGCAGGCGGGGGACGGGGCCTGTGACCTGGACGCGGAGAAGGCCGTGGCCAGGCTGGGATTGTGAGGGCGGGCCCGCGGCCCCGAGGGCTGGGTAGGCTAACCTAACCGGGTGTTGGTTGAAAGTCCCCCGGATTCCCGTTCCGGCCCGATAGCCGCGCCGGACAAAGCCGCCGCTCCCCGCAGGCGTCACGCGGCGAGAGCCGCGGGGCTCCTGGTGGCCGTGGCCGTCCTCGTGCTGGTGTGCTTCGCGTCCGTCGCGGTCGGTGCCAAGGCGCTGCCCCTCTCCGACGTGTGGCACGGCCTGTTCCACTACGCGGGCAGCGGCGACGACGTCCTCGTGCGCAGGGTGCGCATCCCCCGCACCCTGCTCGGGCTCCTCGTCGGTGCCGCGCTCGGCCTCGCCGGGGCGGTGATGCAGGCGCTGACCCGTAACCCGCTCGCCGAGCCCGGCATCCTCGGCGTCAACGCCGGGGCCTCGGCCGCCGTCGTCTCCGCCATCAGCTTCTTCGGTGTGACCTCGCTGACCGGCTACGTGTGGTTCGCCTTCACGGGCGCCGCGATCGTGTCGGTGGCCGTGTACTTCCTCGGCGGGAGCCGCTCCTCGACCCCGGTGCGGCTCGCGCTCGCCGGGACGGCCGTCACCGCCGCGCTGTACGGGTACGTCAACGCCGTACAGCTGCTGGACTCGGCGGCGCTGGACCGGCTGCGGTTCTGGACGGTCGGCTCGCTGGCCTCCGCGAACACGGAGACGGTCGGCAAGGTGTGGCCGTTCATCGCGCTGGGCGTCCTGCTGACCGTGTTCATCGCCCGCCCGCTCAACGCCCTGGAGATGGGCGACGACACGGCCAGGGCACTGGGCGCGCACCTCACCCGGACCCGTGTCCTCGCGATGCTCGCCGTCACCCTGCTGTGCGGGGCGGCGACCGCCGCGTGCGGGCCGATCGTCTTCATCGGGCTGATGATCCCGCACCTGGTGCGCAGCCTCACCGGGCCGGACATGCGGTGGATCCTGCCGTACGCGGCGGTGCTCTCGCCGGTGCTGCTGCTCGGCGCGGACGTGGTGGGCCGGATCATCGCCCGGCCGTCCGAACTCCAGGTCGGCATCGTCACCGCGCTGATCGGCGGGCCCGTCTTCATCCACCTCGTACGACGCAAGAGGATGTCCCAGCTGTGAGTGCCACGACCACGAAGGGGACGGCACACGCCGTCCGTCCGGTGCGGGCCGTGCGGACGCCCGGCGGATACTCGTTCCGGACGAACGCGCGAGCCGCCCTGGTGGTCCTGCTCCTGGCCGCCGTGGCGGCGGCAGCGGCGGTCGTCCTCATCGGCAGCGGCGACTTCTCGATGACGCCCGGCGAGGTCCTCACCACCCTCTTCGGCCACGGGACCTTCCAGCAGGAGTTCATCGTCACGGACCTCAGGCTGCCCCGGGTGCTCGTCGGACTCCTCGTCGGCGGCGCGCTCGGAGCCGGGGGCGCCGTCTTCCAGACCATCTCGCGCAACCCGCTCGGCAGCCCCGACGTGCTCGGTTTCGGCCAGGGCGCCACGGTCGGCGCGCTCACCGTGATCGTCCTCTTCCAGGGCGGTGCGGCGGCGGTCTCGGCCGGTGCGATCACCGGCGGCCTGCTGACCGGGGTCACCGTCTACCTGCTGGCGTGGAAGCGCGGGGTCCACGGCTTCCGGCTCGTCCTGGTGGGGATCGGCGCGGCCGCCATGCTGACGGCCGCGACCCAGTACCTGATCACCAAGGCCGACCTGGTCGACGCGACGCGTGCCGTCGTCTGGATGACCGGTTCGCTCGACGGCCGGGACTGGGCGCAGGTCTGGCCGCTGCTGATCGTCTGCGCCGTGCTGCTCCCGCTGGTGTACGGACACGGGCCGGCCCTGCGGGTCATGGAGATGGGCGACGACGCCGCGTACGCGCTCGGTGTACGGGTCGAACGCACCCGTCTCCTCCTCATGGGCTCCGCCGTCCTGCTCGTCGCCGTCGCCACGGCCGCCGCCGGGCCGATCGCCTTCGTCTCGCTGAGCGCCCCCCAGCTGGCGCGCCGGCTGACCCGCTCCCCGGGCCCCAACCTGGTGGCCGCGACCTTCATGGGCGCGGCGCTCCTGCTCGTCGCCGACTGGATCGCGCTCGACGCCTTCGGCGACCGGCAGCTGCCCGTCGGTGTCGTCACCGGGGTGCTGGGCGGCTGCTATCTCGTGTGGCTGCTGGTGACCGAGCGCAAGGCGGGACGCGTATGAGCTCCCGTGCCGGTACCGGCGCACCCGCCGGCCCCGCCACCCCCACCGAACCGACCGACCTCCGGAGTACGACCATGCAGCGCCTCACCGCGGACTCGGTGACCCTCGGATACGACCAGCGGGTCATCGCGGAGAACCTCTCGGTCGAGATACCCGACCACTCGTTCACCGTGATCGTCGGCCCCAACGCCTGCGGCAAGTCGACGCTGCTGCGGGCGCTGTCCCGGATGCTGAAGCCGAGCCGGGGCCAGGTGCTGCTGGACGGGCGGTCGATCCACGGGCTGCCCGCGAAGAAGGTCGCGAAGACGCTGGGCCTGCTGCCCCAGTCCTCGATCGCGCCGGAGGGCATCACCGTCGCGGACCTCGTGGCGCGGGGGCGGTACCCGCACCAGGGGCTGCTGCGGCAGTGGTCACCCGAGGACGAGCGGGTCGTCCGGGAAGCGATGGCATCGACGGGCGTCGGTGAGCTGGCCGATCGCTATGTCGACGAATTGTCCGGCGGCCAGCGGCAGCGCGTCTGGATCGCGATGGCCCTCGCCCAGCAGACGCCCCTGCTGCTGCTGGACGAGCCGACGACGTACCTCGACATCCAGCACCAGATCGATGTCCTCGACCTCTGCGCGGAGCTGCACGAGACCCGGGGGCGGACACTGGTGGCCGTCCTGCACGACCTGAACCACGCGGCGCGGTACGCCACGCACCTCATCGCGATGCGCGGCGGGGAGATCGTCGCGGAGGGGCCGCCGGGGGAGATCGTGACCGCGGAACTGGTGGAGCGGGTGTTCGGGCTGCGGTGCCAGGTGATCCCGGACCCGGAGACGGGGACGCCGTTGGTGGTCCCCGCCGCGCGGGCGCGCGTCGCGCGCGGGTCCTTGGCGGTGTGACGGGCCCCCGGGGCCGCGAAGTGCCCTCGATCGCCGGACGGGTTCGGACGCCGGCCGGTGCGGTCTGCCCGCCGGGTCCGAAGACGTCCTCGACCGCCGGACGGGCTCGGTCCCGCCGGCGTGAGTCCGTCCGCAGGACGTGAACTCGTTACAGCAATGACTTCAGTTTCAGCAGGTCCCGGAAGCCCGCCTCCAGGCGGACGCGGCCCGAGGCCCACGCCTTGGCGAAGTTCAGGTCGCCGTCGACCATGGCGACCAGGTCGTCGCCGGTCATCGCCAGGCGGATCTCCGCCTTCTGGCGTGGCGGGCCCTCCAGGGTGTCCAGGACCTGGATGCGGCCGCCGGACAGGCGACCGGTGAACGTGATGTCCAGGTCCCTGATGTGGCAGCTCAGCGAGCGGTCCAGGTCGGCGGCGCGGCGCACGTCGCCGTCGGCCCCCGCGAGGTTGTCGGAAAGTCTGTCGAGTGCGCTGCGGCACTCCGCCATGGTCGCCATCGTGATCGACGGTACCCCAGCTCTTCGCGGTAGCGTTTCCGCATGAGCGACCCGATGCCCGAGCCCGAGACGGATGCCCCGCCCGAGCCGGCCGAGCCCGCGGGGCCCGCGCCCCTCGGTGTCGTACGGACGCCGACGGGCAGCGCCGAAGTGGACGTGCTGCTGGAACGGCTGGCCGATGCCGACCACCTCGGGGCGGACGGACACACCGAGGTGTACGAGGATGTACACCGGGGCCTGCGCGAGGCGCTGAGCGCGCTGGACGCCGGGCCCGCCCCCGCACCGGGACCACCCGTACCGGTGCCCCCGTACAACCACAGGAGCTGAACCGAACGTGGCAGGAGTCGCCCGTCGCCGTCTCGACGCCGAGCTGGTACGCCGCAAGCTCGCCCGCTCGCGCGAGCACGCGAGCCAGTTGATCGCGGCGGGCCGGGTGACCGTCGGCGGCAGCACCGCGACCAAACCGGCCACCCAGGTCGAGACCAGTGCCGCCGTCGTCGTCACCAAGGACGACAGCGACCCCGAGTACGTCTCGCGCGGCGGCCACAAGCTGGCCGGCGCCCTCGCCGCCTTCGTCCCGCTCGGGCTGGAGGTCGAGGGCCGGCGGGCGCTGGACGCGGGGGCGTCGACCGGCGGGTTCACCGACGTGCTGCTGCGCGCCGGGGCCGCGCAGGTGGTGGCCGTGGACGTGGGCTACGGGCAGCTCGCCTGGTCGCTCCAGTCCGACGAACGCGTCGTGGTCAAGGACCGCACCAATGTGCGGGAACTGACGCTGGAGGCGATCGACGGCGAGCCGGTGGACCTGGTGGTGGGCGACCTGTCGTTCATCCCGCTCGGGCTCGTGATGCCCGCCCTGGTCCGCTGCGCCGCCCCCGGCGCCGATCTGGTCCTCATGGTCAAACCGCAGTTCGAGGTCGGCAAGGAACGGCTCGGCAGCGGTGGGGTGGTGCGCAGTCCCGAACTGCGTGCCGAGGCGGTACGGGAGGTCGCCCGCCGCGCGTGGGCGCTGGGCCTGGGGGTCCGGGGCGTGACGGCCAGCCCGCTGCCGGGGCCCTCGGGGAACGTCGAGTACTTTCTGTGGCTGCGGGCCGGAGCACCCGAACTGGATCCCGCGGATGTCGACCGTGCAGTGGCGGAGGGGCCTCGTTGACGACGAATGCGGCACGTACAGTCTTCCTTTTGGCGCACACCGGCCGCCCGGCCGCGATCCGCAGCGCGGAACTCGTCGTCCAGGGGCTGCTCCGCAACGGCCTGGGCGTGCGGGTCCTCGCCACGGAGGCGGCCGACCTGCCCCTGCCGCCGTCCGTCGAGACCGTCATCGATGCCACGCCCGAGGTGCTGAACGGCTGTGAGCTGCTGATCGTCCTCGGCGGCGACGGGACGCTGCTGCGCGGTGCCGAACTCTCGCGCGCCTCCGGGGTGCCCATGCTCGGCGTCAACCTCGGCCGGGTCGGCTTCCTCGCCGAGGCCGAGCGCGACGACCTCGACCAGGTCGTCGACCGGGTCGTCACCCGGGCGTACACGGTCGAGGAACGCATGACGATCGACGTCCTGGTGCACAGCAACGGGGCCGTCGTCCACACCGACTGGGCGCTCAACGAGGCGGCCGTGCAGAAGGTGTCGCCCGAGCGGATACTCGAAGTCGTCCTGGAGATCGACGGCCGGCCGGTGACCGGGTTCGGCTGCGACGGCATCGTGTGCGCCACGCCCACCGGTTCGACCGCGTACGCCTTCTCGGCCGGCGGACCCGTCGTCTGGCCGGAGGTCGAGGCGCTGCTGATGGTCCCGATCAGCGCCCACGCCCTGTTCGCCAAGCCGCTGGTGACCTCGCCCGCCTCGGTGCTCGCCGTCGAGGTCCAGCCGCACACCCCGCACGGGGTGCTGTGGTGCGACGGGCGCCGGACCGTCGAGCTGCCGCCGGGGGCGCGCGTCGAGGTGCGGCGCGGTGCCGTGCCCGTACGGCTGGCCCGGCTGCACCAGGCGTCGTTCACGGACCGTCTGGTGGCCAAGTTCGCCCTGCCCGTCTCGGGATGGCGGGGCGCGCCCCAGTGACCCCGGGCGGGGCGCACCATCCGGGCGCCCCGGCCGTGGCCCGTGTGCACGCGGGCGGTGAAACCTCGTATGGTCATGTCCGTGTTGGAGGAGATGCGGATACGGTCGCTCGGGGTCATCGACGACGCGGTGGTGGAGCTGTCACCCGGTTTCACCGCGGTGACGGGCGAGACCGGCGCCGGTAAGACCATGGTCGTCACCAGCCTGGGGCTGCTGCTCGGCGGGCGCGCCGACCCCGCCCTGGTGCGGATCGGCGCCAAGGCCGCGGTCGTCGAGGGCCGGATCACGGTGGCCGGGGGCGACGCGGTGGCCCTGCGGGCCGAGGAGGCCGGGGCCGATATCGAGGACGGCGCGCTGCTCATCAGCCGTACCATCTCCGCCGAGGGGCGTTCCCGGGCGCATCTGGGCGGCAGATCCGTGCCGGTGGGAGTGCTGTCCGAGCTGGCCGACGAACTCGTCGCCGTGCACGGCCAGACCGACCAGCAGGGCCTTCTCAAGCCGGCCCGGCAGCGGCAGGCCCTCGACCGGTACGCGGGCGACGGCGTCGCCGTTCCGCTGGCGAAGTACACGGCTGCCTACCGGCGGCTGCGGGAGGTCGCCGCGGAGCTGGACGAGCTGACCACGCGCGCCCGCGAGCGCGCGCAGGAGGCCGACCTGCTGCGCTTCGGGCTGGACGAGATCGCCGCCGTCGAACCGCTGCCCGGCGAGGACACGGAGCTGGCCGCCGAGGCCCAGCGGCTCGGCCACGCCGACGCGCTCGCCTCCGCCGCCGCCCTCGCGCACACCGCGCTGGCCGGCAACCCGGAGGACCCGGAGGCCCTGGACGCCACGACCGTGGTGGCCGCCGCCAGGCAGGCCCTCGACGGGGTGCGCGCGCACGATCCGGCGCTCGCCTCGCTCGCCGACCGGGTCGGCGAGATCTCCATCCTGCTCGCCGACGTCTCCGGAGAACTGTCCGGTTACGCGGACCAGCTGGACGCCGACCCGCTGCGGCTCGCCGCGGTCGAGGAGCGGCGCGCCGCGCTCACCGCCCTCACCCGCAAGTACGGGGAGGACATCACCGCCGTACTCGCCTGGGCGCAGGAGGGCGCGGAGCGGCTCACCGAGCTGGAGGGCGACGACGACCGGATCGGGGAGCTGACCGCGGAGCGGGACGCGCTGCGTGCCGAACTCTCCGGTCTCGGGCAGGCGTTGACCGACGCCCGGACGGCCGCCGCCGCGTCCTTCGCCGCGGCGGTGACCGAGGAACTGGCGTCCCTGGCCATGCCGCACGCCCGGGTGTCCTTCGACATCCGGCAGACCGAGGCGGCAAACGAGGCGTCCGGCATCGAGATCGGCGGACGCAACGTGACCTACGGGCCGTCCGGTGCCGACGAGGTCGAACTGCTGCTGGCCCCGCACCCGGGAGCCCAGCCCCGGCCGATTGCCAAGGGCGCGTCGGGCGGTGAGCTGTCCCGGGTGATGCTCGCGGTCGAGGTCGTCTTCGCCGGCTCCGACCCCGTGCCCACGTACCTCTTCGACGAGGTCGACGCGGGCGTCGGCGGCAAGGCGGCCGTGGAGGTCGGACGGCGGCTCGCGAAGCTCGCCAGGTCCGCCCAGGTCGTGGTCGTCACGCACCTCCCCCAGGTGGCCGCGTTCGCCGACCGGCAACTGCTGGTCGAGAAGACCGTGGACGGCTCGGTGACCAGCAGCGGCGTCACCGTCCTCGAGGGCGAGGACCGGGTACGGGAGCTGTCCCGGATGCTCGCGGGCCAGGAGGACTCCGAGACCGCCCGAGCCCACGCCGAGGAACTGCTCGCGACGGCCCGCGCCGACGGGTAGGGGTCGTCACGGCCGGGGCCGCGATGAGCGGTCCCGGCCGTCCGTCCGGGGCCGTGGCAGCCGTACGGGTGTCGTGGCGCCGCACACGCTTTCACCCGTGCGGGTGGTGTGGGGTGCCCGGTTTGTCGCGATGCGCACGGGAGGAACGGTTCCGTCGTGCCGGAACGCGCGTACGGACTGGCATCCTTGGCCGTGTTCGTACCCCCGACTCGGGAGCCCCGGGAGCCAATCGACGTGTCACAGCTGCGCACGGTCCAGGTGCTCGGTGGCGGCAGTACCGGCAGCAGCGCGCATGCCGGCTCGCTGGCCGCCGGGCTGGTCGCCCGGGGGGTGCGGGTCACGGTCTGCGCGCCGGCGGCCCTGGACCGCACCCACGACTTCTCCGCCACGGGTGCCGACTTCACCCCCGTGCCCCGGCGCAGTGACCCGGCGGCCGTCGCCTCGCTGCGCGCCGCCTGTTCCGGTGCGGACGTCGTCCACGCGCACGGCCTGCACGCCGCCGTCCGGGCGGCCCTGGCGATCGGCGGCCGGCGCGTCCCCCTGGTCGTCACCTGGCACACCCGGGCCCACGCCGAAGGGGCCCGCCGCCGGCTGTTGCACCTGCTGGAGCGAAGGGCCGTGCGCGCGGCGGCCGTTGTGCTCGCCACCTCCTCCGACCTGGTCGACCGGGCGCGCGCCCGGGGCGCCCGCGATGCCCGGCTCGCGCCCGTCGCCGCACCCCGGCCGCCGCTGCCCGCCGGGCCGCCCGCCGACAAGGTGCGTGCCGAACTCGGTGCGGTGGGGCGGTCGTTGATCGTCGCCGCCGGCAGTCTCGTGCCGCATCACGGCTACGACACCCTGCTCGACGCGGCGGCCTCGTGGCGCCTGCTCGACCCTGTGCCGCTGGTGGCCGTCGTCGGAGAGGGGCGGGAGCGGGCGGTGCTGCGGCGGCGGATCACGGCCGAGGGCCTGCCGGTCGAACTGCTCGGTGACCGGTCCGACGCCGCCGCGCTCCTGGCCGCCGCCGACGTGGCCGTCCTGCCCAGCCGCTGGGAGTCCCGTTCGACGATGGCCCAGCAGGCGCTGCGGGCCGGGGTGCCCCTGGTCGCCACGGCGGTCGGCGGCACACCGGAACTCGTGGGTGACGCGGCGGTTCTCGTGCCGTACGCGGACGCCGAGGCGCTGGCCGTGGCGGTGGCCCGGCTGCTCGGTGACCCGGCCGAGCGGGAGCTGCTGGCCGCCGACGGCCTGCGGCAGGCGGCGAGTTGGCCGACCGAGGACGACACGGTGGCCCAAGTGCTCTGCGTGTACGACGAGCTGGTCCAGCCGCTCGGCCGCCGGGAAGGCCGTTGACAGCCGCCGACCCGGCTGCGATCTTGAAAAAAACCGGCCGGGGCGGTCCGGTCTTCGGGCAGCCGGGAGGGCACATGGGCGGGGCGAGGCAGCCGTACGAGGACCGGGGCGCCGCCGTCGGCTCCCTGCCGGGGCCGCTCGTCTCCGCCGACTGGCTCGCCGCGCGCCTCGGCGCTCCCGGACTGCTGGTGCTCGACGCCTCGGTCGGCGCGCACCGGGGGAGCGGGCCGCGGATCGCGGGTGCCCGGGTCTTCGACATCGACGGCGCGCTCTCCGACCCCACGGGGCCGTTGCCGCACACCATGCCGGACGCCGGCCGGTTCACCGACGAGATGCGGGCGCTCGGCCTGAACGACGGGGACACCGCCGTCGTGTACGACGCCGCCGGGATCTACTCCAGCGCCCGGGCCTGGTGGATGCTCCGCGCGATGGGCTTCGACCGGGCCGCCGTCCTCGACGGGGGCCTGCCCGCCTGGACCGCCGCCGGGCTGCCGGTCGACGAGGGCACGCCGGAACCTGCTGCCGGGCGCGGCGGCTTCACGGCCCGGCCCCGGCCCGGCCTCCTCGTCGACGCCGCCACGGTGGCGGACGCGCTGGCCGATCCGGGCGCGGCGGTGCTCGACGCCAGGACCGGGGGACGGTTCGAGGGCACGGAGCCCGAGCCGCGTGCCGGGCTGCGCGGCGGCCATATGCCGGGGGCCGTCAGCCTGCCCTTCGGCCGGCTCCAGGACGAGGGGCGGATGCTGCCGCCCGACGGGCTGCGCGCCGCGTTCGCCGACGCGGCGGGCGACCGGGAGCGGCTGTACTTCAGCTGCGGGTCGGGCGTGACCGCCTGCGTGCTGGCGCTCGGGGCCGAGCTGGCCGGCTACCGCGACACGGCCGTGTACGACGGGTCCTGGAGCGAGTGGGGGCTGCCCTCGGCGGACCGGCCGGTCGCCACGGGGCTCGCGAAGGGCTGAGCCGCTCGTACGGCCGGGAAGGGCTTCCCGTACGGCTGGTACGACTCCGCCCGGCTGCCGGAGAGCGGCAGCCGGGCGGTGGGGGCGGGCGGGGAGGCCCCGGCCGTGTAGGTTCCGGTGAGCCGTGTCCTCCGGAGACTGAACGACCTGTGTTTTCGCGGCTCGATTCCGCGGTCGTGTCGGTGGTGCAATCCCGTCTCCGCGTCGTTTTCCTCAGCGGACGAGAAGCAGCACCGGCCGCCCAGTGTCGGTGGCTCTAACCGGCGGACTCCGGTCCGAAAACCCGCAGCAGCCGCCCGCCGAGCAGCACTGCGCAGGCCCCGACGGTCAGTAGCCCGCCGACGAGGAAGGTGCCCCGCACTCCGGCGAGCGGCAGGACCAGTCCGCCGAGCGCGGCGCCCGCTGCGATACCGGCGTTGTATGAGCCGGAGTTCGCCGCGAGTGCGATATCTGTGCGGCCCGGTGCGCAATGCAGCATCGCGTTCTGGGTGGTCATGAACACCGGTCCGAGTGCACTGCCCATCAGCGCCAGGAACACCACCGCTGCCACCGGCTCGGTGCCGACCGCATACAGACCGAGCATGCCCACCGCCTGTGTAGCAACGGCAGTGGTCAGTGCGGCTTGCGGAAAGCGGTCCAGCAGAGCCCCGGTGATGCTCACGCCGGCCAGACACGCAACCCCGAAAGCCACGAACAGGGCACTGACCGCGCTCGAGGAGAACCCGCTCACGTCGCCCAGGAACTTGACGACGTAGGTGTATCCCGCGAAGGCCCCAGTAGCGGATAAGGTCCCGGCCGCCAGAACGATCCCGAACCGGCGGACGTCGGGACTGGTTCCGTAAGCGGCGCTCTCCTCTTCCGGACGGGAGGTGGGCAGCAGAACGGCGATGGTCATCAGAGAGACAAGTCCGAGAGCCGCGAGCAAGGCGATGGGCACCTGCCAGTCGCTCTGCTGGCCCAGCCAGGTCCCGGCGGGAACACCGAGCACGAGGGCGAGCGAACCGGCGACGGACAGCGCTCCGACCACACGCCCACGGACCTCGGGCGCGAACAGGCCCACCGCGACCGGCCCCATCACGGCCCAGAACAACGCTTGGGCGAGCGCGGTCAGCAGCCGCGCGAAGAGGAGCACCCAGTAGGAGGTGGCCAGCGCTGCGACCAGGCTGGACACGACCAGCGCGGCCAGCAGTCCGGTGAGCACATGGCGTCGGGGCACGGCCCGCATGACATAGGCGAGCGGTAATGACGCGACGGCCACTGTCACGCCGTAACCGGTGACCAGGAGACCAACCGCTGACACCGACACTCGGAGGCTTTCGGAGATGAGATCCAAGAGGCCGATCGGCAGGTTTTCCGCCGTGTTGAGGGTGAAGGCGGCCAGCATCAGGGCCACGAGCACCGCCGCCCTGTGCCACAGAGGCAGATGCATGGTGCTTCCTGACCTCGCCCGTTCCGCCTGCTCCGTGGCACCGTTCATGTAGGTAGCTCACCGGGCTGCCCGGTCCCGCCGCAACCGAATTCATCTGCCGTGCAGGCAGCTCGGAGGGCAATTGACGCAAAGCGAGATCCTCCTGACCTGGGATTTCACGTATCGGTCCCACATCTGTGTCGTTGGTCTTGTCCCGTGGTGCTGCGGTTTTCCTCAGCCATGAGTGCGGCATGTGGATCGTGGCCATGGCTTGGTGTGCCGCAGCGGTAAGTGAGTAGTAGGTGCGTCGGCGGGCGGAGCCTGAAGTTCCCCCCGCGGACTGGACAGCGGGTGTTTACGCTGCCGGGGCGAGGTTCTGCCTGAGCAGGGATCTCGTTTCGAGCGGGGTGACG
>NZ_JBEYCF010000084.1:0-16759 GCF_040632605.1 Streptomyces sp. NPDC019224 | reverse complement strand
GCCGATGCCCTTGAGGGTCTCGGTGCGGAAGGCCCGGTAACCGCCGGTGACGTCCCGGGTCGCCCCGGCACACTTCCTGGAGAAGGCAGTCATGAACGTCTCGAAGCGGAACGTCCTGTGGACGTTCCTGTGCTGTGGCCTCGGCGTGGCCATGGTGTCCCTCGACAACCTCGTCGTCATCACCGCCCTGCCCGCCATCCGCGAGAGCCTCGGCGGCGACATCGGGCAGCTGGAGTGGACGGTCAACGCCTACACGCTCACCTACGCCGTCCTGATGCTGCCCGGCGCGGCCCTGGGCGACCGGTTCGGCCGGCGGCGGATGTTCCTCGTGGGCCTGTTCATCTTCACCGCCGCGTCCGCCGCGGCGGCCCTCGCCCCCGGCATCGGCGCCCTGATCGCGGCCCGCGCCGTGCAGGGGCTGGGCGCCGCCGCCCTGATGCCGCTCAACCTGACCCTGCTCACGGCGGTCGCCCCGGCCGCCCGGCGCGGGGCGGTCCTCGGCGCGCTGAGCGCCGTCGAGGGTCTCGCCATCGCCATGGGGCCGCTCATCGGCGGGACGGTGGTCGAACACCTCGCCTGGCAGTGGATCTTCTGGATCAATGTGCCGATCGGGCTCCTGGTCCTCCCGCTCGCCCGGTGGCGGCTCACCGAGAGCCGGGGCCCGAACGCACGGCTGGACCTGGTCGGGACCGTGCTGGCGGGCACCGGCCTGTTCGGCATCGTCTACGGCCTGATCCAGGGGCCGGCCGACGACTGGTCCGGCGTACGGGTCCCGGCCGCGCTGGCCGGCGGCGCCCTGGTCCTCGCGGCCTTCGTCGCCTGGGAGCTGCGCACCGCCATGCCCATGTTCCCCATGCGCCTCTTCCGGCACCGCACCTTCAGCGGGATGAACGCGGCGGGCCTGCTGATGTTCGCCGGGATGTTCGGCTCGGTCTTCCTGCTCACGCAGTTCTTCCAGGGGCCGCGGGGCTACTCGCCGATGGAGGCGGGGCTGCGCATCCTGCCGTGGACGATCGTGCCCATCTTCGTCGCGCCGCTGGCCGGCCTCCTCTCCGACCGGATCGGCGGCCGCCCCATCGTGGCGCTCGGGCTGACCTTCCAGGCGTGCGGACTGGGCTGGATCGCGGCCCGCGTCTCCCCGGACGTGAGCTACCCCTCCCTCGTCCCGGCGCTGGTGCTGTGCGGGCTCGGCATGACCTTCTACTTCTCCCCGACCGCGAACCTGGTGATGGGGGCGGTGGCGGAGGAGGACCGGGGTATGGCGTCGGGCGCCGTCAACGCGCTGCGCGAACTGGGCGGCGTCCTCGGAGTCGCCGTCCTGGCCTCCGTGTTCACCGCGCACGGGGACCTCGCCACGCCGGGCGGCTTCACCGACGGCATGGTCCCCGCGCTGTGGACCGGCGCGTGCCTCATCGCCGTCGGCGCCCTCGCCGTCCTCGCCACGCCGAGGCGCCGCGACGCCGGGCGGCCCGTCCGCGCGGACGGCGGCGCGGCCGTTCCCCGTACCGGGGGCACGGCGGCCTGATACCGAGGCCTGCCACCCCCGAAGGAGAGAGGAGAGGGACGATCACCGCACTCGTTCGCGTTCTGCTGGTCGGTGACCGCGCGATCACGCGCGCCGGCATCAGGGCCGTGCTCGACCGGGACCCGGCCGTCGAGGTGGCCGGCGAAGCGACCGACGCCGCCGGCGCCGAGGCCCGGGCGGCCGGTCTGCGCCCCCAGGTGGTGCTCGTCGACGCGCAGTCACCGGGCCTCGACGCCGCCCGTCTGGCCGCCGCGCTGGCCGCCCGCACGGAGAACGGCGCGCCGGGGGTCCTGCTGATGGTGCAGGGGACCGACGAGGCCGTGCGGCGGGCGCTGCGGGCCGGGGCGAGAGGGGTGGTGCTCAGCCGCGCCACCCCCGCGCAGCTGCTGTCCGCCGTCCACCTGACCGCCGCCGGTTACGCCGTCCTGGAGGCCGGCGGGTTCCCCGCCACCGCCCGGGAGGGGGAGCCCCGCCCCGGGCCGCCCTGCCGGCACGGGACCGATGAGGAGAGGGCGCGTGCCGCACTTCTGACGCCGCGTGAGCGGGAGGTGCTGACACTGCTCGCCCGGGGGCTCAGCAACGCCGAGATGTCGGCCGAACTGGTCCTGGGCGAGAGCACCGTCAAGTCCCATGTGCAGCACCTGCTGGACAAGCTGGAACTGCGCAACCGGGTCCACGCCGTGATCTACGCCCATCGCACCGGGCTGGTACCCGCCGCCTGCGGTTGCGCCGACGCGCGGCGGACGGCGGTCTGACCCCCGGCGGCGGGCCCCTGCCGGGACCGGCCCGGCCGCGGGTCCGCTGTCATGCGGGGCCCTCCAGGAGGTAGCCGCGCCTGCTGGCCGTCCGCAGGCGCAGCCCCAGCGGCAGCACCCGCCGGCGGATGCGCATCACATGCAGGTCCAGTGCGTTCCGGCTTGCGGTGGAGCCGCGGGTGCTCAGCAGCGTGAGCAGCTCCTCGCGGGCCACCAGGCTTCCGAACCTCTGCACCAGGGGCCGTAACAGGTACATCTCGGTCGGCGAGACGGGCACGACGCGGCTCCCGTACCGCAGCAGTCCGTCGTGGTCCAGGACGGGCGCATCGTACGAGGAGGCCCTGGCGCGCAGGGCCGCGATGCGGGCGCTGAAGTCCTCGCGGGTGATCGGTGAGCGGACCCAGTCCTCCCGCGCGTCGGTGGTCGTCGGCGGTGTCCCGCCGTTCTCGATCACGAGGAGACGCAGGGCGCCCGTACGCCGGTGGTGCTCCAGCTTCGACGCTTCGAGGGGCCAGCGGACCACATGGACCGTCTCCTCGGCGCAGGACGTGCGCGCCGTTTCGGTGTGTGACATGAGGCTTCCTTCCGGATTTTGCAGGAGAAAGAAAGAGAGACCGGCCCGGATGCCGTGCCATTATGTGCGTAATTTATTTTTGAAGCGCATGGGCCCGGAGTGCGGCCGCAAACTGTCCTCTGCAGCATCTTTGTTCACTATGCAGCATGCTTCGGCGCCGTGGCAATAAGAAGCCACAGAAAGGCATTGTAAGACAAGCGAGAAAGTATTTGATCATGGTCTTGCGGGTGTCGGACTTTCCTTGTGAGGAAAGGGTTCGGCAGCTCCTCATCAAGGCGGTGACCGGCGCGTTCGGACCCCTCCTAATGGGTGAAGGGTCCGCTGGAAGGGGGAGCTGGAAATCAACAGAACACCCGATGTGGAAGCTCTTACCGGGCTCTTAGATTGGGTTCGGTACGAGGCGGTGGCAATCCGTACCGGCGGTTGGTCGGCCTACACCTTGCGGCCATTCTTTGAACCATTCGGTCCTACGGCTCATTCAGGCCACCGCCGGGAAATGGAAATGAGGAGACGGTATGCGTGTGGCGGGCGAATTGATTGCATACGAACAAGGGGAAGGGTCCGGCCGGGCGAACGCGGAGGCCCCCGCGGCCCCGCCGGGCGGCGTCGGCGAGCTGCTCCGTGCGGTGATCGCCCTCACCGTCGCGGGACTGAGAAACCGCGCGGCCCTTTCGGCCCGGCCCGGAAACGGAGACGGCCGTGCGGCGCACATCGGGTGAGCGCCGGCAGCCCCGGCCCGCGAGCGGTGTCCTGGTGACGGGTATGGGCGCCACGACCCCGCTCGCCGGCGATGTCGCCGGCACCTGGGAGGCGCTGCTCGCGGGCCGGTCGGGCATCTCCCCGATCGACGCCCCGTGGGCCGGCACGCTGCCCGTCCGTATCGCGGGCAGCATGCACCGTGACCCCTACGGCGAGATCGAACGGGTACGGCGGCGCCGGCTGGACCGCAGCCAGGCGGCCGCCCTGGTCGCGGCCGGGGAGGCGTGGGCCGACGCGGACCGGCCGGAGGTCGAGCCCGAACGGCTGGCGGTCGTGGTGGGCACCGGCATCGGAGGCGCGCTGACCATACTGGACCAGAACGACGTGCTGAACGTGCGCGGGCGGCGCGCGGTCTCCCCGTACACGGTGCCCCGGCTCATGCCCAACGGCGCCTCCGCGGTGGTGAGCCTGATGGTGGGGGCCCGGGCGGGCACCCATGCGCCGACCAGTGCGTGCGCCTCGGGAGCCGAGGCCCTCGCGGTGGGCGCCCTGCTCATCCGCGCCGGACGCGCCGACGTGGTGGTGGCCGGAGGGACGGACGCCTGCCTGCATCCCCTCTCGCTCGGCGCCTTCGCCCAGATGCGGGCCCTTTCGCTGCGCAACGACGCGCCGGAGCTCGCCTCCAGGCCGTTCGACCGGCGGCGGGACGGGTTCGTCATGTCCGAGGGTGCGGGCATGGTCGTGCTGGAACGCGCGGAGTACGCGAGGGCGCGCGGGGCGCGCGTGCACGCGGAGCTGGCCGGGGCCGGCATCACCTCCGACGCCCATGACATCACGCTGCCCGACGCGGGCGGACAAGTGCGCGCCATCGAGGAGGCGTTGCGCGACGCCGGACTGACCGGAGCCGATATCGGTCACGTCAACGCGCACGCCACGGGCACTCCCCAGGGCGATGTCGCGGAGGCCCGCGCCCTGGTGACCGCGGTGGGCGGTCATCCGGTGGTCACCGCCGCCAAGTCCTCGACAGGGCACCTCCTGGGCGCGTCGGGAGCCGTGGAGGCGATCCTCACGGTGCGGGCGCTCAAGGAGTCCGTGGTGCCGGCGGTGCGCAATCTGGAGGAGATCGGCGATGGCATCGAACTCGACCTGGTGACCGGACTGCCCCGCCGGGCCGCGGCGACGGCGGCCCTGTCGACCTCCTTCGGTTTCGGCGGCCACAACGTGGTACTGGCCTTCACCCGCGTCTGACGGCGGATGCCGGACGCCGGGCAGAGACGCCTCAGGGCTGTCCCGTCATCCCTGGTGGATCGGCGCGCGGCGTCGGATGCGGTGCGTCGCAGGGCGGAGGGGTGTCCGCGTACCGGATGTATCCGGGCGTTCCGACAACGGAGGGGGTCCCCCGTGCCCTTGGGGCTACGGGGGAGAGGTGCCGTAGCCGTCGTCGTGCGCCCGCCAGGGATGACGGGACAGCCCTTAGCGGGCCGCCGCCCGCTTCCGCACGGCGACCAGATGCCGCGCGACCTCGTCGGGGTGGGTCAGCTGGGGGTAGTGACCGGCCGATCCGATCTCGGTGACGGGCAGTTCGGCCGGCTCCTCCAGCGGATCGTCCGACCCGACGACCAGCTCCACCGGGAGCGTCGCACCGCGTACGGCACCGCGCAGGGCGGCGCGCTGCCCGTACGCCGAACGCAGCGCGGAGACCACTCGCAGCGCGGCCCCCGAACGCCGCAGATCGGCCACCGGCCCCAGGAGCCACGTGGGGTCCGGGAGTCCGAGGGAGCCGGCCAGCCGCTCGGCGGTCATCCGGCTCAGGGCCGGCACGGCGAGAGGGGACCGCGTCAGCCACGAGGAGGCCGGCTGGAGGAAGGCGGGGGAGACGAGCACCAGCGCACCGATCCGCCCGGGATGCCGCAGCGCGTAGCGCAGGGCGGGCCCGCAGGAATACGAGTGGGCGACCAGCACCGGCCGGCCCCGCACCGGGGCCAGCAGGGCGGTGAGCCAGTCGTCGTGCGTCTGCCGGGGCTCGGGCGTGGAGCGACCGAACCCCGGTAGGTCGGCGGCGAGGGCGGGGGCGTCCACCCGCCCGGCCACCGGCGCCCAGGAGTCGGCGTCGACCGGCATCCCGTGCAGGAAGACGTAACCGGGCCGCTCCCGCTCGCCCACCACCCAGGTCCGGTCCGTGCCGACCTGCTGGAAGCCGTACGGCACACCGGGCGCCGGGACCCGGCCGAACCGCGTGGCGACCAGGTCGTCGGCCCAGTCGCGCAGGGCCTCGCGCACCGGCGGCTTCTCCAGACCGAGCGACTGGGCGAGCTCCCGCGCCGACGCGGTGTCGTACCGGTCGCTGGAGAGGAAGGACAGGGTCTCCGGGTCCGCCCCGGTCAGGGCGCGGGGGAGCCGCTTGACCACACCGACCGGGACGGAGCGGCGCGGAGCCGGCACGCCCATGTGCTCGGCGAGCAGCGCGGCGAGGAGCGGCAGCTCCGGCGTGGCGTCGTCCAGCAGCCAGTAGGTGCCGCCCGCGCTCTCATCCCTTTCCGGAACGGAGGCCAGGAACTGTACGAGGTAGTCGAGCCCCACGACCGGCAGGAAGGTGTCCGGACCGCCGGGCAGCGCGGGGAGGCGGCCCCGCCACAACTCCCGTACCAGATCCGCCAGACCCACCCACTGGCCGGGCCCGATGACGGTGCTCGGGTTGGCGACGGTCAGCGGCACGCCGAGCGCCCGTGCGCGCGCCCGCACCGCCGCGTCCCCCTCGCGCTTGGACGCCTCGTAGGCGCCGTCGCGACGGTAGTCGGGCGAAGCGGCTTCCGCGGCGGCCATGCGGTAACCGCTGAGGTGGACCAGCCGGCGCAGCCGCGGGCGGGTCGCCGCCCACTCGGCGACATGCACGGCTCCGTCGACGTTGACCGCTCTGGCCTCCGCCGGGGTCATCCCGAAGGCGAAGCGCGCCGCCGTGTTGTAGACGTCCCGCACCCCGTCCAGGCCCTCCTCCGACAGACCGAGCCCCGGGCGGGTGACGTCGGACCGGACGACGGTGAGCCGGCCGGTGTCCACCCCCTGCTCCCCGAGCCACCGCAGCAGGCCCTCCCCGCTCCCGTGCACGGCGGCGGCGACCTCCTGGCCCCGGCGCAGGAGTTCGCCGGTCAGCGCGCGGCCGATGAAACCGCCGGCACCGACGACGAGCGAGTTCGCGGGCATGCCATCTCCTTGCGACCGGATACGGGACGACGTCCGGCGCGAGGGAAGGCGGCAGGCCCACCGGCCCGGACTCGATGCCCTCACCGTACCTGCGATGTCACTCAGTGTGAACGAGGGGTCGGTCGGCGTCACCCGAACGCGAACCGGTCACCACCCCGGCGCGGGGCCCGTCGTGCCCGCCCGGCGGGCCGCGGACCGCCCGGCCGGAGTCCACCCCCGGCCCTCGCGCACCACCCCAACGGATGACCTCAGCCCAGCGCGCGGCCCTGCCCGGGGCCGCGGTACGACCGTCCGGGAGGCACCACCATGCAGCAACCGCCCCACCGTCCCGCCGACCCGCCCGCCACCCAGGACCCCGGGACCGCGCACCGTCCCGGCCGCCGCTCCCGCCGGGTGACCGCCCTGCTGACCGTCCTCGCCGCCGCGCTCCTGGCCACGGCCGCGGGCACGCCGCGCGCCGGTATCCCGCGCAACGCCGCGCCGGCCTCCGGGCAGGGCGCCGCCTACCCGCTCTGGGAGCGCGCGTTCGTCGCCTCCGCCCGTCATCCCGACGCCCCGCCGCCCGGCGCCGACGACTGGGACTGCGTGCCCGGCGCCCGGCACCCCCGGCCGGTCGTCCTCGTGCACGGCACCTACGAGAACGCGTACAACAACTGGCGGGCCCTGGCGCCCCGGCTCCGGGCCGACGGCTACTGCGTCTTCGCCGTCAACGTGGGTGCCCCGGCGGGTGACGTGATCAAGGGGCGCGCCGCCGTCCCCGAGTCCGCCGGGCAGCTCGCCCGTTTCGTCGACCGGGTCCTCGACCGGACGGGTGCCCGCCGGGTGGACCTCGTCGGCCACTCCCAGGGCGGCGGAATCCTGCCGCGCTACTACTTGAAATTCGCCGGCGGAGCCGACGCCCGTGACCCCGCCCGCAACAAGGTGCACCGGCTGATCGGTGTCGCCCCGGCCAACCACGGCAGCACCGTCTCGGGGCTGGCCACCCTCGCGAAGCGGCTGCACATCCTCGCCCCGGCCGCCCGGTTCGGCGGCCAGGCACTGGCCGACCAGACGATCGGCTCGGCCGTGAACATCCGGCTCGACGCCGGGGGCGACACCCTGCCGGGCATCCGCTACACCACGGTGGTCACACGGCAGGACAGGATCGTCACCCCCTACGCACGCCAGTACCTCCACCCCGCCCACCCCGGGGACCAGGTCACCAACATCACCGTCCAGGACCTCTGCCCCCTGGACCGGACCGGCCACATGGGCAGCCCTTACGACCAGGTCGTCCTGCGGCTCGTACGCAACGCCCTCGACCCCGCGACGGCGCGCCGCCCCGACTGCGCGTCCGCGCCCTGAACCCGACGCGCCCCTCACCGCGGTCCCGATACGCAGGGGCCGAGGCTTCGCGGAAAGCGCCGGGCCCGGCCCGCCCCGAGGGGCGGACCGGGCCCGGCGGGAAGCCCGCTGACGGCCGGTCAGGCGGAGGCCGGCGGGTACAGGGCGCGCGGGAGGCGGGAGGCAGCCGCCGCGTCCAGCAGCCACAGCGTGCGGGCGCGTCCGTACGCACCGGCCGCCGGGGCCTGGATCTCCCCGGCCCCCGACAGGGCGATGGCCACCGCCTCCGCCTTGTCCTCGCCCGCGGCCAGCAGCCACACCTCGCGCGCCGCCCGGATGGCGGGCAGCGTCAGCGAGATACGGACCGGCGGCGGCTTGGGCGCACCGTGCACACCGACGACGGTGCGCTCGGTCTCCCGTACCGCCGGCAGCTCCGGGAAGAGCGAGGCGACATGGGTGTCGGGGCCGACGCCCAGCATCAGCACGTCGAACACCGGCACCGGGCCGTGGTCCTGCGGCACGGAGGCGGCGGCCAGCTCGGCCGCGTACCCGGCGGCCGCGGCGTCGGCGTCCGGGCCGTGGGGGCCGTCGGAGGCCGGCATGACGTGCACCCGCGACGGGTCCAGCGGCACGGCGTCCAGCAGGGCCTCGCGGGCCTGCGTGACATTGCGCTCCGGGTCGCCCTCCGGCAGGAACCGCTCGTCGCCCCACCACAGGTCGAGCCGCGACCAGTCGACCGCGTCCCGGGCGGGCGCGGCGGCGAGCGCGGCCAGCAGGCCGTTGCCGTTGCGCCCGCCGGTGAGCACCACCGAGGCGTCGCCGCGCGCGGCCTGGGCGTCCACGATCTTCGTGATCAGCCGGGCCGCCGCGGCCTGCGCCATCAGCTCCTTGTCGCGGTGCACGACGAGCTGAGGGACTCCGGTCACTTCGCCGCCGCCTTCTTCGCCGGAGCGGCCTTCTTCGCGGCGGGTGCCGCGTCAGGCGCAGCCTTCGCCGGGGCGCCCGAGCCCGCCTTGTGGAGGCGGTCCACGCCGAACTTCACCGTCGACTCGTAGATGTTGTCCGGGTCCAGGCGCCGCAACTCCTCCGCGAGCAGCTCCGCCGTCTCGCGGCGCTTGAGCGCCACCGCGCGGTCCGGCTGGCCCACCATGCAGAGCGTGGCGAGCGAGCCGTCGGCCCGGTCCAGGACGATGTCGCCGTTCTTCGTCGTCATCCGGACGGCGGTCAGGCCGGGGCCGCCGGACGTGGTGCGCTCCACCGGGACGCCGAGCCGGTCCGCGAGCCACATGGCCAGCAGCTCGCAGCTCGGGTTGTCCGACTCGCCCTCGACCGTGGCCGAGACGACCTCGGCCGGCTGCTGGTCGAGCGCCGCCGCCAGCATGGAACGCCACGGCGTGATGCGGGTCCAGGCCAGGTCCGTGTCACCGGGCCGGTAGGTCCGGGCGCGCGTCGCCAGCTCGTCGAGCGGGTGCTCGGCCGAGTAGGTGTCGGTGATCCGGCGCTGGGCCAGCGAGCCGAGCGCGTCCTTCGCCGGGTCGGCGGGGGAGTCCTGCGGCCACCACACGACCACCGGGGCGTCCGGCAGCAGAAGCGGCAGGACGACCGACTGGGCGTGGTTGGCCAGCTCGCCGTGCAGACGCAGCACGACGGTCTCGCCGGAGCCCGAGTCGGACCCGACCCGCACCTCGGCGTCGAGCCGCGCGTCGCGGCGGGCGCGCGGCGAGCGGCTGAGCCGCTTGATGACCGCGATGATCCGCGAGGGGTGCTCGCGCGAGGAGTCGCTCGCCGCCTTCAGCGCGTCGTAGGCGTTCTCCTCGTCGGTGACGATGACGAGGGTGAGCACCATCCCGATCGCCGGGGCGCCGACGGCGCGCCGGGCCGAGACGAGCGCCTGGTTGATCTTGCTGGACGTGGTTTCCGTGAGATCGATCTTCATGGCCGGCGCCAGCTCCGTCCGTCGCGTGCGAGCATCTCGTCCGCCTCGGCCGGACCCCAGGTGCCGGCCGGGTACTGGGCGGGCTTGCCGTGCTTGTCCCAGTACTCCTCGATCGGGTCGAGGATGTTCCAGGAGAGCTCGACCTCCTGGTGGCGCGGGAAGAGGTTGGCATCACCGAGCAGGACATCGAGGATGAGCCGCTCGTACGCCTCCGGGCTGGACTCCGTGAAGGACTCGCCGTACGCGAAGTCCATCGTGACGTCCCGCACCTCCATCGAGGTGCCGGGGACCTTGGAGCCGAACCGCACCGTGACGCCCTCGTCCGGCTGCACCCGGATGACCAGGGCGTTGCCGCCCAGCTCCTCCGTCGCCCCGGACTCGAAGGGCAGGTACGGGGCGCGCTTGAAGACGACCGCGATCTCGGTGACCCGGCGGCCGAGCCGCTTGCCGGTGCGCAGGTAGAACGGCACACCCGCCCAGCGGCGGTTGTTGATCGTCAGCTTGATCGCGGCGAAGGTGTCGGTCTTCGACTTGGGGTCGATACCGTCCTCCTCCAGATAGCCGAGGGCCTCCTCGCCGCCCTGCCAGGCGTGCGTGTACTGGCCGCGCACGGTGTGCCTGCCCAGGTCCTCGGGCAGCTCCACCGCCGTGAGCACCTTGAGTTTCTCGGCGACCAGGGCCTTGGGGTGGAAGGAGCCGGGCTCCTCCATGGCGGTGAGCGCGAGCAGCTGGAGCAGGTGGTTCTGGATGACGTCACGGGCGGCGCCGATGCCGTCGTAGTAACCGGCCCGCCCGCCGATGCCGATGTCCTCGGCCATCGTGATCTGCACGTGGTCCACGTACGACCGGTTCCAGACCGGCTCGAACATCGTGTTGGCGAACCGCAGCGCCAGGATGTTCTGGACCGTCTCCTTGCCGAGGTAGTGGTCGATCCGGAAGACCTCGTTCGGCGGGAAGACGTCGTGCACGATCTGGTTGAGCTCCTGCGCGCTCTTCAGGTCGTGGCCGAACGGCTTCTCGATGACGGCGCGGCGCCAGCTGCCTTCCTTCTGGTCGGCCAGCCCGTGCTTCTTGAGCTGCTGGACGACCTTGGGGAAGAACTTCGGCGGGACGGACAGGTAGAAGGCGAAGTTGCCGCCCGTACCCTGCGCCTTGTCCAGCTCCTCGATCGTGGCCCTCAGGGTCTCGAAGGCCACGTCGTCGTCGAAGTTGCCCTGCACGAAGCGCATGCCCTGGCTGAGCTGCTGCCAGACCTCTTCGCGGAAGGGGGTACGGGAATGCTCCTTGACGGCGTCGTGGACGACCTGGGCGAAGTCCTCGTCCTCCCAGTCGCGGCGCGCGAAACCGATGAGCGAGAAGCCCGGCGGCAGCAGGCCGCGGTTGGCCAGGTCGTAGACGGCGGGCATCAGCTTTTTACGGGACAAATCGCCCGTGACGCCAAAGATGACCAGGCCCGACGGCCCCGCGATGCGCGGGAGCCGTCGGTCCTGGGCGTCACGGAGCGGGTTGGCTCCGGGAACACCAGACAAAGTGGTCAGCCCTCCGAGGGGGCGAGGCGCTTGAGCTCCGCCTCGGTCGAGTTCAGCAGGTCATTCCAGGACGCCTCGAACTTCTCGACGCCCTCGTCCTCCAGAAGCTGGACGACGTCGTCGTAGTCGACGCCGAGCTTCTTGATCGCGTCGAGGTCGGCGCGGGCCTGGTCGTACGCACCGGTGATGGTGTCGCCGGTGATCTCGCCGTGGTCCGCCACCGCGTCCAGAGTCGCCTCCGGCATGGTGTTGACCGTGTTCGGCGCGACCAGGTCGACGACGTACAGGGTGTCCTTGAGGGACGGGTCCTTCACGCCGGTCGAGGCCCACAGCGGACGCTGCTTGTTGGCGTGCGCCTTGTCGAGGGCGGCCCAGCGCTCACCGGCGAAGACCTCCTCGTACGCCTCGTAGGCCAGGCGCGCGTTGGCCAGGGCGGACTTGCCCTTCGCGGCCTTCGCCTCCTCGCCGCCGATGGCGTCCAGGCGCTTGTCGATCTCGGTGTCCACGCGGGACACGAAGAAGGACGCCACCGAGTGGATCTTGGAGAGGTCCAGGCCCGCGGCCTTCGCCTTCTCCAGGCCCGCCAGGTAGGCGTCCATGACCGCGCGGTAGCGCTCCAGCGAGAAGATCAGCGTGACGTTGACGCTGATGCCCCGGCCGATCGTCTCGGTGATCGCCGGCAGGCCGGCCTTGGTCGCCGGGATCTTGATGAGCGTGTTCGGGCGGTCCACCAGCCAGGCCAGCTGCTTGGCCTCGGCAACCGTGGCCGTCGTGTTGTGCGCCAGGCGCGGGTCGACCTCGATGGAGACCCGGCCGTCCTGGCCGTCCGTGGCGTCGAAGACCGGGCGCAGGATGTCGGCCGCGTCCCGGACGTCCGCGGTGGTGATCATGCGGATCGCTTCCTCGACGGTCACCCGGCGGGCGGCGAGGTCGGCGAGCTGCTGGTCGTAGCCGTCGCCCTGCGAGATGGCCTTCTGGAAGATCGACGGGTTGGTCGTGACACCCACGACGTGGCTCTGGTCGATCAGCTCCGCGAGGTTGCCCGACGTGATCCGCTTGCGCGAGAGGTCGTCGAGCCAGATCGCCACGCCCTCGTCGGAGAGGCGCTTGAGTGCGTCTGTCATGAGAATTGCATCTCCTACTAGTCGTATAACGGCGTCAGCGCGCGGCGGCGGCGAGGGATTCCCGGGCGGCCTCGGCGACGTGCTCGCCGGTGAAGCCGTACTCACGGAAGAGGACCTTGGCGTCCGCCGAGGCGCCGAAGTGCTCCAGCGAGACGATCCGGCCGGCGTCGCCGACGTACCGGTACCAGGTCAGGCCGATGCCCGCCTCGACGGCCACGCGCGCCTTGACCGACGGCGGCAGGACGGAGTCCTTGTAACCCTGTTCCTGCTCCTCGAACCACTCGACACACGGCATCGACACCACACGGGTCGGAATTCCGGCCGCCTGGAGCTCCTCGCGCGCCTCCACGGCGAGCTGGACCTCGGAGCCCGTACCGATCAGCACGACCTGCGGCTCGCCGCCCTCGGCCTCGAACAGCACGTAGCCGCCCTTGGCCGCGTCCTCGTTCGCCTCGTACGTGGGCACGCCCTGGCGGGTCAGCGCCAGACCGTGCGGGGCGCCCTCGCCGAACACCTTGGTGTGGCGGCGCAGGATCTCGCGCCACGCGATGGCGGTCTCGTTGGCGTCGGCCGGGCGCACGACGTTGAGGCCCGGGATGGCGCGCAGCGAGGCCAGGTGCTCCACCGGCTGGTGGGTCGGGCCGTCCTCGCCGAGGCCGATCGAGTCGTGCGTCCACACGTAGGTCACCGGCAGGTGCATCAGCGCGGACAGCCGCACGGCGTTGCGCATGTAGTCGGAGAACACCAGGAAGGTGCCGCCGTAGATGCGGGTGTTGCCGTGCAGCGCGATGCCGTTCATGGCGGCGGCCATGGCGTGCTCGCGGATGCCGAAGTGGATCGTGCGCCCGTACGGGTCGGCCTCCGGCAGCGGGTTGCCCGCCGGGAGGAACGAGGACGTCTTGTCGATCGTGGTGTTGTTCGAGCCGGCCAGGTCGGCGGAGCCGCCCCACAGCTCGGGGATGATCCCGCCGAGCGCCTGGAGCACCTTGCCGGAGGCGGCGCGGGTGGCGACGGCCTTGCCGGTCTCGAAGACCGGCAGGCTGTCCTCCCAGCCCTTGGGCAGCTCGCCCGCGGCGATCCGGTCGAAGTCGGCGGCGCGCTCGGGGTCGGCCGCGCGCCAGGCGTCGAAGCCCTTCTGCCACTCGGCCTTCGCCTCGCGGCCCCGGTCCAGGGCGCGGCGGGTGTGCGCGATGACCTCGTCGGAGACCTCGAAGCTCTTCTCCGGGTCGAAGCCGAGGACCTTCTTGGTCGCGGCGACCTCGTCGTCGCCGAGCGCGGAGCCGTGCGAGGCCTCGGTGTTCTGGGCGTGCGGGGCGGGCCAGGCGATGATCGAGCGGGCCGCGATGAACGACGGGCGCCCGGTCTCGGCCTTGGCGGCCAGCAGCGCGCGGTAGAGGCCCTCGGGGTCCAGGTCGCCGTTGGGCAGCTGGTCGACGCGCTGCACGTGCCAGCCGTACGCCTCGTACCGCTTGATGGTGTCCTCGGAGACCGCGGTCTCCGTGTCGCCCTCGATGGAGATGTGGTTGTCGTCCCACAGCAGGACCAGGTTGCCCAGCTTCTGGTGCCCGGCCAGCGAGGACGCCTCGGCCGAGATGCCCTCCTGGAGGCAGCCGTCACCGGCGACGACCCACACCATGTGGTCGAACGGGGAGGTGCCGGGGGCCGCCTCCGGGTCGAACAGACCGCGCTCGTAGCGGGCGGCCATGGCCATGCCCACGGCGTTGGCGACGCCCTGGCCCAGCGGGCCGGTCGTCGTCTCCACCCCGGTGGTGTGGCCGTACTCCGGGTGCCCGGGGGTCTTGGAGCCCCAGGTGCGGAACGACTTCAGGTCATCGAGCTCCAGGCCGTAGCCGGCCAGGTAGAGCTGGATGTACAGGGTCAGGCTGCTGTGCCCCGCCGAGAGTACGAACCGGTCGCGGCCGGTCCAGTCCGCGTCCGCGGGGTCGTGCCGCATGACCTTCTGGAAGATGGTGTACGCGGCCGGAGCCAGGCTCATCGCCGTACCCGGGTGGCCGTTTCCGACCTTCTGTACGGCATCCGCGGCGAGGACGCGGACGGTGTCCACGGCCCGCTGGTCCAATTCGGTCCACTGGAGGTCTGTGGTGGTCGGCTTGGTGCTCACCCTGAGTCAGGGCTCCTCTCCAACTGTGAGTAGACCGGTGACTGTGACCGCACCGGATGCTGTCGAGCCTACCCCCGTCCGCACCCGTGATTTCCGGCTTCCACCAGGGTGCGGGCGGCCCGCGGAATCCGCCTCCCGTATGAGCGGAAGGGCTCACCGATGGGCCTCTCCGATGAGCGCGCGGAGTCACTCCTGGGCGCTCCGACGAGCGGGTCGGAGCGCGGTTGCGGGCGCCCGGGAAGCGGCCCGTGCGAACCCTGCGACATCAGTGCGTCACTCGTGCGTACGAGGTAGCGCGCGGCCGGGCCGCGAGGACCGTCCGCGCCACATCAACACGACCCCACCCCCGCGAAGGGCGGCCTGTCCCCAACGTCTACAGTGGTCGGGTTCGCGCAAGTCTTCACTGGGCCCTCATGCCCGGAGCTTGCTGGGATTTCTCTGTCAGGGGTGTGCGTGACGGCCGTCGAGTCCCGACCCGCAGGGGTCGCCTTGACTCCGAGCCCAGGGGGCCAACGCCCATTCGGGGCCCGTGTCAAGGCATTCGTGGCACTGACCAAGCCTCGGATCATCGAGCTGTTGCTGATCACCACTGTTCCGGTGATGTTCCTGGCCGCTCAGGGTGTACCCGACCTGTGGCTCGTGCTCACTACCACCATCGGCGGCTATCTGTCCGCCGGCGGTGCCAATGCACTGAACATGTACATCGACCGCGACATCGACGCGCTGATGGACCGTACGTCGCAGCGCCCGCTGGTCACCGGCATGGTGAGCCCGCGCGAGTGCCTGGCCTTCGGCATCACCCTCGCGGTGGTCTCGACGGTCTGGTTCGGGCTGCTGGTCAACTGGCTGTCGGCGGCCCTGTCGCTCGGCGCCCTGCTCTTCTACGTCGTGGTCTACACGATGCTGCTGAAGCGCCGCACCGCGCAGAACATCGTCTGGGGCGGCATCGCGGGCTGCATGCCGGTCCTCATCGGCTGGTCGGCCGTGACGAACGAGATGTCCTGGGCCGCGGTGATCCTCTTCGCCGTCATCTTCTTCTGGACGCCGCCGCACTACTGGCCGCTCTCCATGAAGGTGAAGGACGACTACGCGCGCGTCGGCGTCCCGATGCTCCCGGTCATCGCGTCCAACCGGGTGGTCGCCCGCCAGATCGTCGCCTACAGCTGGGTGATGGTCGCCGTCTCGCTGCTGCTCACCCCGCTGGGCTACACCGGCTGGTTCTACACGGCCGTGGCGCTGCTCACCGGTGGCTTCTGGCTCTGGGAGGCGCACGCGCTGCTCAGCAGGGCCAAGGCCGGGGTCACGGGCGCGAAGCTCAAGGAGATGCGGCTGTTCCACTGGTCGATCACCTATGTGTCGCTGCTGTTCGTCGCCGTGGCGGTGGACCCCTTCCTGCGGTAGAACCCCCAGCTCCGGCCGACGGGCGGGGAGCGTGGCAGAAGCCACGCTCCCCGCCCGTCGCCAGTTGGTCTACCCGTCGGTAGCATCCTGTCCATGGCAGAGACGGCAGAGGCTGGGACCCAGCAGGTGGACGGCAGGCGGGCGGCGCGCGCGGAGCGTGCGGCGGCCCGGCTGGCCAAGCGGATCGGAGCCTTCGCGAAGGCCCATGGCGGCGCCGAGGGGCAGGTCGCCTACCTCGGGCAGATGGGCGCCCGCATCGTCCTGGTGGGCGAGGACGGCGGCTGGGGCGATCTGGTCGCCCCCTCGTACGCGGTCGCCGAGAGCGCCGTGCGGAAGGCCGGGATCACGCTGCACGAATCCTTCGACGGAGAGTTCGCGGCGAAGGTGCGCACGGGCCCGTACGAGTGGTCCCGGATGGCCGGCATCCAGATCGGCGGCCCGTCAGACAAGGCCTGAGGCCCCTACGGCACACGAACGGATCGGGGCTCTCGTTCCGCGGTTGCGCAACCGCGGTGGACAGCGCCATGTCAGGTTAGGCGTAAATATGACCTATATGTCGCATTCTGCGGC
>NZ_JBEYCF010000083.1:0-18528 GCF_040632605.1 Streptomyces sp. NPDC019224 | reverse complement strand
CCATGGACTGCGCGTCGTGCGGAGCGAGAACCAAGCACGCACTTCCCCTTTCGGAACGTACCTACACCTGCACCGCATGCGGGATCTCGTCCCCCAGGGACAAGAACTCCGCCCGCGTGATGCTGGTCCGGGCTGGTCTCAACCCGGCTGGTGCCGATCGTGTAAGAGCCGGCGGACCGCAGGTCCCCGGCCAACGTGAGCCAGGAATCCCCGCCCTTCTCTAGGGCGGGGAGGATGTCAATTGTTCTTGTCTTCGTCGAGGTTGTAGCTGCCCTCGCCCGGGCGCAGGGTGGTCGGGCTGTCGTCGGGGAGCAGGGCGAGGCGGACGTGTTCGGCGAAGGACTCCGCGTAGGCGACGCGCTGGGCGTCGTCGGTGTCCAGGGCGAAGGTGATCGGGACGGCCTCGGTGGGGCCGTCGGCGCGGTCCTCCGGGTCGGGTTCGAGGGAGGTGAGCCGGCCGACGTCGATGACCTTGGCGTTGGCCACGATGACGCGGGAGGTGGGGCTGTCCTTCTCGGTGCGGCCCGCGAACGTGGCGTAGATGTTGACGAGGTTGCCGGGCCTGATCTTGCCGGCGACGCCGGTCGCCGCGTCGATCATGATGGCGATCTCCTGCTGGCCCTTCTCCAGCTCGGGGCGGTCGACCAGCATGTCGTCCTGGAGGAGGGACCCCTTGTGCAGTTCGGTGACCGCGATCTTGCCGCGGAGGGCGGAGAGGTCGGTGACGGCGTTCCCGGAGAGCCAGCGCTCCGGCATCGAGATCTTCTCGAACTGGCTCGCCTCCAGGGGCCGGTAGGGCTCGATGGTGGTCTTCACCCGGTACGCGGTCACCTCGGGGCCGACCTTCGAGTTCACGTCACCGATCACCGAGAGCACGCCGGCGAAGGCCGCCAGGGCGCACAGGACCGACAGGAGGAGCAGGATGACGCCGCGGCGTTGCCGTGAATTCATGTGCGGAGCAACCTCGTTGGGGTGTGTGGGCCGACGGGCGGAGCGGGGCGGGGCTGCCGGGGGGCCTCAGGGGCTCAGGGCGGCGGGTCCGCGGGTGCGGGTCTCGGGCGGGTTCAGCGGGGCGTTGCACAGGCCGCAGCGGTCGCCGATGAGTTCGTTTCCGCACCAGGTGCAGACCTCTCTGCGCACCGAGGAGACCAGTTGGTGGATCAGCGAGACGTCGGGCAGGAAGGCGGCGAACTCGATCATCTTCGAGGTGCCCCACCAGCCGGGCGACTCGTCGGGCAGCACCGCCTCGTGCACCGCCCGCACCTGCCAGGCCGGGGCCAGGGTCCCGGTCACCCACTCGGACTGCGACTGCCCCCGGGCGACGAGGAGATCCGTGGCGAACCGGGGGCCGGCCAGCTCACCCGTACCGATCCTGACCAGCTGGGGTCCGGGGTTGGCCAGCACTCCGAACTGCGAGCCGGGAAGCCAGGACTTGGCGTGCGACTTGAGGCCGACCGGCACCCGGTCCAGCCGGGTCACGGAGTTGAGCAGCGCCCCGGCGTACACGTAGTGGGACAGCAGCCTGGCGGCGGACGCGATCACGCCGGCGCTGAAGTCGCAGACGGACAACTGCCGTAACTGGCGCACCAGTACGGCCACGCCGAGCGGCGGAAGATCCGACTTGAGCAGGGCGATCCGGTCGCTCTCCAGCACCGAGCGGACGGTGTGCAGGCGGCGCTCGTGCGCGGCCGGGATGCCGGACGGATAGACGGCGATGACGTGTCCGTGCTGCTCCAGGAGGAGCTGCATGTCGGCGATCGCCTGGTCGAGGGACTGTTCGCCGGGGGCGCGCAGGACGACCGCCGGGGGCGTCTGCTGGTCCTGCGGGGGCAGCACGAGGCCAGGACCGGTCACTGCTATGGCTGTCGGCACGCCGTTCCCCGTTCCTCGGGCCGCCGCGTACCGCCGGCCGCAATCGCTCCTGCCGGGGGCTTCCGCTCGGATGCTCCCGCCTGAGCACTTTATCCACGTACGGCAGGACAGAGAACACTTTCAAGAAGCCCGCGGAGCACGGGTGATGAGGTCTTCGGCGGCTTCCCGGAGACCGGACACCGCCAGAGGTCTTGACAACTCGATTGGTCTGGACCAGTTTATCGGCCAGCGGTGGCCACCGTTCCTCGATTCCACACCCCCGGCACCCCCCGTGCCGTCCCCCCGCCATCCCCGACTTCCCCCGGAGGCAGCAAGTGGATCGTTCCCCCGCACCGAGCCGCAGGAGACGCCGTACCCGCCCGGTCCTCGGCTCCGCCGTGGCCGTCGTCGCCGCCGGCGCCCTGACCCTCACCGGACTCGTGACCAGCGCCGAGGCCGCCGACGTCAACGTCGCCAGGAACGCCGGCTTCGAATCGGGTCTCGCCAACTGGACGTGCTCCGGAAACTCCGGCGCCACCGTCTCCTCCCCCGTGCACGGCGGCACCTCCGCCCTCAAGGCCACCCCGGCCGGCCAGGACAACGCCAAGTGCTCGCAGACCGTGGCCGTCAAGCCCAACTCCACGTACCAGCTCAGCTCCTGGGTCCAGGGCGGTTACGCCTACCTGGGGGCCAGCGGCACCGGGACCACCGACGTCTCGACGTGGACACCCGGCTCCACCGGCTGGACGCAGCTGAGGACCAGCTTCACGACCGGCGCGAACACCACGTCCGTCACCGTCTACACACACGGCTGGTACGGACAGGCCGCCTACCTCGTCGACGACTTCTCGGTCACCGGCCCCGACGGCGGCGGCGGCACCGACCCCGGCCCGTCGATCCCCGGCGCCCCGGCCGGACTGGCGGTCGGCACGGCCACCACGTCCTCCATCAACCTGTCCTGGAACGCGGTCTCCGGCGCGACCGGCTACACCGTCTACAAGGACGGCGTGAAGGCCACCACCTCCACCGGCGCCTCGGCGACCGTCACCGGTCTCGCGGCCGACACCGCCTACCAGTTCGCGGTCACCGCCACCAACGCGGCCGGTGAGTCCGTGAAGTCCGCGACCGTCAGCGGCCGCACCGCCAAGTCCGGCGGCGGCGAGCCCAACCCCGGAACCTCCGTGCCGAAGCACGCGGTCACCGGCTACTGGCAGAACTTCAACAACGGCGCGACCGTCCAGAAGCTCAGCGACGTGCCCGCGAACTACGACATCATCGCGGTCTCCTTCGCCGACGCGACGGCCACGCCCGGTGCCGTCACCTTCAACCTGGACACGGCCGGCCTGAACGGCTACACCGTCGCCCAGTTCAAGGCCGACATCAAGGCCAAGCAGGCGGCCGGCAAGAACGTCATCATCTCGGTCGGCGGCGAGAAGGGTTCGGTCTCCGTCAACAGCGACGCGTCCGCGGCCAACTTCGCCAACTCCGTCTACGCGCTCATCCAGGAGTACGGCTTCAACGGCGTCGACATCGACCTGGAGAACGGCCTCAACTCCACGTACATGACGAAGGCGCTGCGCTCGCTGTCGCAGAAGGCGGGCTCCGGCCTCGTCATCACGATGGCCCCGCAGACCATCGACATGCAGTCCACGGCGGGCGAGTACTTCAAGACGGCGCTCAACATCAAGGACATCCTGACCGTCGTCAACATGCAGTACTACAACAGCGGTTCGATGCTCGGCTGCGACGGCAAGGTCTACTCGCAGGGCTCGGTGGACTTCCTCACCGCGCTCGCCTGCATCCAGCTGGAGGGCGGCCTCGACCCCTCGCAGGTCGGCCTCGGCGTCCCCGCCTCCACCCGGGGCGCGGGCAGCGGCTACGTCGCCCCGTCGGTCGTGAACGCGGCCCTGGACTGCCTGGCCAAGGGCACCAACTGCGGCAGCTTCAAGCCCTCGAAGACCTACCCCGGCCTGCGCGGCGCGATGACCTGGTCGACGAACTGGGACGCCACGGCCGGCAACGCCTGGTCGAACGCGGTCGGCCCGCACGTCCACGGCCTGCCGTAAACCACACCCCCCAGGACCAGCAGCGCCGCCGCTCCCCCGGCGGCGCTGCTGCGTGTACGGGACAGGGCAGGCCGGCACCCGGGCGCCCGGCCTCCGCACCGGTAACGCAACAGTCCTGTACGAGAGTTGCCTCACCGCATGGCTGTCCGCGCCGGTACGTGGCACCGTTGTGGGGCGCGGTGCTGGGCGACAGGGGGAATGACATGGCCGGGGCGCGGATCGAAGCGCTGGGCGGGGACGATCCGGTGACGCTCGGGCCGTACCTGCTGCTGGGGCGGCTGGCGTCGGGCGGCATGGGCCGGATCTATCTGGCCCGGGGCGGCCAGGGGCTCGTCGCCGTGAAGACGCTGCTCGCGGAGGGCCGGGTCAGCGACACCGACCGGCGGCGCTTCGCCCGTGAGGTGGCGGTCGCCCAGCGGGTGGACAGCGCCTTCACCGCGCGCGTACGGGACGCCGACCCGGCCGCCGAACGCCCCTGGATGGCCATCGACTACATCGCCGCGCCCCCGCTCTCCGAACTGGTGCGCTCCTGCGGGGTGCTGCCCGCCTCGGCCGTACGGTGGATCGCGGCCGGCACCGCCCAGGCCCTGGTGACCCTGCACGGGGTGGGGATCGTCCACCGCGACGTGAAGCCGCAGAACGTGCTGCTGCCGCTGGACGGGCCCCGGGTCATCGACTTCGGCATCTCGCACGCCAGCGACCTCACCCTGACCGGCCTCACGCTGGGCACGATCGCCTTCACCTCGCCGGAGCAGGCGCGCGGCGAGGAGTCCACGGCCGCGTCCGACGTGTACTCGCTGGGCGCGACGCTCTTCCTGCTCGCCACCGGCCGGCCGCCCTACCGCGCGGACGGCGACACCCTGCGGCTGCTGGCCCGGGTACAGCGCGGCGAGCTCGACCTGACCGGCCTGCCCAAGGAACTGGTCGCGACGATCCGGCCCTGCCTGGCCGCGGAGCCCCGGCACCGCCCGGCCCCCGCCGAGCTGCTCGCCCGCTTCCGGGAGCAGCAGGCCGGGCTGCCGACGACGACGAGCGGCGCCCGGTGGCTGCCGCCGCGCTGGACGGCGCTGATCGACGCGTACGCGAACCAGGGCCTGGAGTGGGCCGCCGGCCGCTCGACGGACCCGTCCCACGCCCCGACCGTCACCCGGCGCACGCGCGTCGTCCCGCCGCCGCCCCCGACCCTGGTCTACTCGCCGGAGCGGCAGGCCAGGGCCGACCGCGACCGCACCCGCCGCGAGATGGCGGCCCTCGCGCACCTGGCCGAGCGCCAGCGCGCCGAACGCGAACAGTCGGAGCGCGAGGAGGCCGAACGCCTCGCGCGGCAGCAGGCCGAGCGGGCGGAACGGGACCGGGCCGAGGCGGCCCGGCGGGCCGAACGGGAACGCGCGGAGGCGGACCGGCGCGAGGCCGCGCGGCAGGAGGCGGCCCGGCGCGAGGCGGCCCGTCTGGAGGCCGAGCGCGCCGCCCGGGCCCGCGCCGCCCGGGAACGGGCCGAGCGCGAGCGCGCCGAGCGGGAACGGGCGGCCCGACAGCGCGCCGCCCGGGAACGGGCGGAGCGCGAGCGCGCCGAGCGGGACCGTGCCGCCCGGGTCCGGGCCACCTCGCCCACCCCCGGCCCGGCCGGCCCCCGGCCCGCGCGCACCGGCTCGTCGTCCGGTACCCCGACCCTGGGCTGGCTGCTCGCGCTGGCCGTCGTGGCCGCGCTGCTGACGTGGCAGCCGTGGGAGGGGACGGGCGGCTCGACGGGCGGCGGCAGCGCGTCCGGTTCCGTCACCTCGGGCAGCGGCCTCGACACGCACACCGACGACAGCACGGGCACCGACACGGACACCGGGAGCGGCGGCGGCTCGACGGACAGGAACCCGTCCGACTCCGACTCCGACTCCGACTCCGACGACACCGTCACCAAGGACCCGAGGCCGACCCCCACCCCCACGCCGACCCGGCGGCCGACCCCGAGGCCGAGACCCACCATGGACGCCACGGACCGCGCGTTCGCCGCCGTGCACGCGGGCGACTGCCTCAACGTGTACAACGACGGCTACGACAACATGAGCGCCGGCCGCCCGATCCGGGTGAGCTGCGGCTCCTCGAACGCGTACATGCACGTCAACCGGGTCAGCACCCGCACCGGCGCCTCCAGCTCCTGCTCCAGGGGGGCGGGCTTCACCTGGTGGAGCCGGTCGGGCGACGACGGGATCACGCGGACACTGTGCCTGGACCGGGTGTACCGGGCGGGCCAGTGCTTCCCGGCCGACGTCAACGGGGCGACCAACGCGGACCTGACGGTGGTGTGGCGCTGCAGCGCGTCGAAGGTGCCGAAGGCGGGCCAGTCGATCCTGCGGATCACCGGCTTCTACCGGGCCCCGAAGGCAGGCCAGAGCTGGACCTGCCCGGCGGGGCCCGGCGAGCGGTTCTGGTACTGGCAGGTCAACCAGGGCCGCAGCATCATCTGCGCCTCGGCGGCCTGACCCGTACGCGTACGGGCTCAGCCCAGCACGGCGAGGGCGTCGATCTCGATGAGCAGGCCCTTGGGGAGGCCGACGTAGACCGTGGTGCGCGCGGCGGGCGCCTCCTTGAGGCCCTGCTCGGCGAAGTACGCGTTGTAGATCTCGTTCATCTCGGCGAAGTGGTCCACGTCCGTGAGGTAGACGCGCATCATCATCACGTCGTCCCAGCTCGCGCCGCCCTCCTCCAGGATCGCCTTGACGTTGGCGAAGGTCTGGAGGGTCTGCTCGCGCAGGGTGGGGCCGGCCGGGGTGGGCGCCTGGCCCTCCACGGCGGGCAGGAAGCCGACCTGGCCGGCGACCTGGAGGATGTTGCCCTTGCGCACGCCGTGCGAGAACTTCGCCGGCGGGGTGGTGTGGGTGCTGGGGGTGAGCGCGGTCTTGTCGGTCATCGGGGATCAGGCTTTCTCGGGTCGGTTGCTGCCGGAGTACTCCCGGCTGATGGTGTCGGCGGTGCGACGGACCAGGGGGAGCAGGGTGAGGAGTTCCTCGGCCGTGACGACCACGTTCGGCGCGGAGACCGACATCGCGGCGACGACGCGCCCGTCGGCGCCGCGAATGGGGGCGGCGACGCAGTTGATGGACTCCTCGTGGCCGCCGAGGTCGGCGGCCCAGCCCTGTTCGCGTACGGCGGCGAGCTCCTTGAGGAACGCGGCGGCGCCGGGCGTCGAACGGGACGTGTACATGGGGTAGTCGAGCCTGTCGGCGATGGCGCGCCGCTCGGGTTCGCTCAGGTCGGCGAGGAGCAGCTTGGCCACGGCGGCGACGGTGATCGCGACGGGCTTGCCGATCCGCGAGTACATGCGGACCGGGTAGCGGCTCTCGACCTTGTCGATGTAGAGGACCTCGTTCTCCTCGTATACGGCGAGGTGGACGGTGTGCCCGCAGTGCCCGTTCAGCTCGACGAGGTGCGGGTGGGCGATCTCGCGTACGTCGAGGTTCTCGACGGCCTCCTGCGCGAGCGCGAACAGCCGGGAGCCGAGGCGGTAGCGCTGGTCCTGCTGCCGGTGGACGAGGCCGTGCTCGTGGAGCGTGCGGAGCAGGCGCAGCGCGGTGGACTTGTGGACGCCGAGACGGTCGGCGACCTGCCCGAGATCGGCGGGCCCCTGGGCGAGGAGCGGCAGGATGCTCAGCGCCCGGTCGACGGTCTGACTCATGCGCGTGCCCCGCTGTCCTCGGCCCGGCCTTCGCCGGTGACGCCCCTCTTGTCGAGTCGCTCGCTCATGTCGTACGTACCTCCGTGTCGTCCCCCGTCCAGCCGGGGCCGAGACGCAGTCTCCCCCAGGCGGCGTCGTCGAGGGCGGCGAGCCGGTCGGCCCGGTCGCGGGCGGGCGGCTCGGTGAGGTCGCCGGGCACGGTGAGGACGGCGGCGGCCATCAGGTGACCGTGCCGGGCGCGGGTGCGGACGGGGAGCCCGCGGAGGGTGGCGGAGAGGAACCCGGCGGCGAAGGCGTCGCCGGCGCCGACGGGGGCGACGACGTCGACGCGGAGGGCGGGGACGTGGGTGACGCTGTCACCGGCCGCGGCGGCACCGGGGTACTGTCCGCTGCGCGGAGCCTCTCCCCGCCCCGCCCCTTCCCGAACCGGGGCTCCGCCCCGGGCCCCGCTCCTCAATCGCCGGAGGGGCTCGTCCTCGGCCCGTCCGGCGACGGAGAACACCGTCGCACCCTCGGCCCCCCGCTTCACCACCACCATCGCCGGCTCCGGCATCGCCGCGCGGATCGCCTCCGCTCCCACGATCCCCCACGCCTCCTCCGCCTCGTCCTCACCGACGAAGACGAGATCCGCCCGGCGGGCCAGCTCCAGCAGGACCCGGGGGGACGTGTCCGTCCCCCGCCACAGCCCCGGCCGGTGGTTGACGTCGAACGAGATCAGGGGCCGCCCCGGCCGCACGGCCGTCAGCTCGCGCAGCAGGGCCAGGCAGTCGGCGGACAGCGCGGCGGTGATGCCGGAGAGGTGCAGGACCCGGCCGGCGAGCAGGGCCTCGTGCGGGACGTTGCCCGGCGACATCGCGGAGGCCGCGGACCCCGCCCGGTAGTACGCCACCTCGTGGACCTCCGCGGCCCGGTCCGTGGCCGTGCGGAAGTAGATCCCGGTGGGCCGGTGCGGATCGCGCCGCACGAAGGACGTGTCCACCCCGTACGCGGCGACCGCCTCCACGAGGTGGTCGCCGAAGCCGTCCGCCCCGACCCGGCTCACCCAGGCCGTCCGGTGCCCGGCCGCCGCGAGCGCGCAGGCCACGTTGGACTCGGCGCCGCCGATCCCCCGGCCGAAGGACGGCACGTCGGCGAGGCGCCCGGGCCGCGAGGGCAGGAACGTCACCATGGACTCACCGAGGCACACGGCCTCGGGGGTCGCGGCGCCGGTACCGGTCCTGGGCGTGGTTCCGGACACGCGGGGCTCCTCGGAGGTCGGACGACGGGCGGCGGCACCGGCACTCACCATTGACCGGGCGTCGGCTCGGATGTTAGACAGCCATGAGCGACATACGCAATGGGCGTTGCATATGCTGCAATCGCATCGCCGACCGGACCGAGGAGACCCCATGGCCGCCACGCACCACGTGACCGCTCTCGCCGACGAACCGGTCGACCACCGGTTCAAGGGCCTCCCGCCCGACGCCGAGGGCCTGACCGCCGGTGCCCTGGCCGCCGAGCGCCGCAACCTCTTCACCGGCGGGTTCACCACCCCGGTCCTCGCCCTGTCCGCCGAGTCCGTCGCGCACAACCTCGCGCTGCTGGAGACCTACGCCGAGCGCCACGGACTCGCCTTCGCCCCGCACGGCAAGACCTCGATGTCCCCGCAGCTGTTCGCCCGCCAGCTGGAGCACGGCGCGTGGGGCATCACGGCCGCGGTTCCCCACCAGGCGCGCGTCTACCGCGCGTTCGGGATCGGCCGGATCTTCCTCGCCAACGAGCTGGTCGACGCCGCCGCGCTGCGCTGGCTCGCGGGCGAGCTGGACGCCGACCCGGACTTCTCCTTCGTCTGTTACGTCGACTCCGTACGCGGGGTGGAGCTGATGGACGAGGCCCTGCGCGCGGCGGGCGCCTCCCGCCCGGTCGACGTGGTGGTGGAGCTGGGCGCGGGCGAGGGCGCGCGCACCGGCGCCAGGACCGAGGCGGACTGCGCCGCCGTGGCGGACGCGGTGGCGGGGGCGGCGACCCTGCGCCTGGTGGGCGTGGCGGGGTACGAGGGCGAGGTGCCGGAGGCGTCCGGCGAGCGGGTCCGGGACTGGCTGCGCCGGCTCGTCGCACTGGCCGCCGGCTTCGACGCGGCGGGCCGCTTCGCCGCGCTGGGGGCCGGCGAGCGCATCGTGATCAGCGCGGGCGGCAGCGCGTGGTTCGACGCGGTGGCGGACGTGTTCGCCGGGATCCCGGAGCTCTCCGCCCCCGTACTCAAGCTGCTGCGCTCGGGGGCGTACGTCTCGCACGACGACGGCCACTACCGCCACCTCACGCCGTTCAACCGCGTCCCGGAGGAAGGCGCGCTGCGGCCCGCGTTCCGGCTGTGGGCGCAGGTCGTGTCGCGCCCGTCCGCCGGGCAGGCGTTCCTCAACGCCGGCAAGCGGGACGCGGCCTACGACCTGGACCTGCCCGAGGCGCAGGTGGTGCGCTCGGGGCGGGACGGCTCGGTGCGGGCGGCCGAGGGCATCACCGTCACGGGCCTGTCGGACCAGCACACCTGGGTGCGCACGGACGAGGGCGCCCGGCTGGAGGTCGGGGACTGGGTGGGCATGGGTCTGTCCCACCCGTGCACGAGCTTCGACAAGTGGCAGCTGATCCCGCTCGTGGAGGCGGACGGCACGGTCACCGACTTCGTCCGCACGTTCTTCTGAGCGTTCCGAGCGTTCCGAGCGCCTCCGGCGATTAAGGCACCCCATGGACCTCGTCATCCGCGACGCCCGCGTCATCGACGGCACCGCGAGCCCCTCGTACCGCGCCGACGTGGCCGTCACCGACGGCCGCATCGCGGAGATCCACCGCGAGGACTCCCCCGGCCCCCGCCCCACGGGAAGCCGCACCCTGGACGCCGGCGGCCTCGCCCTGTCCCCCGGCTTCATCGACATGCACGCCCACAGCGACCTGGCGCTGCTGCGCGACCCCGACCACAGCGCGAAGGCCGCGCAGGGCGTCACGCTGGAGGTCCTGGGCCAGGACGGCCTGTCGTACGCCCCCGTGGACGACCGCACGCTCGCCCAGGTCCGCCGCACCATCTCCGGGTGGAACGGCGACGGCACGGACATCGACTTCGACTGGCGCACCGTCGGCGGCTACCTCGACCGCCTCGACCGCAACTTCGGCGGGCAGGGCATCGCCGTCAACGCCGCCTACCTGATCCCGCAGGGCACGGTCCGGATGTACGCGGTCGGCTGGGACGACCGGCCCGCCACCGCCGCCGAACTGGACCGGATGCGCCGACTCGTCGACCAGGGCATGCGCGAGGGCGCCGTCGGCATGTCGTCGGGCCTCACCTACACCCCCGGCATGTACGCGGACGACGCCGAACTCACCGAACTCTGCCGGGTGGTGGCCGCGCACGGCGGCTACTACTGCCCGCACCACCGCTCGTACGGCGCCGGCGCGCTGGAGGCGTACGAGGAGATGGTGCGGCTCACCCGCAGCGCGGGCTGTTCCCTGCACCTCGCCCACGCGACCATGAACTTCGGAGTGAACAAGGGCCGCGCGCCGGAGCTGCTCGCCCTCCTGGACGACGCGCTCGAGGCGGGCGCCGACATCTCCCTCGACACCTACCCGTACACCCCCGGCTCCACCACCCTCGTCGCGATGCTGCCCAGCTGGGCGAGCGAGGGCGGCCCGGAAGCGGTCCTGGCCCGGCTGGCCGACCCGGACACGGCCGCCCGCATCCGCCACGACCTGGAGGTGGTCGGGTCGGACGGCTGCCACGGGGTGCCGATCGAGTGGGACACCATCGAGATCGCGGGCGTCAGCGAGCCCGCGTCGTCCGGATACGTCGGTCGTACGGTCGCCGAATCCGCGCGGCTGCGCGGCGAGGAGCCCTGGGCGACCGCGCGGCGGCTGCTGGTGGAGGACCGGCTCGGGACGACGATCCTCCAGCACGTGGGCCACGAGGAGAACGTCCGGCAGATCATGCGCCACCGCGTGCACACGGGCGGCAGCGACGGCATCCTCCAGGGCGACAAGCCGCACCCCCGCGCGTACGGCACCTTTCCCCACTACCTGGGGCGTTACGCACGCGAGCTGGGCGTCCTCTCCCCCGAGGAGTGCGTCGCCCACCTCACCTCCCGCCCGGCGGCCCGGCTGCGGCTCCCCGACCGGGGGTTCGTACGCGAGGGCTACCGCGCCGACCTGGTCCTCTTCGACCCGGCGACGGTGGCGGCGGGCTCGACGTTCGACGAGCCCCGCGCCCTGCCGTACGGCATCCCGCACGTGCTGATCGACGGCCGCTTCGTGATCGAGGACGGCCGGCGCACACAGGTGCTGGCGGGGCGGTCCGTGCGGGGCGGGGGCCGCCGGCGGGGCTGAGCGGGAGACCCGCGTTCGGGGCCGCCCGGTGACCGGATCCTGCCAGCGCCGCACCGGAAGATGCCATCGCGGCCGCGTTCCGCGGCCGGGGCGGGGTGGAATCGTAGTGCCGTCGGGCTCAGCACACGCACGGTTCGGAGGAGACTTCGATGGCACAGACCGACGGAGCCCCCGTCATGGTCCCGGTCACGGATCTCGGCGCAGGGGACTCACCGAGGCTGAGAGGGCTCGACCTCGCCCACGTCCAATTGCTCGCCGAGAACCTCGACGACCTTCCTCCCCTGTTGGTGCAGCGTTCGACGATGCGGATCGTGGACGGACGGCATCGTCTCGCCGCCGCCAGGTTGCGCGGCGCGCGGATGCTTCCCGTGCGCTGGTTCGACGGGTCCGACGCGGAGGCCTTCGTCGCCGCCGTCCGCGTCAACACCGGACAGGGGCTGCCCCTCGCCGGTCATGAGCGCTCGAATGCCGCGGAACGGATCCTGAGCTCGCATCCGGACCGGTCGGACCGGTGGATAGCGGCGATCTGCGGAATGGCCCCCCGCACGGTCGCCGCGCTGCGGCTCCGGCGTTCAACCGGTGACGAGCAGCAGTCGGACGTCCGGACGGGCCGGGACGGCCGGCGCCGGCCCCTCTCGGCGCAGGCCGGACGCCGGATCGCGGCGGAGATCATGCGGCAGAACCCGCAGGCGAGCCTGCGGACGGTGGCGCAACAGGCCGGTATCTCCGTGGGTACGGCACTGGACGTACGTCGGAGACTGGCGGAGGAGACCGGTTCGGCCGCCCCCCTCCCGCCCCGGGTCGCGGGGCCCGCACCGGCTGCGGGTCCCGCCGCGCCAGCCCTCTGCCCGCAGACGATCAGAGGTGAGCTGTCCCGCCTCATCCGGGATCCGTCATTGAAGTACAGCGGTCAGGGCCGGGCGTTGCTGCGTCTCGCGGCCGCGACGCTGGCCTTCACCGAGCAGGCCGAGACGATCGCCGGGGCGACGGCGGACCACTCGCGGGAGTCCCTGGGCCTGATCGCCCGGGCGTGCGCGGAAGGGTGGACGCGTTTCGGGGAGTGCGTCGTCTCGGATGCGGACAGCGTGGCCTGACTCCCCCTCCCGCGGCCTCATCCCACCGCTGCGCCGATCGGGCCGCGCACCCGGCCCGCCGGCCTTCCGGCCGTCAGCAAGGAGGACCCCAGCGGGGTCAGCGTGTGCAGTACGGACGCGGAATGACGGTGGCTGACCAGCAGGCCGGCATTGCGCAGCGCGGTGGCGTGCTGACTGGCCGACGAGTCGGAGATCCCCGTGAAACGGGCGAGTTCGCCCGTCGTGGCGCCGGTCCTGGAGGCGGCGGCGCGCAGTACGGCGGCCCGGGTGCGTCCCAGAAGAGCCGCGAGCGGCTCCCCCGGGCCTTGGCCCCCGTGAGTCGGCTGGGGTTCTCCGTGCTTCAGGGGATACACGAGGACGGGCTCCAGTTCCGGGTCGAGGAGGGTCACCGGACTGCCCCAGCAGAAGTAGGAAGGGATCAGCCGGAGGCCTCGTCCGTCCAGGTGGAGATCGCGGTCCACCGGGTAACCGAGGTGCAGCACGGGCGGCTTCCACTGCGCACCGCCCGGTGTCCGGAGCAGCCTGTCGATCCCCCCGTCGAGCAAGGTCCGGGCGCGAATGGACCGTTCGGCCTCGAACAGGGCGTGAATCTCCTCGCTGTGGGGGGCTATGACCGTGTCGTGGTAGGCGCGAAGGGTCCGGACCAGATGGGCCCGGTCCTCTCGCCCTCCGAGCCGGGCGGCCCACGAGGGGCCGCCGCCGACGGTGAGCCGTCTCGTCTCCTCCAGCACCCGGTCCGGGGCCGCCGCGATGATTCCCCGCAGCCCGGCTTCGAGCCCTTCGGCGGACTCGGCCGGGGTGAGGAAGTCGGGGAAGTAGCCGCTTCGCGGAACGAGTGGGAGCAGCAGGTTCCGGACCCGGCTCGCGAGGCCTTCCTCGTGCAGCCGGACCCGCGCCGTGCGGTACCAGGGGGCGTAGGTCCGGCGCCGTTGACCGGCGCGCAGCCGATGGAGGCTCAGACAGACCTCCCACAGCGGGTCGGGCGCCGGCGTCATCCGGATCCGGACCAGATCCGCGGCGGTGAAATGGATACGAAGCATCTTCCTCCCCCTGGCGTTCCTGCGCTTTTTAAGCAGAACCGAAAACTCTGTGCCCGCATACTCGCCCCCTCGATACTTGCAGGGCAATTGAACGCGGTCGGCGCGCCGCATCAGATGTAGGGGAGCTCGCATCACATGAGGCGGAAGGTTTCCATCTCCGTAGCAGTCGCGGCAGCAGCCTGCATCACTGCGGGCTGTGGATCGGGGACGGGTGGCGGGACGAACTCCACGGAGCGTCCGAAAGGGGAGACCGTCGCCATTTCGGACAGTAAGCTCCGGGATCTCACCGTGCCCGAGGAGAGGGAAATCGAGAAGGCCGAGCAGATCCTTGTCAAGGCGTGCATGGAGAACAGGGGTTTCAAGTACTGGGTCGAGCCGGTGACGAGTGCCGATGCGCGCAGAGTCGGCCGCTACGCGAACGACGACGTGGCGTGGGCCAAAAAGTACGGCTACGGCCGGCCCTTCGACGAAGCGGCGGAGAAGGCACGCGGGGAGAGCCCCAACGTCCGGTACCCCAACTCGCTTCCGCAACAGGACCGCATCCGCTACAGCCTGGCCCTCGACGGCGACTACGACGACGTCGTGCGGGTCGAACTACCCGCCGGCGGCACCGTCGAGACCCCCAGGAAAGGCTGCTGGGCGGAAACGCGAACCCGGCTCTACGGGGACGCAGAGAAGTGGTTCAAGGCCAAGAAGACCGTGACGAGCCTGACACCGATCTATGTGCCAGAAATCCTCGCGGCCGATCGGCTGAAAAAGGCGGTCGCCGCCTGGTCGTCCTGCATGGAGGAAGCAGGCAGGCCCTTCTCCTCCCCGGAGGAACTCGGGGCGAAGCGAGACGCAGCCACCGCGCATATGAATTCTCGGGAAGCCCGCGAGTTCGACATCGCACTCGCGGTGACCGATGCCGGATGCTCCTCCAGGACATCCCTGGGGCGGATCGCGCGCGACATGGAGACCCAGTACCGTTCGAAACTTCTGAAGAAGTACGCCACGGAGAATTCCGCCTACCAGCGCATGCGGCTTACCGCACTCGCCCGAGCCCGAGATCTCAAGAACCGGTGAGTCCGCTCTCCCGGAATTCAAAGTCACCCAAAGATTTCCGCGGCACAGCGGCCGCGGATCGTTCCGAGCACCTGAGATGAAGGAGAACTGTCCATGCGCAAGGCACTCATCGCCCTGACGACCATCGCCGTGGCATCGCTCGGCGCCGTCGTCCCCGCTTCGGCCGCCGAGGCCGCGGGCTGCGCCAGCGCCAAGTCCGCAGCACTGTCCGGCTACATGTACGCCTACGACAGCATCAACTGCAGCGGACATCTCGGTCACGCCAAGGGCGACGACCTGGACTGGGGCGACTCCGCCGGCAGCTTCCAGGGCTCCGACACCAACAGGGCGTCATCGATCCTCAACAAGGGCGTCAACTACGAGGTCGCGTTCTACAACGGCACCGGTTCGGGCGGCGGCGGGTACATCTGTCTCAGCAGGGCCGAGGGCTACGCCTCGAACCTGACCGACGACTACTTCACCACTGGTTACTCCGCGAACAACAGCATCAGCAGCCACAAGTGGTCCGCCCACTCCAGCTGCTCCAACTGGGCGGTCTGACCTTCAGGTCCGAAACGCACCGCGCCCCGCACCCGTGCCGAACCGCCCCGGCCCGCCGGCCTGTTCCCGGCGGGCCGGGGCGCGTCCCACCATCAACTCCCCTGCCCCCATTGGCTCTCACCCCGTGTCCGCTCTGCCCCTGGCCCGGCCCCACGGAAGCTTTACCGCGTACTTGCCCCACTCATACACTCCGTCGAGGATCTGGAGATCACTCGGCCGCCCCAGGCCGAACGGTTCACACGGAGTGCCCTCATTGACTGAGTACAAAATGCTCGTACTCGGGTTGTCGAGCATCGAGGAAGACGTTTACCGGCACCTGCTCCGCAACCCCGGCATCGACGTGGAGGACATCCACGTCCTGCTCCGTCACGAGGCCGAACCGACCCGCCGCTCCGTCCGGCGGCTGCGTGAACTGAAGATCATTCAGGACGTCGACGGCGTGACCCGGGCCTGCGAGCCCGAGCTCGTGGTCGCGCGTCTCGCAGAGCAACGGCTCGAGGAGCTCTACGACGACATCCGGTCGCTGACCCATCTGCGCCCCCTGCTCGACTCGCTGGGACGCGAGATACCCGAGCCCGATTCGGGCGAGGACCGGCGGTCGGTCGAGCGGATCACCGGACTGGAGGCGATCCGTACGCGCCTCGACGAGTTGGCCTTCTTCGCGCGGGAGGAAGTGCTCGCCGCCGAGCCCTACGACGCGCTCACGCCCGAGAACATCGAAAACTCCCGGCCGCTGGACATGCGCTGTCTGCGTCGCGGCGTCAGCTGCCGCAGCCTGATCCGCAGGGCCGCCCTGGAGGACGGCCCCACTCGCGCCTATCTCACGGAACTCACCGCGGCGGGTGCGCGGATCAGGGTGCTCGACGAACTGAACGAACTGATGCTCGTGTACGACCACCACACCGCACTGGTGCCCCTGGACCCCGCCAACACGGCCAAAGGGGCTCTGTGTTCACAGGAGGAGGGAATCGTCACCACCGTCGTGAACAACTTCGAACGGCTCTGGGCAGGGGCGGACGACCTCACGTCCCTGCTCGAACAGCGCGGCGAGGAGACGGGCGGTTCGGGACTCACAGAGACCCAGGGGAAGGTGCTGCGTCTGATGTGCACGGTCGGCAAGGACGAGATCGGCGCGCGGGAGGCGGGCGTCGCCCTGCGTACCTATCGTCGCCACATCTCGGATCTGATGCAGCTGCTGGGCGCGGAGAACCGCGCCCATGCGGCGCTGCTCGCCCGGGAGCGCGGCTGGGTCTGAGGTGCCCTCGGCTCCCGCACCCGCCCGGGACATCGGCGATCCCAGGTCCCGGCGGCCGCTCCGTCCCGCTCAGGTGCAGCTGACGGGCGGCTTGTCCTGCCATCCGTTGATCGGGCCACGGCACGGGGCGTCCAGGGGTGAGTCGGCCAACTGCCGCACCTCGGCCCCCGCACCGCCCACCCGGCCCTCGGCTCCGGTGACGGACCAGGCTGCCCCGGTCAGTGCGAGGGTCACGAGAGCCGCTCCCGCAACGATTCCACGCGTCCCGCCGAAGATCGCACTCATCATGTCTTCCCTCACTCCGCCCGGCACCCGGGCCTCGTACAGCCGGGTGTCATGGGTGAACAGCTCCGCGCCAGTCTGGCAGCCGTGACACCGGCGCCGGGTGGGTCCGGCGCGGCAGCCTCCTGCCAACCTCCCTGCAGGATCCTGCCGCGCCTCGCAGGGTCTTCGGCGTCAGGACTTCGGCACCGTACAAGCCCATACGGCTCCGGTCGAAGGGACGGTCGACGAGCCGGAAGGGCGGCGGACCGAGCCCCTCCAGGCCCACTCTCCCCCGAGGGGTTAGACGCCCCCGTTGCGGCTGTACGTGCGCTTCCGGTACCCGGCCGGGGCGGTCGGCGCGCCCGGTCGAGGGCCCCGGCGGCGGGGGCGCACCGGTTTCCCCGACCGCAGCCAGGGCAACCGGGTGTCATGGATATCTCTGCGGCAGCCTCGAGGAGTCACGGAAAGGCGCGACAGGCCGGAAACAGCACAGCCGTGGAGGCGGCCGGCCGGGCGGGGTTCGCGGCACGCGGGGTCATCTACTTCCTGGTCGGCTTCCTCGCCCTGCACATCGCGTTCGGCGACGGCGGAAAGCAGGCGGACCGGGGCGGTGCGCTCGCGGAGATCGCACAGAAGCCCTTCGGCCATGTGCTGCTCTGGGTCCTGGGCGTCGCGCTGGCGGGCATGGCCCTGTGGCGGCTGTCCGAGGCGGCCTTCGGCGCGGCGGGCCCGGACGGGCACAAGGCGACCAAGCGGCTGGCCTCGGGCGGACGCGCCGTCTTCTACGCCTTCGTGTCCTACTCGGTCCTGATGTTCGCCGCCGGTGACAAGGGCAGCGGCAGCGGCCAGGGCGACGCCCGCTCGCGGGACGTCACCGCCCGGGTGCTGGACATGCCCGGCGGGCGCTGGCTGGTGGGCGCGGCCGGGGTGGGCATCGCCTGTGCGGGCCTGTGGATCGCGGGCCGCGCGGCGCTGCACACGTTCCACAAGCACCTGCGGATGGGCGACATGTCGCGGACCATGCGCCGGGCCGTGGACACCACCGGCGTCTTCGGCGGTGTCAGCCGCGGGCTCGTCTTCGCGGTCGCGGGAGGTTTCGCGGTCTCGGCGGCGGTGAAGGCACGCTCCGGCGAGGCCAGGGGCATGGACGACACCCTGCGGTCCTTCAGCACCACTCCGGCCGGCCCGTGGCTGCTGGGCCTCATCGCGGCGGGCCTGGTCGCCTTCGGCCTGTTCTCCCTCGCGAACGCCCGGTGGCGCAAGCTCTGAACCGGGTGACGCGTGAGAGGGGGGGGGGGCGGGCGGCCCCCCCCCCCCCCACGAAAACCCCGGCCACGCG
>NZ_JBEYCF010000082.1:0-19176 GCF_040632605.1 Streptomyces sp. NPDC019224 | reverse complement strand
GGTGCCGACCATGAGGGCGGTGGGTGTGGCCAGGCCCAGGGCGCAGGGGCAGGCGATGATCAGGACGGCCACCGCCGCCGTGAACGCCGCCGTCACGTCGTCCGTGGCCAGCAGCCAGCCGATGAGTGTGGAGAGGGCGATCAGCAGGACGGCCGGGACGAACACCGCCGAGACGCGGTCGGCCAGCCGCTGCACCTCGGCCTTGCCGTTCTGCGCGTCCTCGACGAGCTTCGCCATCCGGGCCAGCTGGGTGTCCGCGCCGACGCGGGTCGCCTCGACGACGAGCCGGCCGCCGGCGTTGAGGGTGGCCCCGGCGACCTGGTCCCCGGCGCCCACGTCCACGGGGACGGATTCTCCGGTGAGCATGGAGGCGTCCACGGCGGACGAGCCCTCGACGACCACGCCGTCCGTGGCGATCTTCTCGCCGGGGCGGACGGCGAAGCGGTCGCCCACGACGAGCCGGCCGACGGGGACGCGCACCTCGGCGCCGCCGCGCAGCAGGGCCACGTCCTTGGCGCCCAGGTGCATCAGCGCCCGCAGCGCGGCCCCGGCCCTCCGCTTGGACTTCGCTTCCAGGTAGCGGCCCAGCAGGATGAAGGTGACGACGCCCGCCGCGACCTCCAGATAGATGGTCGTCGTGCCGTCGGTCCTGGAGACCGTCGGATCGAAGCCGTGCCGCATCCCGGGCATCCCGGCGTCACCGAGGAACAGCGCCCAGAGCGACCAGCCGAAGGCGGCGAGGGTGCCGACGGAGACGAGCGTGTCCATGGTCGCCGCGCCGTGCCGCAGATTGGTCCAGGCGGCCCGGTGGAAGGGCAGGCCGCCCCAGACGACGACGGGCGCGGCGAGGGTGAGCGAGAGCCACTGCCAGTTGTCGAACTGGAGCGCCGGGATCATCGCCAGGGCGACCACGGGCGCGGCGAGCACGGCGGAGACGGTGAGCCGCTGCCGTAGGGAGGTGAGGGCGGGGTCAGGTGTGTCGTCGGGGGCGGGGTCGGGCCGCGGCGGCCGCTCCGGTTCCTGTTCCGGTTGTCGCGGCGGGCCGGGTTCCGGTTCCGGTGTCCGCTCCGGGCCCGGACGGGCGGCCGCGGGCGTGGTGGGGGCCGAAGGGGCCGGTGGTGCGGGCCGGGGGACCGGCTTCGCCGTGTAGCCGGTCCTCTCCACCGTGGCGATGAGGTCCGGTACGGAGACGCCGGCGCCGTCGTAGCGGACGCGGGCCTTCTCGGTGGCGTAGTTGACGGTGGCGGTGACGCCGTCCATCCGGTTGAGCTTCTTCTCGACGCGGGCCGCGCAGGAGGCACAGGTCATGCCGCCGATCACGAACTCGGCCTGTGAAGGCTCCGCCGCCGGGGTGTCGGCCTCCGTCGCGCTGTGCGTATCCGATGCGCTGTGCATGTCCGAACTCCTGGAACGCCGACCGGGCCGTACCCCACCAGTATCTGCTGGTCGGTCCGGCCCGGCGGCGAAGTGGTGATGCGAGTGGTGCGTGGGATGCGGGGGCGCGGTGGCTTCCGGGACGGTCAGGCGCGGCCGACGAGCTCGTAACCCGCCTCGTCCACGGCGGCGCGTACGGCCTCGTCGGTCAGGGGGCCCTGCGAGACCACCGTCACCTGCCCGGTGGACGCCACGGCCTTCACCGAGGTGACACCCTCGAGGGCGGAGATCTCCTCGGAGACGGCGCCCTCGCAGTGGCCGCAGGTCATGCCGGTCACCTGGTAGACGGTGGTCACGCCGGTCCGCCCGGCGTCCGTGCCCGCGCTGTCGTGGCAGGAACCGCTGGGCGAGCAGCAGGAGCCGGTCGCCTGGGGGAGCTGGGTCTCTGCGGTCATCGTGTTCTCCTCTTCGACGGGCACACAGGGGCGAGGGGCGCACACCGGTACGCCTCCATGATTCTCATTTTATACCCCTAGGGGGTATGACGCGAGTCTGCCGGGGTGTGTCGCGCCGTGGGATCGGCCGGCACGTCGCCGCGCCAGAGCGCGGCCCAGGTGGCCGCGTCGACCACGCCGGTGGTGAGCAGGGGCGGGTGCTCGGCCTGGAAACGCCGGACGGCGTCCAGGGTCCGCAGGCCGAACGTCCCGTCGACCGCGTCCCACGGCAGGTAGCGCCGGTTGGCCAGCATGCACTGCACCTGGAAGGCCCGGTCGCCCCGGTCGCCGAAGACGGTCAGCCCGTCCCCGTCGTAGAAGGCGCACACGGGGCTGGAGCCGGCCGGCGGCGCGTTCCCGGCGTCCGCGGCGGCCCCCGGGGCCCCGGCCGCGGCGGCAGCCAGGGCGGCGGCGGACAGGAGCACGGCGGCAAGGGCCGATGCTCCGGCGGGCCGGCGCGGGGGGAGGGGGATTCGGGACATGTGAGTCGCTCCTCGCGGTGAGTGGGGGCGGGCCCGGGGGCCCGGTCTCACCGGGGACAACAGCACGGACCGGCCCCACGTCACTGCCGGGGCCGGCCGGTCCGCGCGGGGCGCCCGGAAGCGTCAGGCGGTCCGGGGCGGCGCCCCGCAGGAGCGGAGGTAGTCGCGGGTGCGGCGGGCGATGGGGAAGGGGCGGTCGGGCGGACAGGGGTACATGTCCTGCTCGACGATGGCGAACAGGTCGACGTCCAGCCGGCGGGCGGCGGCGAGGACGGGCTCCAGGGCCGGCACCCCGCCCGGCGGTTCGCACATGACGCCGCGCGCCACGGCGGGCCCGAACGGCACCTCGTCCGCCACCACGCCGGCGAGGATCTCCGGGTCCACCTGCTTGAGGTGGAGATAGCCGATCCGCTCGCCGTAGGTCTCGATCAGCTCGACGCTGTCGCCGCCGCAGTACGCGTAATGACCGGTGTCGAGGCAGAGCGAGACCAGGTCCGGGTCGGTGGCGTCGAGGAAGCGGCTGACGTTCTCCTCGGTGTCGATGTGGGTATCGGCGTGGGGGTGGACGACGACGCGCAGCCCGTAGCGGTCCCGGACCTCGCGCGCCAGCCGCTCGGTCTGCGAGGCGAGGTGGCGCCACTGACCGGCGGTGAGGGTGCGGTCCTCCAGCACCTCGCCCGTCCTGTCGTCGCGCCAGAAGGAGGGGATGACGACGAGGTGGCCGGCGCCCATCGCCCGGGTGAGGGCCGCGATGCCGGCGACATGCGCCCAGGTCCGGTCCCAGACCGCCGGGCCGTGGTGCAATCCGGTGAAAACGGTGCCCGCCGAGACGGAGAGCCCACGGCTGCCGGTCTCGTCCGCGAGGCGGGCCGGATCGGTCGGGAGGTAGCCGTACGGGCCCAGCTCGATCCACTCGTACCCCGCGGCGGAGACCTCGTCGAGGAAGCGCCGCCAGGGCACCTGCCGCGGATCGTCGGGGAACCACACCCCCCACGAGTCGGGCGCTGAGCCGACGCGGATGCGGGCCGGGGCGGAGGGGGAGGAGGAGGTCATGCGCAAGCCTCACCACGCGGGAAGACGGGTGTCAAGGACAGGTCCTTATGTCCGAACAAATGATTGACCGGGGGCGCAGGGGAGAGTCAGACGGGGAAGAGACGGCGGCGGAGGCGGCCGCCTCCGCCGGTAGCCCGAACGGTGCCCAGCAGAAGGGACGCTGAATGCCCGAGCAGCCGTACGACGTGATCACCATGGGGCGGATCGGGGTGGACCTCTACCCCTTGCGGACGGGTGTGCCGCTGGCCCGGGTCGATACTTTCGGGAAGTTCCTCGGCGGCTCCCCGTCCAACGTCGCCGTCGCCGCGGCCCGCCTCGGCCGGCGCACCGCCGTGGTGACCCGCACCGGCCAGGACCCCTTCGGCGCTTACCTGCGCGAACAGCTGCGGGAGTTCGGGGTGGACGACCGGTGGGTGACGCCCGTCGCCGCCTATCCGACCCCGGTCACCTTCTGCGAGGTCTTCCCGCCCGACGACTTCCCCCTCTACTTCTACCGGCAGCCCAAGGCCCCGGACCTGGAGATCCACACCTCCGAGCTGGACCTGGAAGCGGTCCGGGCCACCCGGGTGTTCTGGATGACCGGTACCGGCCTGTGCGCCGAGCCGAGCCGTACCGCGACGCTCGCCGCACTGCGCGCCCGCGACCGCTCCGGGATCACCGTCTTCGACCTCGACTGGCGCCCGGTGTTCTGGCCGTCCGGCGAGGGGAACGGCGCCGGGGCGCCGAGCCCGGCCGCCCGCTACCGCGAGGCCCTGGCGTACGCGACCGTCGCCGTCGGCAACCTCGACGAGTGCGAGGTGGCGACCGGCGAGCGCGAACCGTACGCCGCGGCCCGGGCCCTCATCGAGGCCGGCGTCGAGCTGGCCGTCGTCAAACAGGGCCCGGCGGGCGTCCTGGCCGTCCACCGGGACGGGACCGTCGCCGATGTGCCGCCGCTCCCCGTGGACGTGGTCAACGGCCTCGGCGCGGGCGACGCGTTCGGCGGGGCGCTCTGCCACGGGCTGCTGAGCGGCTGGGACACCGCCCGCACCATGCGCTACGCCAACGCCGCCGGGGCCATCGTCGCCGCCCGGCTCGCCTGCTCCTCCGCCATGCCGTTCCCGCACGAGGTCGAGGCCGCCCTCGCCGAGGGCGCGGTCACCGCCCACGGGGAGGGGGAATGACCATGGGAGAGGAACCGATGCACCCCACGTACCACCTGCCCGCCGGCCGTACCGCGCACGGCCCCTACGCCCTGGACGTCGGGCCGGAACAGGCCGGCTGGGAGCGGGCCGGCCTACGAGTGCTGGAGCTGGAGCCGGGAGGAGTTCACACACTTGTCACCGGGGAGAGCGAGTGGATCGTACTGCCGTTGACCGGCAGCTGTACGGTGCACATCTCAGATGAGATCTTTGAACTGCTGGGCCGTAGCAGTGTGTTCAGTGGCGTTTCCGACTTCGCCTATGTACCGCGCGACGCCCGCGCACAGATCGCCTCCGGCGCCGGAGGCCGCTTCGCCCTGGCAGGAGCGAAGTGCGAGCGACGACTCCCCGCTCGCTACGGTCCCGCGCCGGAGGTACGCGTGGAACTGCGCGGCTCCGGCGCCTGCTCCCGCCAGGTCAACGACTTCGCCGCCGCCGACGCCTTCGACTGCGACCGGCTGATCGCCGTCGAGGTCCTCACCCCCGGCGGCAACTGGTCCTCCTACCCGCCGCACAAACACGACGAGCACCACCCCGGCGAGGAATCCGTCCTGGAGGAGATCTACTACTTCGAGGTCGAGGACGGCGGCCTCGGCTACCACCGCGTCTCCCCGTCCCGCCCCGGCGGTGCGGACGTGCTGGCCGAAGTCCGCACCGGCGACACGGTCCTCGTCCCGGACGGCTGGCACGGCCCGTCCATCGCCCCGCCCGGCCGCACCCTGTACTACCTCAACGTCATGGCGGGCCCCGGCGAGAAGCGGGAGTGGCTGATCCGCGACCACCCCGACCACACCTGGATCCGGGACACCTGGCCGTCCCAGCCGATCGACCCCCGCCTGCCGTTCCCCGGACCGGAGGACCACGCATGACCACGACGACCGGGACAGCCGGGACGACCGGGACGGCCACCACCCGCCGCCTCACCACCGCCCAGGCGCTCGTCGCCTTCCTCGCCCGCCAGTACACCGAACGCGACGGCGGGCGACACCGCCTGATCGCCGCCACCTGGGGCGTCTTCGGCCACGGCAACGTCGCGGGCATCGGCCAGGCGCTCCTGGAGACCGGCCCCGCCATGCCCTACCTCCAGGGCCGCAACGAACAGGCCATGGTGCACGCGGCCGTCGGCCACGCCCGCCAGTCGGGAAGGCTGTCCGCCCACGCCGTCACCACCTCCATCGGCCCCGGCGCCACCAACCTCGTCACCGGCGCCGCCCTCGCCACCGTCAACCACCTCCCCGTCCTGCTGCTGCCCGGCGACACCTTCGCGACCCGCCCCGCCGACCCCGTCCTCCAGCAGCTGGAGGTGCCGTACGCGGGCGACGTCTCCGTCAATGACTGCCTGCGCCCCGTCTCCCGCTACTTCGACCGGATCACCCGCCCCGAGGCCCTGATCCCGGCCGCGCTGCACGCCATGCGGGTCCTCGCCGACCCGGCGGAGACCGGCGCGGTCACCCTCGCTCTGCCGCAGGACGTGCAGGCCGAGGCGTACGACTGGCCGGCGGAGTTCTTCGCCGAGCGCGTCTGGCACGTACGCCGCCCCGCCCCCGACCCGTACGAACTCGACCGGGCGGTACGGGCGGTGCGCGCCGCCCGCCGCCCGCTGGTCGTCGCGGGCGGCGGGGTCCACCACAGCGCCGCCGAGGACGCCCTCGCCGCGTTCGCCGCCGCCACCCGCGTCCCCGTCGCCTCCACCCAGGCCGGCAAGGGCTCGCTGCGCCACGACCACCCCGCCGACGTCGGCGGCATCGGCCACACCGGCACCGCCACCGCCGACGACCTCGCCCGCACCGCCGACCTCGTGATCGGCGTCGGCACCCGCTACACCGACTTCACCACCGCCTCCGCGACCCTCTTCGCCCACCCGGACGTCCGCTTCCTCAACGTCAACCTCACCGGCTTCGACGCCCACAAGCTCGCCGCCCTCCCGCTCGTCGCCGACGCCCGCACCGCCCTCGAAGCCCTCACCGAGGCCCTGGCCGCTTACCGCACGGACCCGGCGTACGAGGCCGGGTACACCGAGGCCAAGGCCCGCTGGGAGCGGCGCGTCGACGCCGCGTACGCCACCCCCGACCCGGACGCCCGCCCCACCCAGACCCAGGTCCTGGGTCTCCTGGACGAGCTGGTCACCGACGAGGACATCCTCATCAACGCGGCCGGCTCCCTCCCCGGCGACCTGCACAGACTCTGGCGGACCCGCTCCCCGCGCCAGTACCACGTGGAGTACGGGTACTCCTGCATGGGCTACGAGATCCCGGCCGCGATCGGCGTGCGCATGGCGGCCCCGGACCGTCCTGTCTGGGCGCTCGTCGGCGACGGCACCTACCTCATGAACCCCACCGAGATCGTCACCGCCGTCCAGGAGAACGTCCCGGTCAAGCTCGTCGTCCTGCAGAACCACGGCTACGCCTCCATCGGCGGGCTCTCCGAGGCCACCGGCGGCGAACGCTTCGGAACGGACTACCGCCACCGCGCCGCCGACACCCGCTTCACCGGCCCCCCGCTCCCCGTGGACCTCGCCGCCAACGCCGCCTCGCTCGGCATGCGGGTCCTGCGCGCCGGGACGGTGGCCGAGCTGCGCGCGGCCCTCGCCGAGGCCCGCGCGGCAAACCGGCCCGTCTGCGTGCACGTCGAGACCGAAACACCCGCCGCCGGACAGGGCCCCCCGGAGGCACAGGCGTGGTGGGATGTTCCCGTGGCCGAGACGGCCACCCGCCCCGCGGCGGTCGAAGCACGGAAAGAGTACGAACGACACAGCGCCGGCCGACGACGTCACCTCTGAAGGAGTCGCAGCATGAAGACCGTGAACCACTGGATCGGTGGCAAGGCCGTCGAGGGCACCTCGGGCAACTACGGCCAGGTCACCGACCCCGCCACCGGTGCCGTCACCACCCGGGTCGCGTTCGCCTCGACGGAGGAGGCCGACACCGCGGTGGCCGCCGCGAAGGACGCGTACCGGGCGTGGCGCGACTCGTCGCTGTCCGCCCGTACGGCGGTCCTGTTCCGCTACCACGCGCTGCTGGACGCCCACCGGGACGAGATCGCCGCGCTGATCACCGCCGAGCACGGCAAGGTGCACTCCGACGCGCTCGGCGAGGTGGCGCGCGGCCTGGAGATCGTCGAGCTGGCGTGCGGGATCACGACGCAGCTCAAGGGCGAGCTGTCCACCCAGGTCTCGCACCGGGTCGACGTCTCCTCGATCCGTCAGCCGCTCGGTGTCGTCGCGGGGATCACCCCGTTCAACTTCCCGGCCATGGTGCCGATGTGGATGTTCCCGCTCGCCGTCGCCTGCGGCAACACCTTCGTGCTCAAGCCCAGTGAGAAGGACCCGTCCGCCGCCAACCTGCTCGCCGAGCTGGCCGCCGAGGCCGGGCTGCCGGACGGCGTCCTCAACGTGCTGCACGGGGACCGGGTCGCCGTCGACGCCCTCCTGAACCACCCGGACGTCGCCGCCGTCTCCTTCGTCGGCTCGACGCCCGTCGCCCGCCACATCCACGCCACCGCGTCGGCCAACGGCAAGCGCGTGCAGGCGCTCGGCGGCGCGAAGAACCACATGCTGGTCCTGCCCGACGCGGACCTGGACGCCGCCGCCGACGCCGCCGTCTCGGCCGCGTACGGCTCGGCGGGGGAGCGCTGCATGGCGATCTCCGCCGTCGTCGCCGTGGGCGCGACCGGCGACGAGCTGGTCGCCCGGATCAAGGAGCGGGCCGGGAGGATCAGGATCGGCCCCGGCACCGACCCGGCCTCCGAGATGGGCCCGCTGATCACCGCCGCCCACCGCGACAAGGTCGCCTCCTACGTCACCGGCGCGGCCGCCCAGGGCGCCGAAGTGGTCCTGGACGGCACCGGATTCACCGTCGAGGGCTTCGAGGACGGCCACTGGATCGGCCTCTCGCTCCTCGACCACGTCTCCACCGACTCCGACGCGTACCGGGACGAGATCTTCGGCCCGGTCCTGTGCGTGCTGCGCGTGGACACGTACGAGGAGGGCGTCGCCCTCATGAACGCCTCGCCGTACGGCAACGGCACCGCGATCTTCACCCGCGACGGCGGCGCGGCCCGCCGCTTCCAGCTGGAGATCGAGGCCGGCATGGTCGGCGTCAACGTGCCGATCCCGGTGCCGGTCGGCTACCACTCCTTCGGCGGCTGGAAGGACTCCCTCTTCGGCGACCACCACATCTACGGCACCGACGGCGTCCGCTTCTACACCCGCGGCAAGGTCACCACGACCCGCTGGCCCGACCCGGCCGACGCCCCGGCGGGCGTGGACCTGGGCTTCCCCAGGAACCACTGACCCGGCACGGGACGGCACAGAACCGCAGGGCCGCTCCCCCCGGAAGCGGCCCTGCGGTTCTGTCGGACGGTCAGCGCTCCGAGGCACCGGCCTCGGCCGCGATCATCCGCTCCATCGGGACGACCCCGAACCGCCCCGAGACGAGGAACGCCAGCACCATCGTGACGATCATGAGCACCGTCCCGGCCCACACCATCGTCTCGACCGGCACGGTGTACGCGCCCACGGCCCGCACCGCGCACTCCGCGAGCAGGGCCCCGCCCCACACCGCGGAGAACCGCGTCTCGGCCCGCCGGAACGCCGGCGAACCGGCGGACAGCCGCTCCCAGGCAGCCGTCCTGGCGGCCTCGCCCCGGGTCAGCCACGGCCGCAGGCACGCCGACAGCATCGGCCGTCCCCGCAGCCCCGTCACCAGGAACGCCAGCCCGACGACGCTGCTCACCCCGCTGTCCTTGAGGAGCATCAGCCGCGGGTCACCGGCCACCAGCCCCAGCAGCAGCGAGACCGCGTTGACCGACACCATCAGCGCGGCGAGGCCGTTGAGCCGGCGCTCCCGCACCGCGCCCCACACGGTGCGGACCGCCGGGACCACGCTGCTCCAGGCCAGCGCGCCGAACGTGCCGAGCCCCGCCGCCTTCAGCGCGTAGTACGTGGCGAGCGGCAGCGCGACGTCCAGCAGCAGCGGCGTCAGGCTGTCCAGGAGGGCCTTGCGGGGCCCGATCGGGGCGGCGCCGGCCGGGGCGTCGACGACGGGAGCGGTGAGTGTGGCGGCCGGGCTGCTCATGTCGGTTCCTCCCGTTCCGGCGGCGCCCTCGCGGCTCCCGCTCTCGACACGTACAGACTGCCGCGCCGGTCCCCCTCCCCGGCAGAGCCGCGTGTACCGGCCTCCGCATGACGAATGTCATTGCTTTCAGGTGCAGTTGCCGGGCTCCGGGCTCCGGGCGCGTGACCGGATCGTTGCCGTGCGGCGTACAACCGTGAACTGCCCTGCGTGGTCCCACGGACGGTCAAGGTCTCAAGGGAAGAGCGAGCGCACACATATGGCGAAGAAAATCTGGAACGCGGTGGTGGCGGGGGGAGCGGTGGCCGTGTTCACCGCGATGGCGGCAGCACCGGCGGGGGCGGCGGAGGGCGGCGCCTCCTTCTCCCGGGTATCGCTCAACGGCGGTAAGCCGATCGTGATCGGAGTCCAGGAGGAGGTCGAGGTGTACGGAACCTTCCGGATGACGACCACGCGCACCTTCGACTTCGGGCCGACGGTGTACCCCTACCGGGGAAAAATCGACGGCGGGGACTCCCTGTGGAACAGCATCACCACCAGTGACTGCCGCCCCGTGGCGAAGGGGGTCTGCGACTTCGAGGAATGGCTCACCATCGACCCGCGCCACTTCGAGTTCGGGAACGAGGACGCCGGTGCCTGGCGCACCGCGGCGGAGATCTCCTACGTGGGTGACGACTACGACAAGGACGACGTGAACATCCCCATCCAGGTCCAGCGCGCCACCCGCGTCACCGTCAACGCCGCGCCCGAGCCCGTCATCACGGGCAAGACCATCACCGTGACCGGCAAGGTCACCCGGGCCAACTGGGACACCCACACCTACCAGGGCTACGCGGGCCGCACGGTCAGCCTGCAGTTCAAGGCGGACGGCGCGTCCTCGTACACCACGGTCAAGAAGGTGACGTCCAGCTCGACGGGGGCGCTCAAGACCACCGTCAAGGCCGCCAAGTCGGGCACCTGGCGGTGGAACTACTACGGGAACGACACCTCCGGAGCGAAGGCGTCGACCGGGGACCACGTCATCGTGTGGTCCGGCGTCCGCGTGATGCACGCCGCGCGGTAGCGCTCGGGCAGAAACTCGTTCGCCGTCCCCCGCAGCCGGTGCTGGGATGGCTGCATGACCGCATCCGCAGCCATCCCGCCCCAGCACGAGATCCGCGCGCTCCACACCGCCGGGACCGTGACCGTCTACCAGGCGTACACCCCGTCGCTCGGGCTGCCCGCCGCCCGCGACGGGCGTTTCCCGGCCGCCTGGAAACGCGACCGCATGACGTGGATCAAGCCGAGCTTCCTGTGGATGATGTACCGCTGCGGCTGGGGGACGAAGGAGGGTCAGGAGACCGTCCTCGCCGTCGAGATCACCCGCGAGGGCTTCGACTGGGCCCTCGGCCACGCCGAACTCTCCCACTACGAACGGGACGTGCACCCGGACCATGCCACCTGGCAGCGCGACCTGCGCCGGGCCCCCGCCCGCGTCCAGTGGGACCCCGAGCGCGACCTCCACCTCAACCGGCTCCCGTACCGCTCGCTCCAGCTCGGCCTGGCCGGGGAGGCGTCACGGCGTTACGCGGACGAGTGGACGGTCTCGATCCGCGATGTCACCCCGCTCGCCCGGGAGATCCACGCGCTCGCCGGGGCGGGCGAGACGGAGGCCGCGGCCGCGCTGCTGCCCGCCGAGACGCCGTACCCGCTGCCGCCGGGCACCCCGCTGCCCACGCTGTGAATCACCGCCCGCCGGGGCGCGGGCCGTCCGGCGCGTACCGCGTACGCAGTACGGGGACCGGTCCCGTACGCCTCGAGGATGCCCGGGAGTTCCGCCCGGAGGCAGGCGGGACGGGGCGGTGGGCCGCATAGGGTCGACGCATGGAGACCCCTGTTGCGCGTACGTCCCGGTGGCGGCGCCTGCTGCCCCGCACCCGAGGCCGGTGGGCGGCGGCCGGTGCCGCGCTCCTCGTACTCGCCGGCGCGGGCACCTGGACGGCGGTGGCCGACGACAGCGGTCCTGCCGTGCACCGCCAGGACCGGATGATGCGCGTCGACGGGGTGTCCCTGGACACCTCCTACTTCACGGCCGGCGGCGGCGGGCGCCGGCCCGCCGTGCTCATCGGCCACGGATTCGGCGGCAGCAAGGACGAGACCCGGGCGGAGGCCGAACAGCTCGCCCGCGACGGGTACGCCGTCCTCACCTGGTCCGCGCGCGGCTTCGGCGAGTCGGGCGGCGAGATCGGGCTCAACGCGCCCGACCGCGAGGTCGCGGACGTCTCCCGGCTGATCGACTGGCTCGCCGCCCGCCCCGAGGTACGGCTCGACGCCGAGGGCGACCCCCGCGTCGGCGTCACGGGGGCGTCCTACGGCGGTGCCGTCTCGCTCCTCGCCGCCGGCCACGACCGGCGCGTCGACGCGATCGCCCCGCAGATCACCTACTGGAACCTCGCCGACGCGCTCTTCCCGGACGGGGTGTTCAAGAAACTCTGGGCCGGGATCTTCGTCAACTCCGGCGGCGGCTGCGGCAACTTCGAGAAGGAGCTGTGCGACCTGTACGAACGGGTCGCCGTCAGCGGCAAGCCGGACGCCGCCGCGCGCGCCCTGCTCACCGAGCGCTCCCCGAGCGCCGTCGCCGACCGCATCAAGGCCCCCGCGCTGATCGTGCAGGGCCAGACCGACTCCCTCTTCCCGCTCGGCCAGGCCGACGCCATGGCGAAGGCCATCGCCGCCAACGGCGCCCCGGTATCAGTCGACTGGGCGGCCGGCGGGCACGACGGGGGCGACATGGAGACCGGCCGGGTCCAGAAGAGGATCAGCACCTGGTTCGACCGCTACCTGAAGGGGGAAGGGGGCGCCGACACCGGCCCCGCCTTCCGTGTCACCCGGACCGGCGGCATCGACTCCACGGACGGCGCCGCCCTCACCCGGGGCGCGAGCAGCGACACCTACCCGGGCCTGCACAGCGGCGGCAAGGCCGTCGAGCTGCGCGGCCGCACCCAGAAGGTCACCAACCCGGCAGGCGCCAACCCCCCGTCGATCTCCGCCGTACCCGGCGTCGGCGGCTCGCTCGCCCAGCTCTCCACCCTCGGCGTGGGCCTCTCCCTCGACTTCCCCGGCCAGTACGCCCGCTTCGACTCCGCCCCGCTGCCCACCGCCCGCCGCATCACCGGCGCCCCCACGGTCCGGGTGACCGTCGAGGCCGACCACGGCGACGCGGTGCTGTTCGGGAAGGTGTACGACGTCTCCCCGGACGGCAAGCGGCAGGTGCTGCCCGCCCAGCTCGTCGCGCCCTACCGGATCACGCCCGCCCAGCAGGGCAGGCCCATCGAGCTGACGCTGCCCGCCGTCGACCACGAACTCGACGCGGGCCACCGCCTCCGCCTCGTCCTCGCCGCGACCGACCTCGGCTACGCGTCCCCGGCCGAGCCGGCCACGTACACCGTCTCCCTCGACGGGCCCCTCGCCCTTCCCACCGCGCCCGGCCTGAAAACCGCCTCGGCCGCGCTGCCCTGGTGGACCTGGGGGCTGCCGGCCCTCGCCCTGGTGATCGCGGCCGTCCTGCTGCTCACCGCCCGCCGCCGTACCGCGACACCCGCACCCGACCCCGCACTCGCCGACGTACCGCTCCAGATCACCGGCCTGTCGAAGAAGTACGCCAAGTCGGCGGACCGGTACGCCGTCCGCGACCTCTCCTTCCGCGTCGAGAAGGGCCAGGTGCTCGGTCTGCTGGGCCCCAACGGCGCCGGCAAGACCACCACCCTGCGCATGCTCATGGGGCTGATCACCCCCGACGCCGGCGAGATCCGCGTCTTCGGGCGGGCCATCCGGCCCGGCGCACCCGTGCTCTCCCGGGTCGGCTGCTTCGTGGAGGGCGCGGGCTTCCTCCCGCACCTGTCCGGCCGCGCCAACCTGGAGCTGTACTGGAAGGCCACCGGACGCCCGGACGAGGACGCGCGCATCGACGAGGCCCTGGAGATCGCCGGCCTCGGCGACGCCCTGGCCCGCGCCGTGCGCACGTACTCCCAGGGCATGCGCCAGCGGCTCGCCATCGCCCAGGCCATGCTCGGCATGCCGGACCTCCTCATCCTCGACGAGCCGACCAACGGACTGGACCCGCCCCAGATCCGCGAGATGCGGGACGTGATGATCCGGTACGCGGCCGGCGGCCGCACCGTGATCGTCTCCAGTCACCTCCTGTCCGAGGTCGAGCAGTCCTGCACGCACCTGGTCGTCATGGACCGGGGCAGGCTCGTCCAGGCGGGCCCGGTCGCCGAGATCACCGGCGCCGGCGACATGCTCCTGGTCACCGCCGCCGACCCGCTCACCGAACCCCTCGTGGAGAAGATCGCCGCCCTGCCGGGCATCGGATCCGCCGTCCGCACCGACGACGGTCACGGGCTGCTGGTCCGGCTCGACGGGGCGACCTCGCCGCAGCTGATCGCCGAGCTGGTCCGCCTCGACGTGCCGCTGACGGGCGTCGGACCGCACCGCCGCCTGGAGGACGCCTTCCTCACCCTGATCTCCGGAGGCCCCGCATGAGTACCGCAGCCGACCTCGCCACGGCCCCCGAGGCGCCCGGCTACCGCGCCCGCCACACGCTGCCGCTGCGCGTCGAGGCGGTACGGCAGCTGCGCCGGCGCCGCACCCTGCTCATGGGCGGGGTGCTGGCCGCGCTGCCGTTCATCCTGATCATCGCGTTCGCGATCGGCGGCACCCCGGACGGCGGACCCGACGGCGGCGACCGCATCACGCTCATGGACACCGCGACCGCGTCCGCCGCGAACTTCGCCGCGACCTGTCTGTTCGTCTCGGCGGGCTTCCTGCTCGTCGTCCCGGTCGCGCTGTTCTGCGGCGACACCGTGGCCTCCGAGGCGAGCTGGTCCTCACTGCGCTACCTGCTGGCCGCGCCCGTGCCCCGGGCCAGGCTGCTGTGGAGCAAGCTCGTCGTCGCGCTGGGCTTCAGCCTCGCCGCGATGGTGCTGCTGCCGCTCGTCGCGCTCGCGGCGGGCGCGGCGGCGTACGGGTGGGGGCCGCTGGAGCTGCCGACCGGGGGAGCGCTGGCGGCCGGGGACGCGGTGCCGCGTCTCGCGCTCGTCGTGGCGTTCGTCTTCGTGTCCCAGCTGGTGACCGCCGGGCTGGCGTTCTGGCTGTCGACGAAGACCGACGCCCCGCTCGGCGCGGTCGGCGGCGCGGTGGGGCTGACCATCGTCGGCAACGTGCTCGACGCCGTGACCGCGCTCGGCTCCTGGCGCGACTTCCTGCCCGCCCACTGGCAGTTCGCCTGGGCCGACGCGCTCCAGCCCGCCATCGAGTGGGGCGGCATGGCGAAGGGCGCGGCCGTATCGGTGACCTATGCCCTGCTCCTGTTCGCTTTCGCCTTCCGGGGGTTCAGCCGTAAGGACATCGTGTCCTGACCTTGACATTCCGCCGGTCTTCCGTCCGTCGTTGCCGCATCGAGATCGTTCCGCAATGTTCTCGTCCGGTCCGGACAGCCCCCTCGCGCGTCACATTCACACGTGCTGACGTGACGACACAGGGGGTACGGCATGAAACACCGCACACGGAAGTACCGGGGGACGCTGGGGCTGTTGCTCGCGTCCGGCGTGCTGCTCACCGGCTGCTCGGGCGAGAACGACGGCGGGAGCAAGGCCTCGTCCGACCAGCGGGGCGCGGGAGCGGCCGCGCCCGACCACACCCGGGGGACGACGGACGACGCGAAGGACGGAGCCAGGAGCGGGGACAAGGCGGACCGGCTGAAGGAGTCCGCCCGGCCCGACTACCTCTCCACCTTCGCGCTGGACGTGGACACCGCCTCGTACGGCTACGCCCGCCGCACCCTCGCCGACGGCCGGCTGCCCGGCCCGGAGACCGTACGGCCCGAGGAGTTCGTCAACAGCTTCCGCCAGGGCTACCACCGCCCCACGGGCAACGGTTTCTCGGTCTCCGTCGACGGGGCCGGGGCCGACGCCGCGGACAGCGACTGGTCGCTGGTGCGGGTCGGCCTGGCCACCAAGGCCGCCCCCACCGCCGCCGGACGGCCCCCGGCCGCCCTCACCTTCGTGGTCGACGTCTCCGGCTCGATGAACTCGCCCGACCGCCTCGGCCTGGTGAAGACCTCGCTCGGCATCCTCACCGACGAACTGCGCGACGACGACTCGATCAGCCTGGTCACCTTCAGCGACGAGGCGAAGACCGTCCTGCCCATGACCCGGCTGAGCGGCCACCGGGGCGAGATCCGCGACGCGGTCGACTCCATGGAACCCGCCGAGTCCACCAACGTGGGGGCGGGCGTGGAGCGCGGCTACGAGGAGGCGGTGGAGGGGCGCCGCGAGGGCGCCAACAACCGCGTCGTCCTGCTCTCCGACGCCCTGGCCAACACCGGTGACACCGAGGCCGGCGACGTCCTCGAACGGATCGACTCGGCCCGCCGCGAGTACGGCATCACCCTGTTCGGGGTGGGCGTCGGCAGCGACTACGGCGACGCCTTCATGGAGGAGCTGACCAACAAGGGCGACGGCCACACCACGTACATCGCCGACGAGGAACAGGCCCGCAAGGTCTTCGTCGACCAGCTTCCCGCCCACCTCGAACTGACCGCCCGGGACGCCAAGGCGCAGGTCGCCTTCGACCCGGAGACCGTCGAGAAGTTCAGGCTGATCGGCTACGAGGACCGCAAGGTCGCCGACGACGACTTCCGCGACGACACCGTGGACGGCGGCGAGGTGGGCCCCGGCCACACCGTCACCGCCCTGTACGCGGTGCGCCTGCGCGACGGTGCCTCCGGCCATGTCGCCACCGCGACCGTGCGCTGGCTCGACCCGAAGACCCGCACCCCGCACGAGAGGACCGGCTCGGTGGACACCGGCGCGATCACCGGCGAGCTGTGGGGCGGCCGGAGCACCCGCCTCCAGGTGACGGCGGTGGCCGCCTACTTCGCGGAGAACCTGCGCGGCACCGGCCTGCCCGGCGCGCCGGGCCTCGGTGAACTCGCCGACCGGGCCGAGGAGCTGGCCGCGAGCACCGAGGACGCCTCGGTGACGAAGCTGGCCGAAGCGATCGGCCGCGCGGACCGGCTGAAGGGCGGCGGCCGGGACACCGGAGCGGGTGCGGAAGAGGGCGAGATGGACTGACCGGGACCGGGCGGCCGGGCGGTACGCCCGCGCCGGCCGCCCCGCTTCCGGCGAACTGGCCGCACATGTCTGCGAATTGCGGCGGTGCGGGCGCTCGTCCCAGGCCATGATGACCCCATGGCCTCCCTGTTCCTGACTCTCGCTGTGATCACGACCGGTCTCTACGCCGGTTTCCTGCTGACCTTCCTCATCGCGGTGATGCCCGGTCTGGCCGTCCTGCCCGACAGCGGCTTCACCGCGGCGATGCGCCGCTTCAACGAGAAGGTCCCCGGCCCGGTCTTCCTGGTGCTCTTCCTCGGCGTCATCGCGTTCCCGGCCGTCCCGGTGTTCACGGAGACGGGGGAGGAGACCTGGCCCCTGCTGATCGCGGCACTGGCCTGCGCCGTCCTCTCGCACCTGATCACGATCGCGGGCAACATCCCGCTGAACACCGCGCTCGCCCAGTCCGAGGGCGGTGACGACACGGCGGCCCGCGCCGCGTTCGAGGCCCGCTGGAACGCCTTCCACCGCATCCGCACGGTCCTGTCCCTGGCGGCGTTCGTCCTGCTGGCGGTGGCCGCGTAAAAGCATGACGCCGGCCGCGTTGTGCGTACGCTTGAATTCCGGATACCGCGGTGGCGCACGAAGCTCCCGAAAGAAATGCGCGAGGGCTGCGTCCATAAGAATGGGCAGGGATATCGGAGAAGGCGCGGTGCATGGATTTCCGGTGTGCTCCAAGGGATCGAGGGCCCGGTAATTCATCCGTCTCCCATGCCCGTTCGGGTATACTCCGCTCGTCTCTTCAGCGGAACTTCGATCCAAAATAGGAATCCCATGACTCGCCTTGGTAAATCCGAAGCTCGAACCCTCGAGCTGCTCGCGCAGGACCTGTCCTCCGACGCGACCGTGGAGGAGCTCCTGGTCGAGACCGGCGCCAGGCGTCAGCTGGACCTCTCCGACCTCAGCCCCGAGGAGCAGGCGGCTCTGATCGCCGGCCGGACCGTGGGCGTGCTGCCCTCGGAGGCCTCGCTGGCCTCGGCCATCGAGGCCGCCAAGGCGGAGGGAAGGCCGCTGAGGGTCAAGCTCGGCATCGACCCCACCTCGTCCGACGTGCACCTGGGGCACACCGTCCCCATGATCATCCTGAGTCGGTTCCAGCGGATGGGACACGACATCGTTCTGATCATCGGTGACATCACGGCGAAGATCGGCGACCCCTCCGGGCGCTCCGACGAGCGCCCGCCGCTGACGGACGAGGACATCGCGAACAATCTCGCGACGTACCGGGACCAGGTCTCCCCGTTCTTCGACTTCGAGCGGGCGGACTTCCGCCGCAACAGCGAATGGCTCGCGGACATCCGGCTGCCGGAACTGATCGGCGTCCTTTCGCAGATTCCGGTGTCCATGTCCCTGCAGCGCGAGGACTTCCGGACCCGGCTCGCCCAGGGGCACGGCCTGGCGATGTCCGAGTTCATCTACGCCGTCGTCATGGCGATCGATTCGGAGAAGATCCACGCCGACATCGAACTCGGCGGGGTGGACCAGCTGCTGAACATGCAGATGGGCCGCAAGGTCATGGAGATCGCGGGCCAGAAGCCGCAGCTGGTCATCACCATGCCCCTGATCGAGGGCACGGACGGCAGCGGCGCCAAGATGAGCAAGAGCAAGGGCAACTACATCGCCCTGACCGCGACGGCGGACGACATCTTCGGCAAGATCATGTCCATCCCGGACCGGCTGATGGTGCCCTACCTCAAGGCGTGGACCGAGTGGACCGACGCCGAGGTGGACGCGGTCGTCGCCCGTGTCGAGAACAGGAGCCTGCACCCGATGGACCTCAAGAAGGTCCTCGCCGGTGAGGCCGTCTCCGCGGTCCACGGCCTCGACGCGGCGATGGCCGCCCGCCGTCACTTCACCGCGCAGTTCTCCCAGCGCAGCTTCGGGGACGTCGAGTCGCTGCCCGTCGTCCCGGCCGCCCACGGGAACGAGGCGGTGGCCGCCGTGCTGACGCAGGTCCTGGAGTTCGCCGCCAGTTCCTCCGCGGTGCGCCGGCTCGCCAAGCAGAACGCCCTCCGGATCGTCGTCGAGACCGCGGAGGGCCAGAAGGCGGTGACCCTCTCGGAGGACGACGTCACGCGTCCCCTCCACGAGGCCGTCAAGACCGCCCTGGCCGCGGCCGGCGACACGAGCGGCGCCGACACGGTCTACCTCAAGGCCGGCCGCAAGCTGGCGAGGATCGAAGGCGTGTAACCACCCGGCCCTGCCGCACCCGGCTGCCCGCGGCGGGCCGGAGTGCGGCGCGAGGGCGCCGGTGAGCGGAACGGGCGGGGGGGGGGCGCGGCCCCCCCCCCCCCCCCCCCCCGGGCCTGGGATGGCCCCGCCCAAGAGGCCCCCCCCCCCCCCCCACCAGAACGCCCCGACCGGCG